>JBFICP010000364.1:0-1555 GCA_041581935.1 Gammaproteobacteria bacterium | reverse complement strand
TCTGAGCTCATGCAACCGTTTTGTGTCCAGCCCCAGAACCTCGGCGAGCACCGCATCGGTATGTTCACCGAGCAGCGGCGAGCGCTCGAGCATTCCCCGTTTCACTCCGGAGAAATGCACCGGTTGCTCAGGGATGCGGATCGCGCCGGCGACCGGATGATCGCCATTCACGAGTAGCGCACGGAACGCGGTCTGCGCGCTGGTAACAGCCTCTTCCACGTCCCATATGGCCGATGCGGGAACGGCGTGGCGCTCGAGTACGGCCACAATGTCGGCGACGCGCCTTTCGCGCGCCCACTCCTCGATGCGCGCGCGCAGTGCGGGCTCGTTACGTGTGCGGGCCTCGTCGGTTGCGAAGCGCGTATCGTCGAGCAGTTCCGGCATGGCCATCGCACGGACCATGCGTTCAAACAATGCGTTGTTGGCGACCGCGATGATGACGTGTCCGTCTCGTGCCTGGAAGCTTCCAAATGGGCTCGACAACGGGTGCCTGTTGCCGGTTCGCGACGGTTTTTCGCCGGCGTAGAGAAGCTGCGCAAGCGACGTCGGCAGCAACGACAGCAGGGAATCGAACATGGCTACGTCCAAGTGCGACCCCCGACCGTCACGGTCCCGGGCATACAACGCAACCATGATTCCCCAGGCGGCGAACAGTCCCGCGCACAGATCACCGATTGGCTCGCCCGTGCGCATCGGCGGACCCTTTTCATCGCCGGTGATGCTCATTAAACCGCTCAGCGCTTGCGCGATGATGTCGTAGGAGGGGCGCTCGGCCATGGGGCCGCTTTGGCCGAACCCGGACACGCTCGCGTAAACGAGCCGTGGATTAATTTTGGCCAGCGTCGGATAGTCGATACCGAGTCGCGTGGTAACCCCCGGGCGGTAGTTCTCCACGACGATGTCGCTGACCGCGGCGAGCTCGCACACCAGTTGCGCAGCGTCGGGCGATTTGAGATCCACCACGACGCTTTTTTTGCCGCGGTTGATGAGCATGAACAGCGCGCTCTCGCCGTTCTTGAACGGGCCGATGTGGCGATAGTCGTCGCCGCCCGGTGGTTCGATTTTGATGACTTCGGCGCCCACGTCGGCGAGCAACGCCGTGCAGAACGGCCCCGCCAGCACCCGGGAAAAGTCGAGTACTCTCACGCCCTCCAAGAGTCGACCACGCGTTGCCATGACGGCTACGTTATCAGATCTCCATTTCACCAGCCCGCCAATAGTCGGTGTAAGATTGTGATCACGCCCGATCAATGGCGAGATGCACCAGACTCGGAGGAACTCGGCAGGCAGTCGAAGACGCTGATCGGCATCGGTGTCGGCGCGAGCGAATTGCGTCGGGCTTGCGGCGTGTGCTTGCCATGCTCTCGCCGTCGAACCCTGGGCGAGCACCGCGCCCTGCCGGTGGTCACGGCCTGGGATGCGAGAAGGACAAAACGAAGCGCGTGAGGAGGAAACACGAATGGCGTTGACTGATTCCAGCCGAAAGCCCGCGATTAGCTGCAGGCCGAACGGACCGTATCTGGTCAAAGGTTTGACCACGTTCATCGATTCCCGG
>JBFICP010000363.1:0-1652 GCA_041581935.1 Gammaproteobacteria bacterium | reverse complement strand
CGTCACCCGGGGCGACTGGCCGTTGCCCGCGCTCGCCGGCCAGCTGATCTGGCCGTATACGGATCTGTTGCTGCACGACATGGGCGAAGGATTGTCCGATGAGCGCCCGGAAGGGGAGGCTTCCGGACGCGAATGGCGGACCGCGCCGCTGTGGGGCATCGGCCTCACCGAGACCGTCAGTGGTCATACCTACTTTCTACACGACGGGCGCGCACGCGATCTTCTTGAAGCCATTCTCTGGCACGGCGGTGAGGCGCAAGTCTCGCGCGACGCGGTGCGCAACATGAGCGCGACGGATCGAGAGGCGTTGCTCGACTTTCTCAACTCGCTCTGAGCGCTTGACCGCGAGGGCGCAGCGACTTTATTCTCGCGGCGCCGACCGGCACTCGGCGATTCATATCAGGGCCATCAACTGACGCGCGCCGGGGAGACGAGTCGATGGCCGGAATTCCCGTTCCTTGCTCGAACCCGTTGCGTCGAACGCGCCGTGCGCGCCTTGACGAGGACGAGATCGTGCTTCCCATCGTCGATTTGAAAAACATTTCCGGCGCTGATACTGCAGCACTGCGCGCCGTGGCCGATCGAATCGGCGCCGCCTGTGAGGCCATTGGTTTCATGTACGTGTGTAATCACGGCATCGCGCAAAGCACCATCGACGAAGCGCTGCAGGCGACCCGTAGCTTCTTCGCCCAGCCCGTCGAATACAAGCGCACGCTCGAGCGCGCCCCCGGCACGTATCGCGGCTACATTCCGATGGCCGCGTTCAGCGAAGATCGAGACAGCGGCCGGGCCTATCTCTACGAAGCCTTCATCATCGGGCCCGAGCTCGAAGCGGACGCGACGCCGGGTGCGGGGATGCGATGGCCGAATGTGTGGCCACCGGGACCGACCCAGCTGCGCCGTGCCCTCACCGCGTACTACCGGGCCGTCACCGACCTTTCCGAGCATCTGTTACGGGCGTTTGGGCTCGCGCTCGGCGGCCACGAGGACACACTGCTGCGACATTTTGGGGAACCGATGACCAACATCTCGCTCCTGCACTATCCCCGAAGAGGCGACCAACCGGGTTGCGAGGAAAACGGCGCGGGTCGCGGCGGCGACCGGCAGCGGGGCGCCAATGCGCGTCCGCACTACGACACCAATGCCCTGACCATTCTGTTGCCGGGCGAGGCCGGCGGATTGGAGGTCGAGCATCGTGGGCTCGGTTGGACCGAGGTGCCGCCACGTCCCGGGTGCTTCGTGGTCAACATCGGCAACATGATGGAGTGCTGGTCGGCGGGCCGATTCCGCTCCACCCTGCACCGTGTGCACCCGCCGATTGACCGGGAGCGGTTCTCCATCGCGTACTTCGCCTCGCCGGAATACGAGACGGTGATCGAGCCGTTGCCTGGTGTCATGGGAGGGAAAGGGGAGCCGCGTTCCCGTTTGCATGCCGGCCGCGCCTTTTCTTCCTTCGTGGCGCAATTCGACCGGCCCGGGGCGTAGATTTCGGGGCAGTACGCCGAAAAACCGGCACGTCTGATCGGCCGGTAGGATGTGAGCGCCTTCACATGCATGGCCGGCGCAGCCCGAATCACCACCCGCTCGGCCTCACGGGGCTCACGTTTACGCAGGATTGACCGAAGTCTATCTATAGGAGGGCTCTCGTTCGG
>JBFICP010000362.1:0-1658 GCA_041581935.1 Gammaproteobacteria bacterium | reverse complement strand
CGGCATGCCGCGTTCCGGCACGACGCTCGTCGAGCAGATTCTCGCAAGTCATCCGCTCGTTCACGGGGCCGACGAGCTGACGACGATCTACGATACCGTGAGCGTCCTGGAAAAACGCGTCGCGAATGGGGCTGCGTACCCGGATATGGTTGTGCAGCTCGACGCAGCCGCAATCGAGTGGGGAGCGAAGCGCTATCTCGAAAAGCTCGACTCCATCGACACCGAGGCCGCCCGGGTGACGGACAAGATGCCCACGAACTTTTTTCACTTGGGGATGATAGCCGTCATGCTACCGCGCGCACGCGTCATCCACTGCCGGCGAGACGCCATGGACGTCTGTCTGTCGAACTTCGTCCAATTGTTCGCCGAGGGGCACTACTACTCCTACGATCTGTCGGATATCGCCGCCTATTACCGTGGCTACGAGCGGATCATGTCGCACTGGAGAGAGGTATTACCCATTCGCATGTACGAAGTGCAATACGAGGAGCTCATTAACGATCAGGAGCGCATCAGCCGCGAGCTGCTCGACTACATCGGATTGGACTGGGACGATCGCTGCCTCGCATTCTATGAAACCAAGCGCGCCGTGCGAACGGCGAGCAACTGGCAGGTTCGCCAACCGATCTACAAGAGCGCGCAGAAACGCTGGAAGAACTACGAGAAAAATCTGACTCAGCTGAAGAGCGACTTACAGTATGAGGAGCTCGGTTAGCGCTGTTTCCAGACCTCGTCGCTCAGGCTCATGAGCCGACGCCGCGCGCAGCGTGCCGCCGAGGTTCAGCCTCATGGCCGTATCGGGCCATCAGTCAGCGCCGGATTTGCCGTTGCCGAATCGACCCGACGGCGCCACATGTCACGATAAGCGCACTGCAGTGAGTCAACGGCCCGTTCAACATCGGTAAGGGTTGACGTGGCGACAAGCCGACGCAATTCGTGGCGCAATGCCGAGAGCTTTTGCGCATCCTGCGCGGTTACCAGTGACTTGTCGATATAAGCCTCGATCGAATCGGTAATGAACTCGTCGAGGCCCGCATGGTGTAGCAGGCTCGTGCCCACTCGCGCGCGGTGAACCTGCCCGGTGAGTGTTATCACGGGCACGCCCATCCATAATGCTTCACACGTCGTGGTCGTCCCGTTGTAGGGAAACGGATCGAGCGCAATATCGACGCGGGAGTAAATCTGCAGATGATCGACCCGGTTGGGCACTCTGCCCATGAGCTCGATCCGGGTGTCGTCGATGCCATGCTCCGCGAAAAGCTTCTGCAATCGAAGGCGCGCCGCGGCATCGACCAGCTGTCGAGATTTCACCAGCAGCTTGGAACCGGGCAGGGCGCTGAGGATTCGAGACCAGACCGCCACGACCGCCTCGTTGACCTTGTTGACGTTATTGAACGAGCCGAATGTCACGTGTCCGTGGCTGAGCACGGGTGGCTCGGGCACTGCAGGCGCATCGGGCGGCGGAGCATAGCAGAGAAAGCCGCCGCGTAGTCGCACGAGCGCCTCGCTGTGCCGCTCGTCGGCCTCGCCCGGCGGATCGGCGAGCTCGTCGGTGATTCTGTAATCCATCTCGTCGAGGCCCGTGGTATTCGGATAGCCGAGATACGCAACCTGGATTGGCGCCGGGCGGCGGGCAAACATCGGCAGGCGGTTTCCGG
>JBFICP010000361.1:0-1897 GCA_041581935.1 Gammaproteobacteria bacterium | reverse complement strand
CGCCGGCGGACGGTGGCAATGAGCGGCCGGCTCGAGGGACTCAGCGCCATCGTGACCGGTGCGAGCTCAGGCATCGGGCGCGCCATTGCGTTGCGCTTCGCCGCCGAGGGGGCGGCGGTGGTCATCGCCGACGTGCGGGAAACGCCCCGCGAGGGTGGCGAGTCGACGCTCGATGCCATCCGGAATCTCGGCCGACGCGCCGAGTACCTGAAAGCCGACGTCTCGCGTGGCTCGGAAGTGACGGCTCTGGTAGCGGACACCGTGGAGCGCCATGGACGGCTCGACATCATCGTCAATAACGCGGCCGTTTCATCGGGCCAACGTCTCACCGAGACCGAAGAATCGGACTGGGATCACGTCGTGGATGTCAATCTGAAGGGCGTCTACCTGTGTTGCCGCGAGGCGGTCCGACAAATGCTGCGCCAGGCGCCGCGCGGTGAGCACGGCAATGAGTGCCGCGGGCGTATCGTCAATATCTCTTCGCAGCACGGCATGATCTCGGCGCCGAACGATTTCGCTTACGGGGTCAGCAAGTCCGGGGTGGTGTATATGACCCGGCAGATCGCCGCTGATTATGCGAAGGATGGAATTGTGTGCAACGCGGTCGCGCCCGGAAAGATACTGACCGGCAAAGGCGGCGTGGCGGTATCAGCGCAGGCCCTCGCCTACTCCGAGAGCCGCACGCCGATGCCACGCCTAGGTCGCCCGGAAGACGTCGCCAGCGCCGTGACTTTTCTCGCCAGCGACGAAGCGACCTACATCACGGGCATCAATCTCATGGTGGATGGGGGCTGGATGGCGGCATGAGCGCGCGCAGGGCGCTCGGAACACATGGTCTTCAGTTGGCTGGCCCGAGGACCGACTCGATGCGATCTCGGCGACACGCGATCCCACAACCGGGCTGGTTGCACGCGCCCGGAGTGCTCGAGATTGTGAAATCTTGCCAAGATATCATCAGGGCATCGACTCTCGTTGACGAACCCACGCAACCGAGAGTTTCCAAGGACAGTGTATCGCAAACGATTGCAAACACTGCCAAGGCACATGTGATCGGGCTGGCGCCATGCATTAAGATAGTGTCTCCAACGAAGGAGAATCCTGCATGGCACGCTTCCTGATTGCGTTGATAATTCCAATCGGCGTCACGTTCCTATCCGCCTCGCCCGCGGGCGCCGATTCCGGTTTTTTAGATTCGGCGAAGAAGCTCTGGGAAGGCTACGGCGGGGCTGCGACTAAAAGCGCGACCCTCAGCAACGACGAGATCGCAGCGGGTCTCAAGGAGGCCCTGAGTGTCGGCACGGATCGTGTCGTGTCCCAGCTGGGCGCGGTCAACGGATTCAACACTGACCCGTCGGTGCACATTCCACTTCCCGACAACCTGAAGACTGTTCAATCGACACTCGAGAAGGTGGGGATGTCCGGGATGATGGACGACCTCGAGCTGCGATTGAATCGTGCCGCTGAAGCCGCGACGCCCAAAGCCAAGCAGCTATTCCTGGCGAGCATTCGGGACATGACGCTCGAGGACGTGAGACAGATCTACGACGGGCCGGCCGACGCAGCGACGCGATACTTTCAGGCCAGAATGTCGCAGCCGCTGGCCCAGGAAATGATGCCCATTGTCGACGACAGCCTGTCTGAGGTCGGCGCCATAAAGGCGTATGACGACGCGATGGGCCAATACGAATCGATACCCTTCGTTCCCGATGTCAAAGCCGATCTCACCGGCTACGTGGTCGACAAGGGCATGGAGGGGATTTTTTACTACCTGGCGAAGGAAGAGGCCGCCATTCGCCAGGATCCCGTGAAACGCACCACCGAGCTTCTCGAGAAAGTGTTCGGTGCCCGCTGAACGCGTCGCCGGTTACGCGAATGCGACGCGCTCGAGTTCCTCGGG
>JBFICP010000360.1:0-1930 GCA_041581935.1 Gammaproteobacteria bacterium | reverse complement strand
ATTCAAGGCTTGCGCCTCCCGGCTGGTTTTCACTTTGACGACCCGACGAGGGATATGATTGCCTCGAATGCGCATCGCCGGTAGTGCCGTACGTGCGAGAGAATACGTGCAGGCGGAACATTGTTGAACCGGAATCTGCGGTTTCAGAGCCGGACCCGTTGATGGGATTCTCAGCAGGCAGCTATACGCCTGCGCGACGATTGATATCGATCGATGTTATTGACGCCAATTTCGTGATAGACAAAAGCCGAGTAAGAATCCTCGACGATCGATCTTTACGATGGCGCGCATAGTCGATATCCCCGAGCTACGGGACCGCATACGGGTTTTCTCAGATCGCAGACATGCGGGCGTCGTGCTCGCTCAGCTTCTCGCTGCATACGACTGCGGCGACGCATTGATTCTGGCGATTCCGGCGGGCGGGGTGCCGGTCGCAGTGGCGCTCGGCGAATGCCTGACGCTGCCTGTCGATGTGGCTGTCGTCAGCAAGATCACCTTTCCCTGGAACAGCGAGGCGGGCTACGGTGCCGTGGCGTTCGACGGCACATTACGCTTGAACGACGCGTTGCTCGCACGCACACATCTCGATGAACGGCAAATCGCGGACGGTATCGCGCAGACACGCGAGAGGGTCGAGCGGCGCGTTGCCGAGATGCGCCGTGACCTTCCGGCCCTGGATGTTGCCGGCCGTCACCTGATCGTCGTCGACGACGGGCTTGCCTCGGGATTCACGATGCGCGTAGCGGTCGAAGCACTGGCACGGCAGGCCCCGACATCCATCGCCATCGCCGTTCCGACTGGCCATGAGGATGCCGTAACGGGGTTCGGCGCGCCGGTGGAGGCAGTGTACTGCGCCAATGTCCGCAGCGGCCGGAGCTTCGCCGTCGCGGACGCCTACGAGCACTGGCGCGATATCGGCGAGGCGGAAGCCGTGCGCGCGCTGCTCGCATCGAGGATGGCGCTGCGTTAGTCAGCGCACACCGTGGACCCGATCGTTGGCCCAATCGAGAATCGGCTTGACGCGCTCGGCCACGAGCTCGCGGGCAGCCTGGTAGCCGACCCACCGGAACGCGTCATGCTCCGGCCTGCCGAGCTCCTCGCTGATGGGCAAGGAGACGGATCCATGCCGTGACTCGGCCAAATAGTAGCGCGCCACCTTACCGGCGCGGTAAGGCGGGGTTTCCCGAAACCCGCGGCCCCAGGTAAAGATCAGGTCCTCGAGTGTGGTCTCTTCCCTGACTTCCCGAACGGCCGCGTCGAGAGGGTCCTCGCCGGGCTCGACCTCGCCCTTTGGAAAATCCCAATAGTTGTAGACTCGCAACACAAGGTAATGCCATCCGCCATTGGAGCAGCGCACAATGATGACGCCTGCCGATAGTACTTTAGACTTTTCTCTGCTCATCGTATTCGATGTCGGCCCGCATGATCGTGCGTTGCGCGCGCTGCGCGACAGGGCCTGGAGCGCGCGCACGCGCGCACCGACGCCGGGGTGAAGACTACCGAGTGCGTCGCTTTCCTGCAGTGGGCCCTGCCACAGCTTCGCATGCGCTGGCCGGGCTTTCGAAAGGTGCGGCGCCAGGTTTGCCGGCGCATCCGACGGCGACTGGGTGAGCTCGAGCTGCCGGACACCACCGCCTACCGGATGTACCTCGAGCGGAATCCCGCGGAGTGGCGGGTGCTCGACGACGCGTGCCGTATCACCATATCGCGCTTCTACCGCGACCGTGGCATCTTCGAGAACCTTCAACATGTCGTGTTACCCGCGCTCGTGAGTACCGCGCGCGAGCGCGGGGCCGACGCGCTCTCATGTCTCAGCGTCGGTTGCGCGTCGGGAGAAGAGGTCTATTCACTCAAGCTCCTGTGGGAGTACGGTCTTACCGGCGATCACGCGGGCCTTCGATTGGGCATCGTCGCCATCGACTCTCATCCT
>JBFICP010000359.1:0-2005 GCA_041581935.1 Gammaproteobacteria bacterium | reverse complement strand
CCCCAGCAGATCGCGTTCGCCACGGCCGCTGACGTACGTCACCCAGCGCGTATCTCCGCGCGCGAGCTTCTCCAGGGCCGTTGTCAACGCTTCCTCGGTAGCGACCTTGGCGTGCTCCTCGCGATGACCGTAGCGCACCACCATCTCGCCTTCGGTCGAGACGTTTCGCGCCCGCACTTCATCCGGAACCAGGTCGGGATTGACGAATCGCAGTCGAATGTCCGGTTTGTGGCGTTGATAACGTTCCAGCAGTTGGAGAATCGACTGGCGGATGATCGGTTCCTCGCGCACATAGGCCGTAATCTCGACAGGGCCGGTCAGACGTCCGAGCAGCGCCCGGCTCGGTTCGGTCAGCGTGTTTCGGGCCGCCGCGGTCCAGTCCCAGCGCAGCTTGTAGTGCTCGCTTATCCAGGCGAGCATGCCGACGGCGGCCAGCAGCAAGACCACGAAGATGGCTGTTTGCGTGCCGAGCACCAGCCTAGTGCGTGAATCGATCTCCACGCCGGTCAGTGTCCCAGCCGCATGGCGTCCATCCGCCGTATGGCCAAAATCAAAAAGGTCGTAACCAACAGTGCGTAATAGATGAGGTCCGCACTGTCGACCACGCCCTGTAGCAATGCATTGAAATGGGAAGTGATACCCAAGTATGAAAGCAGCGGCCGCACACCTTCGGCGGCCCCGGTTCCGGCCCAGTCGATATTCCACAAAGCCAGCAACAGGCCGAAAGTGCTGACGGCAGCGACCGCCGGGTGCGACGTCAGGGTGGACATGAACAATCCTGCCGCCGCGAAGCTTGCGATCAGCAGCGTGAGCCCGAGCAGTCCCGACGCCAGCAGTCCATAGTCGAGCGTACCGCCGGCAACGAGGGAAAGCAGGGTCGGGAGAATCACGAGCACGGAGATCGCGAAGAAGCTCATGACACCCAGGTACTTTCCGATAATGATGTCGGTCATCGAGACGGGTGCGCTCATGAGCAGACTGAGCGTGCCGTTTCTGCGTTCTTCGCTCACCAGCCGCATCGTAACGAGCGGCGCCGCAAGCAACATGACCATGCCGGCAGCCTTCAAGGCCGGCGCGACGACGATGGCTGTCAAACCCGGTGCACCGGGAATTCCGGGGAGGTGTGGTTTCAGCTGCAGAAAGAGCTCGAGCTTAACGACGAACGCGTAGGCGACGAATGCCTGGGTGATCGCGAGAACCGTCCACGAAAGAGGCGACAGAAAAAGACTGCGCAGCTCGCGTGCAGCGATACTTATAATGTTCACTGCGCCTCGCCGAACGTGAGCTCCACGAATATTTCCTCGAGTGATCGCGATTCGGCGACCAGCTCGTAGAGTCCCCAGTCACCGGCGACCGAAGCGGTCACGATTCGCTCGGCGAGTGCGTCCTCTCCCGCGTGGTGGAGGCGAAACGTTTCCGGGTCGAGCTCTTCGACACGTGCAATCGGGACCAGTTCTTCGAGCGCATGGCGACTCGGCGGGCGTCGAAATCTGACACGTGTGCTTCGCGGATACTCTCTTTTCGAAAGCTCGGCCAATTCCTCGTCGAGCACCAGGCGCCCCTCGTGCAGAATCTGCACGCGATCACACACCGCCTGGACCTCAGGGAGAATATGTGTCGAAAGGATGACACTGTGATCGTCACCGAGCTCGCTCATGAGCACGCGTATCTCGCGAATCTGAATCGGATCGAGCCCTGCAGTCGGTTCATCGAGGACGACCACGGCGGGGCGATGCACTATCGCCTGGGCAATCCCGACCCGCTGCTGATATCCCTTGGACAAGTTTCCGATCAGGCGGTGTCCGACGTCCTCGAGGCCACAGCGTAGCTTGGCGTCATCCATGGCTACGCGCGTTCTCCGGCCACGAAGTCCGTGCAGATGCGCGCAATAGCCGAGGTATTCGTCGACCGTGAATTCGCGGTAAACGGGTGGCCGCTCGGGAAGGTAACCAAGCTGACGTTTGGCTGCGATGGGGTCGCCAAGCAGATCGATACCACCGATGTG
>JBFICP010000358.1:0-2045 GCA_041581935.1 Gammaproteobacteria bacterium | reverse complement strand
GGCTGCGGTGACCGACGCGGGCGTGGCACTCTACGAGCGCTATTTCGGGGCTCCTTTCAGTGCCTTCGATCACGCCGACTGCCGGTTCGTGTTGATCAACTCACCGGTGCTGAACTCCGGGCTTGCCGGTGAGGAAGAGCAACGCGCCTGGCTCGAACGCGAGCTGACAAGCTCGGCGTCGAGGCGCGTCTTTCTGTTCAGCCACTATCCACCTTACATACTCGATTCGGATGAGCCGACGAACTACGACAATATCGACGAGCCCGAGCGCAGCTGGCTGCTTTCGCTCATCGAGGCGTGCGGTGTCGAGGCGCTGTTCGCCGGTCACGTGCATAATTTCTTCTACCATCGCCACGGTGAAACCGACTGTTACCTGTTACCCGCGACGTCGTTCTTTCGCCAGGATTACGCGGAGCTGTTTCGCATCGAAGCGGCGCCCGAGCACGGACGCAACGACGCCGAGAAGCTCGGTTTTTTCATGGTCGATGTCTATCCGGAAGGTCACATCGCGAGAATCATTCGCACCAACGGTGAGACGCTGAAAGCAGATGCAACCATGGCGACGCCGCCCGAGCGCGTCACCACGCTGCATCCGAGAGAGCGCCGGCCGGCGCCGGTGGGCGTGCACCTGCGCCATCCCTGGGCCGAGATCGTTACTTTTCCCTATAACGGACCGATGGACGAGTTTCTGCGGAAGCGCGCCCGCAACGACTATACGCTCATGACGTTGTGGGAGCTCGGCGTGCGCAAGCTGCGCGTTCCGATCAGCGATCTCATGGAGCACGATACGCGTGAGCGCATGAAGGCGATGCGCGGCATGGGTCACGAGTTCACGGTTTTTTGCTTCGAGGCACCGACGGCCGCCATGGTCGAGGCGCTGGGCGCGCATTCGGATCTCATCGACGCACTCGAGGTCGTCGTTCCCTGGCAGGATGCCGAGAAGTCGGTGACGCAAATCGCGGCCCTCGGTGGCGCCATTCCGGTGCCGGTGATGCTCGCAAAGATGGAAACCTCGGCGGAGAAAAAGACCGAAGGTTCGCGCTTCAGTCACTTCGTGAGCTACGGATTCCGCGTCTCGGAGCTCGATCTCATCGAGGACGCCCGGTTCGAGCAGGGCAGCGTCGGCGGCTTCGTGTTTCGATTGCGTTTCGACGAGTCACCGTGGGAGAGTGTCGCCCGCGTCGCGGACTTCGCCCGCGAGCACGGTATGCGCGCGGCCGTCAATGTGCGCCTGGCCTCGGAGAATCCCGCCGAGTACAACCAGGACGACGTGGCGATCGCCAATCAGGTCGCCGAGGCGCTGCTAGCGGCGTTCGCGGCCGATGACTGCGAGGTCTTCATCGATACCTACGTGGATGTGGATCGCGGCTACTTTCCCCGCCACGGTCTGTTCGATCGCCGCTTCAATCCGCGGCCCGCGAGCTTCGTGTATCGCTACCTGCAGGGGTGGCTGGGCGCGTGCAATGCGGCACCGGTGCTCGGGACCCTGCACCGGTTCGAATGGGGACGCGCCGGGCGCTTCACCGCCGGCGAAGTCGCCGGATGCCTCGTATTGCCGGATGGCGAAACGCGACCGCCCGCACAGCTGCCTGCCGAGGTATTGCCGAAAGCAAGCGGCGCCACGCGCCTCATCGATCTCGTCCGCGGCGCGATCGTCGATGCGCGAATCACGACTGACGCCGACGGCCGGCCGCGGCTCGATCCGCCGCTGCGTGCGCAATCTCCGGCGCTGGTGGTGACGCCGTGAACCCGCGCCCAGTCCTATATAGCTCTTGACTTGCCAAGGGCGAGCCTCGAAACTCGCCGGTAAACGGGGGATGACCGATGCAGCTATCGCGCATCGCCGATGACATGTCCGGCGGCGACGTCGTGAGCGCGGGCAGGATTCCGAAGTACCTGCGCCTGTCCAACGCCATACTCAACCTCATCGAGGCCGGCGAGATACGACCGGGCGACAAGCTGCCGCCCGAGGACGCGCTGGCCGGTGCGCTTCCCGCCAGTCTCGGCACCGTGCAGAAGGCCCTCGGGCATCTCAAGGCGCTCGG
>JBFICP010000357.1:0-2161 GCA_041581935.1 Gammaproteobacteria bacterium | reverse complement strand
CGGTGGCGCCATGGCCGGCCGCCACGCGCTCGTGTTGCGCACCGATGCACCGTCGGCGGTTGCCGCGAGCCGCTCGCGTCCCGACGAGTTCGCCGTGCTGAAGGTCGCGTGGGAGTCGGGACTCAAGGTGCCGGAGCCCCTGTGGGTATGCGACGACGACTCGCCCATCGGACGCCCCTTCTACATCATGCGGCGGCTGCCCGGCGAAGCCGCCGCCCACCGGCTGGTGCGCGATACGAGTCTCGACACAGTTCGCGAGTCGCTGCTCGAGCGGCTCGGCGAGGAACTCGCCCGACTGCACGCCATCGAGCCGCCTCATCCCGAGCTCGCGCGCCTTCCGCCGGCGCCGCTCTCGCCCGCTCACGCACGCATTCAGGAGTACCGCGGCTATCTGGACAAGCTCCCCGACCCGCAGCCGACGCTCGAGTGGGGACTGCGCTGGCTCGAACGCAAGGCACCCGCCACCGAGGACGTCGTGCTCTGCCACGGCGATTTCCGCACCGGCAACTATCTGGTCGACCAGGGCGATCTCAGCGGCATCCTCGACTGGGAGTTCGCCGCGTGGAGCGATCCGCTCGAAGACATCGGCTGGTTCTGTGCGCGTTGCTGGCGCTTCGGGCAGTGGAGCCAGGAAGCCGGCGGCATGGGCAGCCGCGAGGCGTTTTACCGCGGCTACGAACGGGTTTCCGAGAGAGCCATCGAGCGCGAGATGATCCCTTACTGGGAAGTCATGGCCACGGTGCGCTGGGCGATCATCGCGCTCCAGCAGGGCTACCGGCACATCTCCGGTGAGCAGTCGTCGCTCGAGCTCGCATTGACCGGGCGCATGGTGCCGGAGATGGAGCTCGACATTCTCATGCAGATCGAGGCCGTCAAAGGGGAGGTGCCGAGCCATGCGTAACCGGCCCGACGCCGCCGGCCTGCTTCGTGTTGCCCGCGAGACACTTTTGAACGAGCTGCTCGATGCGCTCCCGGAAGAGCGCCATTACGCCATGCGCATGGCCGCCAATGCGCTCGCCATGGCGGCGCGCGAAGCGGAAACCGGAGAGGCCGATCTGGTCAAGGAGCTGCGTCTGCTCGCAGAGCTCTACGGCGAGGATGTCGTGCACTCTGCCGGTGCGACATTGCACGAGCGCATCGCCAAGATGAACAAGAAATTCGCGCGCGACATCCGCGACGGAATATTCGACGGCGCGTGCGCCCAGGGCGTGCAGGCGTTGCTCATGGACCAGGTGCGTGCGCGGTTGCGCATCAGCAACCCGAAGTATCTTGAGTCCGCCGGAATAGATTGAAGCCGGTCCCGCCGAGCGTCCGCTGCGCACGGGTGCTCGCAACGAAGGGTTCAAAAATTCCCAGTCAGCCGGAGGGTGTCTTATACGGGCTCAACACGTTGTGTGCTTTCGTCATTGCGCCCTGACTCTCCTCGGTCGTCATCAACACGGTCGTCGTGACGTCGACGAGTCCGCCCTGGCCCATGATGGACATCAAACACGCGGTCGCGGTCTGGTTGTCGGGGAACTCGGTGATGGCGACCCCGTCGAATTGGCCGAACGAGAAGAAGAACTGATGCAGGGTGCCGCCGAACGCCTCGGTCGCGAGCCGCACGACCTCCGAGCGATTCTGCGGGTTGGATACCATTGCATGAATCTCGTTGTCCTTGTAGTTCCACTGGTGCATGAAAAACGCCATAGAAATCGTACCTCGTGAGAAATCAGCCATTCCGGAACGAACGCCGCGACGATAACTTCTAAGCCGATGCGCGACACCACTTTGGATGTCGTGTCAGGTGGCTGCGATCGCGCCATCCACGCGGCTTTGGTTCGCCGGCGAGCCGCGGGATTTTGCCAGCTCTCTCAGCTCGTCATCGTCGAGATAATGGCGATCGCGAACGTAATGCGGCACCAGGAAGCCGATAATCAGACCCATGAATACGCCAACAAAAATCCTGTTCGCATCGGGAACGTAAGCCGTCTCCATCAAGATAAACAGGCCTCTGACCAGCGCGGCCGCCGCACCCAGCGCGATCCCCAGGAAAGCCGCGTCCAGCATCCGGCGCCCGAGCTCCGAGCGAATCGAATGCCACCGGTTGTCCTGAATCAAGAACGCGGTGGCCATGGCCGTGGCGCACGGCATCACCAGCCAGGGCAACTTGAGCATCATG
>JBFICP010000356.1:0-2348 GCA_041581935.1 Gammaproteobacteria bacterium | reverse complement strand
ATCGGCTTCGGCACAGTAGGCCATGGGACGGATGACCACGTGGCGGGCATCGTCGCTCAGAAGCTTCGGCGGCATCGCCTTGACCTTTCCAGCGTGAAACAGATTCAGAAAAAAGGTCTCGACGATGTCCTCGCGATGATGACCGAGCGCAATCTTGGTGATGCCGTTCTCGGTCGCATAACGGTAGAGCGCACCGCGCCGCAGGCGCGAGCACAGTCCACAGTAGGTTTTCCCCTCCGCGACCGTACGCGTTACGACACTGTAGGTGTCCTGCTCGATAATGGCGTAGTTGACGCCGAGAGACGACAGGTACTCGGGGAGCACGTGCCCGGGAAAGCCGGGTTGCTTCTGATCCAAATTGACGGCGACCAGGTCGAAGGCCACCGGCGCACGGCGTCTGAGCGCGAGCAGCATGTCGAGCATGGTGTAGGAATCCTTTCCACCCGACATGCACACCATGACGCGATCACCGGGCGCGATCATGCGGTAGTCGCCGACCGCCTGGCCAACGAGGTGGCGCAGCCGGGCTTCGACGCTCTTGAGAGGTCGATTCGCGGAATCGGGGCGACCCTGCGTCACTCGTATGTTCGTTGCCGGACTCGCTGTCACCATTACGGTTTCCTCACCATCAGTATGTGCTCGATACCCGCTTCAATGAACGGCTCGCCACGCGCTTCGAATCCCATGCGCGCATAGAACGCCGCGGCCTGGGTCTGCGAGTGCAAGTATATTTCCGAGTAGCGGCGCACGCGTGCCGAATTCGTCAGAAATTCCACCATCCGCGTTCCCACCCTCTGGCCCCACCACGCCCTCAGCACCGCGATGCGGCCCACATGACCGTCAGCAAGCATGCGCGCGGTGCCGACGAACTGACCGTCGCCGCTCACCGCCAGCACGTGCACGCAAGCGTGATCCCGCCCGTCGAGGTCCACCGACTCCGGAATCCCCTGCTCGGCGGTGAACACCGCGTTGCGCACCGCACGTATGACCGCCCCGTCCCGCTCCCAGGTGCCAGACCGAACTCGAACCGGCTCCGGGAAATCCATGGGCTTTTCACCAAGCTCCGCTAAGATGGGAGAACACCGGAGGCGCGATCATGGCGAGTGCACAACCAGGCTGTAAAGGGGCATCGGAGCGTCCGGTTCGCCCCCGGGACGCGGCGAGCCTGATTCTGTTGCGCCTCGAGGACGATGAGCAAACCGTGCTCGTCGGCAGGCGACCGCCTGGAGCCCGGTTCCTACCGGGCCGCTACGTCTTTCCGGGCGGCGCGGTCGAGCCCGCCGACAGCCGCGCACGGCCGGCATCGGATCTCGATACGGGGGCGGTCGGCGCCATGGCGGTCGGCGGTAAGCAAGCCAGAGCGCGCAGCCTGGCCATGGCCGCGGTGCGAGAGACGTTCGAGGAGACCGGTCTGCTGCTGGCCGAGCCCGGCGACGTAGGCGCGGTGCACTCGCCCACCTGGTCGGCCATGCGTGACCACGGCGTCGCGCCCGCGCTTTGCCGCCTCGCTTACGTCGGCCGCGCCATCACGCCGGTGACGAGCTCGATTCGATTCCACGCGCGCTTCTTCGTCGCCGACGCACGCTACACGGTGGGAGAGCTGGGTGGTGACAGCGAGCTCGTGGATCTTCACTGGTGTCCGGTGAATGAGCTCGTGCGCTTGCCCGCCATCGAGGTTCAATCGTTCATGCTGGCCCACGCGGTTGCCGCCCTGTCGCTCAACGATTCCGCGAGTTCCAGCAAACCCCTGTTCACGAAGCGCGCCGGCCGACGCTACATCAGCTATACGAATCCTCGCGAGTAGCATACCACCGGGTGGCGTTTCGCCTTCAGGAGCGCGCTTGCTCGTGACTACGGTCTTATTCGCGAGCCAGCGCGCTCCTACAGGCCGCCCAAAGTAAATCGCGCAGAGGCATCCAGGTCGCCGTCACACACCACTTCCCCTCGCTCGACGAGATAGATCAATGTCGAGAACACCGACCGCGCCGCCGCCGGGTACATCGTCGTCGGCAGCTCGGTGTACATGCGCGGCACCATGTCGGCAATCCTGTTCACGCCGTCTGCGAGACAGGCGCGGATTTCGTCGGCACGCTCGAGCCGATGGGCAATCAGCGCGCGCACCAGGGGCTTGGGATCGTCGACACAGGGCCCGTGCGTGGGCCAATAGCACGCATCGTCCCGCGCGAGCAGCAGCTCGAGACTGCGAAGGTACGAGGCGATATCACCGTCGGGAGGCGAGATGATGGTGGTTGACCAGCCCATGACATGATCGCCCGTGAAAAGCGTCTTGTCCTCGCGCAGCTGATAGCACATGTGATTGGACGTGTGCCCCGGCGTGTGCACACACT
>JBFICP010000355.1:0-2406 GCA_041581935.1 Gammaproteobacteria bacterium | reverse complement strand
TCGTCTCGGGCCACTCCGTCGGCCGCGAGGGTCCGTCCATCCACGTCGGCGCGGCCAGTGCGAGTCTGCTCGGTCAGTGGCTGCACCTGCCCAACAACAGCATTCGCATCCTCGTCGCCTGCGGCACTGCCGCCGCAATCGCCGCTTCTTTCAATACGCCCATCGCCGGCGTGATTTTCGCCATGGAGGTGGTGATGATGGAGTACACGTTGGTCGGATTCACGCCGGTGATACTGGCCGCCGTGTGCGCGACCTACATGACGCGCTTGGTGTTCGGGGCGATGCCGACCGTGGATGCGCCCACCCTGCAGATGGCCTCACTGCTCGAGCTGCCCTACATGCTGCTGGTCGGATTGGTTCTCGGCGCCACCGCAAGCTTGTTTATCAGCAGTCTGCGGCGCCTGGACGCGCGGGCCCGGGACTTCCCGCTGTGGTTGCGCACGACCGCCGCCGGTCTCATCACAGGCCTGTGCGCGCTGGCGGCGCCCGAGGTCATGGGCGTCGGCTACGACACGGTGGAGCTCGCGCTCATCGGTGAGATCGGCCTCGCTGCGCTGGTGCTGATATTTTTCCTCAAGCTTGTGGCAACCACCGCCTGCATCGGCCTCGGCGTCCCGGGTGGACTCATCGGGCCAACGGTGGTGATGGGCACATTGGGAGGCGCTGCGCTCGGTGTCGTCGGCCATGACCTGGCTCCCGATTTCAGTGCTTCCTCGGGTTTCTATGCGCTACTCGGCATGGGCGCGATGATGGGTGCCACACTGCAGGCCCCGCTGGCGGCGCTCATGGCGATTCTCGAGCTCACGGCCAATCCGAACAGCATCGTGCCGGGAATGGTGGTCATCGTCGCCGCGACCCTGACGAGCCGCGTGGTTTTCGGTCACGAGTCCGTCTATATCGTACTGCTGCGCTCGCGGGGTCTCGAATACCGCCACGACCCGGTTGCGGCTGCGCTCAGCCGTACCGGCGTGGGCGCGGTCATGAGCCGACGTTTCGCGATGGCGCCGGACGACGCGACCCTCGCCGCGGTCCGAGAGATCCTCGAGGGCGCCAGCGAATGGGTCGTCGTCGCACTGAGCGGACGAATGACAGCCGTGTTCGACGGAGAAGATATCGGGAGCGCCATCAGCGGGCTCGATGCGGGTGTCGAGCCGGCGTCAATCGAGGTCGCGATCGAGCGTGGGCAGAGTTGCGTGACCGTGCCGACGAGCGCCACGTTGCGCGAAGCTCTCGACGCAATGGATCGAGACGACCGCAACGTTGCCGTAATCGTAGGCTCGTCGACACGCGAGGCAAGCACGGTTTACGGCGTTTTGACCCGCGCGCAGATTGACGCCGCGGTACGCTTCGGTGGCTGACCAAGGCGACTTCTGACGCAGTGCCCTGAGCCATGCTCTGGATCAAGTCATTTCACCTGATATTCGTCGTGATGTGGTACGCGGGATTGCTATACCTGCCACGGCTGTTCGTCTATCACGCCATGTGCGAGGATTTGACCGGCAGCGAGCGCTTCAAGGTGATGGAGCGCAAGCTCTTCGCCATCACCACCGTCGGAGGCATCGGGGCGCTCGGGTTCGGGCTGTGGCTTCTGTTCGACTACGCATGGACGGCATATTCCTCAAGCCTTTGGCTGCACCTGAAGCTGACACTGGTCGCTGTGCTGATCGCATTTCACGCGCTTTGCTGTAAACTGATGTTGGATTTTCGTAACGATCGCAATCGCCACGGACATCGTTTTTACAGAATATTGAACGAGATTCCCGCCGTGATTCTGATCGCAGTCGTCATACTGGTCGTAGTCAAACCAATTTGATCGGGCACGCCGGACCTGGAGCGACAAGCAAATGGCAAGAATGGTGGATTGCGTGTTTCTCAAGCGCGAGGCGGAAGGTCTCGACGAACCTCCTCATCCCGGTGAGCTCGGCAAGCGAATCTATGAGAACGTTTCCAAGGAAGGCTGGGCAGAGTGGTTGAAGCGCTTGCAGATGATCATTAACGAAAATCAGCTGAACAGCGCCGACCCGCGAAGCATCGAAGTCATCGAGCAGCACATGCTCGGGTTCTTGTTCGGAGAAGGCGACATGGGTGGCTTGCCCCAGGGGTTTCAAGCGGGCGCGAAGAAATAGCGTCGTTTCACATTGCCCGGGGAGCGGGTTGTGATGTTGCGATCCCTCGAACGCTCCTTTTCTTTACCCTCACCCAAGTCTCTCCTCTCCCACCTGCGGGGAGAGGGATTGCTTCGCTCGAATTCGATTCGTGCTCTGCCTTCGGGCGAGACCGGCGATTCAGAATGACATCTCGACCGCTCGTTGCTTTCACCCTCACCCCTGTCCCCGTAGGGACCGAGCAGTAGGTGATCTTGGATTGAGGTGAGGGGTACTTACAGGCGCTCCTTGTTTTCACCCG
>JBFICP010000354.1:0-2408 GCA_041581935.1 Gammaproteobacteria bacterium | reverse complement strand
CTTTGGCAGGCCCGGCTGGTTTCAACAGGTGGGTGAGGAAGTCCGGCACGCGCACGAGCACGCGGGGATCTTCGATCAGTCCACCTTCGGCAAGATCCGTGTGAGCGGTAGCGATGCGGAACGCTTTCTCGAGCGGGTGTGCGCCAACGACATGCGCCGGCCGCCCGGCCGCGTCGTATACACCGCGATGCTCAACGAGCGGGGCGGCATCGAATCCGACCTGACGGCGCTTCGCCTGGCGCCCGACGGCTACCGTCTCTACGTCGGGACCGCCGCCGTCAAGAAGGACCTGGCATGGTTGAGGCGACACCTGTTGCCGGACGAGACCGTCACGATAGAGGATGAGACAGGCGAACTTGCGGTTCTCGGTTTGATGGGGCCGGATGCCGCTCGCATCGCCGATGCGCTCGGCGCCGGAGCGCTGAACGAGCTGGCCTATTTCGAGCACGCTCGAGCGGAGATCGCCGGCGTTGCGCTTCGCGGGGCGCGGCTTTCGTATGCCGGAGAAGCCGGATGGGAGCTTACGTGTCCGGTCGAGCGTGTCGAGGACGTCTACGACGCGCTGCGTCGAGCGGGCGCGCGGCCTGTCGGTCTTTTCGCACAGACCTCCATGCGCATCGAGAAGGGCTTTCTCGCCTATGGCCACGATCTCGACAGCGATGTCACGCCGCTCGAGGCGGGTCTCGAATTCGCCGTCCAATGGAGCAAAGACTTCATCGGCAAAGAGGCACTTCTGAAACACGATAATCGGCCGCCGAACCGCCGGATCGTCAGCATCGTTTTGGAGGATGAGGAGGCGACACCGATAGGCAACGAGCCCGTATACCTGAACGCAAGAATCGTCGGCAAAACCACATCGGCCGCATTCGGATACAGAGTCGGGAAACCCGTCGCGCTCGCCATGATTGAAACCGGGGCGCTGGCGAACGCGACAGGATCGTCATTTGCGCTTGATATTGCCGGCGTCCGCTACCCGGGCACCGTGATACGCGGTGCGGCCTTCGATCCTGAAGGCGTCGCGATGCGATTGACGGGCAGGCAAACGGCTTCGAAGTGAAAAGGTTCCGATCGGCAACGGATCGGCCGCCCGGTTTGCAACCAAGAAATTAGCGAGGCGGGCACATTCGTCCTCGTTTGCATCGAAGCGGCCATCCGCCAATCATGCACGCGCTGACGATGGTCCAATAAAACCAGCGCCATGCGGCGTTTCAACCCGACCCGTCGTGTACCGTCCTATTTTCATTCAAGGGCCCGATGGGCTCGAGCGCATGGTGCGATTTCCCGGTGCAACCGGCTGGCATAGTATCATTCGGCGGGTCGGTGTCTCGGTGCCACCGACACACAAGGGCACTGTCCGGAATCGACGTCCGATTGAGAAGCCGCCATGCAATTGCCTTCCATTTCGGCGCGTGACGCCGTTCGATCCCGAACCGCGGCCGCCATCGTGGCGAGCCTGGTGGTATTTTTGATCATCGGCTGGCTGCGAAGCCTCGGCGCGCTCGAACCCCTGGAGCTCGGCGCTTACGACTGGCACGTTCGGCTTCACCCGCGCGACGCAGAGCACACGACTCCGATTGTGCTGCTGACCATCACCGAGGAGGACATCTTGAGTCAGGGACGTTGGCCGATTCCCAACGGCACGCTCGCCACCGTGCTCGAGCGACTCGACCAGCACGCACCTCGCGCGATTGGTGTCGACATCTATCTCGACGTCGAGGTGCCGCCCGGGCGCGAGAAGCTCGACGAGGTGCTGGTCAATCATCCCCGCATCATAACGGCCATGAAGTTTCCCCAGGGCGATCGACCCGGCGTGCCGCCACCCCCGGTGCTCGCAGACAGTCAGCAGGTGGGCTTCACCGACATGCTCGCCGATCCCGGCGGCATCGTGCGCCGTGGATTCCTGTTCATGGACGACGGGGTATCGGTGTATTACTCACTTGCGCTGCGCCTGGCACTGCTCTATCTGCAGGAAGAAGGCGTGGGGCCACAAGCCGATCCCGATAACCCGGCGTACATGCGCCTGGGCAACACCACCTTCGTTCCATTTGAGTCCAACGACGGCGGCTACGCGCACGCCGATGCCGGCGGCTATCAATTCCTGCTCGACTATCGCGATCCGCCGGGCGACTTTCCCACGATTACCTTGACCGATTTCCTCGCCGGGAACTACGACCCGTCTATCATCGAGGACAAGGTCGTGCTGGTCGGCGTGACCGCGGACAGCGTCAAGGACGAGTTCTTCACGCCCTTCAGCGGATCGTCCCGGTATCCCCACCAGATCTTCGGCGTGGCCCTTCACGGGCACATCGTGAATCAAATGATTCGTGCCGCGCTCGAGGGACAAGCGCCCTATCGGGTCATGCGGGAAAACCACGAGCTACTCTGGATCCTGCTCTGGAGCCTGCTCG
>JBFICP010000353.1:0-2428 GCA_041581935.1 Gammaproteobacteria bacterium | reverse complement strand
GCCTGGCGGTGCAGAAACTCCTGAATTGGGCCGGCACCCGGCGTCTCGCATGCAGCCAGCATCGCGGCGCCATCGTCGCTGAGGAGCGCAAAGCTTTCCGGCAGCACCACCAGGTCGGCACCATCACGCGCCGCTTCGCCGATCAGGCGCCCCGCCTCTTCGAGATTCGCGGCGAGCATGGGCCCGGACGCCATCTGAATGGCGGCGAATCGATGCTTGACGCTGGTCGATGTTATCGAATCGGTTTCCAATCTTCACCGCCACTCAATTTTCCGCGTCCGTTACCGCGAGCTCGATGGCGTCGACACGCGTGGATGTCGGGCTTACGGCGACATCATTCGATGGAATGCCGAGTGCCACGAGCCACCCACGGAGCTCTTCCGCCCACAGCACGCCTTCTTCGCCACGGGGATGACGTATGAGAATTCGCCGTGGGTGACGGTTCTCCTCGTCGAGATACTCGCGCACCGTGCTCTTCAATGCCGGCATTTGCACGAGTGACTCGCCGCTTCGCGGTCGCGCCCAATCGTCCGCGGTGATTATCTGCACCGAGTCCGCAGAGCAAACCGGCGCGCAGATCAGCGTGACGAGAAGCGGCAGCCCTCTGATCATGCGTTTGAGGATACCATACTTGCCTGGGGTGAATGCGCGGTACGCATCTCACATTCGGGTAACCGAGGCGGCATGAGAAGCCCATTCCCCGTGCATACGAATTGGCGTCGTGCCCATTCGGCTGGCACTATCTGTCCCTGTTTTCTGGAGCATGGAAAAGCCTAAATGGACCCGGTCAATATCGGTCTGCTCGGGCTCGGAACCGTGGGCGGTGGCACGGTGAACGTGCTTGCCCGCAACCGCGAGGAAATCGCGCGCCGCGCCGGGCGCGCGATCTCGGTGGTGCATGCCTGCGCCCGGGATTTGAGCAAGGCGCGGACCTGCCCGCTCGAGGGCTTCAGGCTCAGCAACGACCCTGGTGCCGTCATTGACGATCCACAAGTTGCAGTCGTCGTCGAGCTCCTCGGCGGGACGGAGATTGCGCGCGAGCTCACGATGCGCGCCATCGAAGCGGGGAAGCACGTGGTCACCGCCAACAAGGCGCTCATTGCCCTGCACGGCAACGAGATTTTCGAAGCTGCCCGGCGCCATGGAGTGATGGTGGCATTCGAAGCCGCCGTCGCGGGCGGGATCCCGATCATCAAGGCAATCCGTGAAGGTCTCGCCGGTAACCGTATCGAATGGATCGCCGGCATCATTAACGGAACCGGTAATTTCATACTGACCGAGATGCGCGACAAGGGACGCGACTTCCACGATGTGCTTGCTGAAGCTCAAAGTCTCGGCTATGCAGAAGCCGATCCGAGCTTCGATGTCGAGGGTATCGATGCTGCGCACAAGCTGGCAATTCTGGCCGCCATCGCATTCGGAAAACCGCTGGCCTTCGAACAGGTCTACATCGAAGGGATCACGGAAGTGACACAAGAGGATGTGCAGCACGCCGAGCAGCTCGGTTACCGCATCAAGCATCTCGGCATTGCGCGGCGCACCGAACAGGGCGTGGAAATGCGCGTGCATCCCACCTTGATTCCAGAGCGGCGACTCATCGCCAATGTCAATGGTGTCATGAACGCGCTTTTGGTAAAGGGGGATGCCGTGGGGCCGACGTTATTCTACGGTGCGGGTGCGGGTGCCGAGCCCACAGCGTCCGCGGTCGTGGCGGATCTCGTCGATGTCGTGCGCACGTTGACGACCGATCCGAACCATCGCGTTCCGCATCTCGCTTTTCAGCCTGACGCCATCTCGAACGTGCCGATGCTATCCATCGACGATTGCGAGACCGCCTATTATCTGCGCATGCTTGCCGAGGATCGCCCCGGCGTACTCGCGGAGGTGGCCACTATTCTCGGCGACGCGGGAATCAGTATCGAAGCGGTGGTGCAACCGGAGCCTCCTCGGGGCGCATCTCAAGCAAAGCTCATTCTGATCAGCCACCGAGTACGGGAGCGACAAATGAATCTCGCACTCGGGCAAATCGAGGCTCTGGAAAGCATCAGCGGAAAAGTCACGCGCATTCGAGTCGAGCATCTCGACGGAGACTGAATCCTATGAGCAAAGCGCCTAAAGCCTATTGCGGGTTGCTCGATCGATTCCGGGAACGTTTGCCGGTTTTCGAGTCCACGCCGATCGTGAATCTTTACGAAGGCAATACGCCGCTGCTGCATCTGGAGAATATTCCACGCGAAGCGCACATCGACGCGGATATCTGGGTCAAGTTCGAAGGCCTCAATCCTACCGGCTCGTTCAAGGACCGCGGCATGACCATGGCGGTCAGCCGTGCGCTGGAGGAGGGCAGCCGCGCCATCATCTGCGCTTCGACCGGGAACACGTCGGCGTCGGCCGCGGCCTACGCGGCGCGGGCAGGTATGCGGGCGTT
>JBFICP010000352.1:0-2455 GCA_041581935.1 Gammaproteobacteria bacterium | reverse complement strand
GGGAAGTGTGTGGATCCGAGCAGATCACCTATCAGGGTAAATCCATCGATTTTTCCAAGCCCTTCGTGCGCATGAGCGTCAAGGAATCCATACTGCGTTTCAATCGGAAGCTGAGCGAGAAAACGCTCGAGAACGAATCGGCGGTGCGCGAATTTGCCACCGAGCTCGGCATTCCGCTCGATGACGATCACGGCCTCGGCAAGATATGGATCGAGATCTTCGAGAAAACCGTCGAGCCTCATCTCATGGACCCGACGTTCATAACCGCTTATCCGTTGGAGGTTTCGCCGCTGTCCAGACGCTCCGACACCGATTCTTTCGTCGCGGATCGCTTCGAGTTCTTCGTCGCTGCCAAGGAAATGGCCAATGGGTTCTCCGAGCTCAACGATCCGGAAGATCAGGAAGCGCGCTTCCGCGCCCAGGCGGCGAGCCGCGCCGCCGGCGACGAGGAGGCGATGTATTTTGACGAGGACTACCTGCGTGCGCTCGAGTACGGTCTGCCGCCGACGGCGGGCGAGGGTATCGGCATCGACCGTCTGGTGATGCTGTTCACCGATTCGCCGTCCATCAGAGACGTGCTCTTGTTCCCGCTCATGCGCCCCGGTTCGGCGCCGGGCTCGAGTACATCCGAAGAGTAGCAGGGCGGCGTTCACGCGTCGCCCGCGGCTGACTGGGCTCGTCGACAAGGCGTCGCGGGGCTCCTGCGATGCTATTTGGTTCGTCTGCGTGCTTACCTTGCTCGCAAGCGTTGTGGCCGTTCGAATTCGCGACGAGAAGCTCGCCAACGTGGACCGGTGTTCAGCGTATGCGGCCGCTCGAGCGAGGCCTCCATCCCCGGCGTGCCTCGGCCTCGATGAACACCCGCTTGACGATGGGGAACGCCGACTTGATGTGATGATCCAGGTGCGCGATGGTCTCCTCCACGTCCTCGGCGCTGATGTTGTCGGCGAAATCGATGCTGATATTGACGAGGATGAACTCCGGGCCCATGTGCATGGTGAGCACCTCATTGACGTGCCGCACTCTGCGGTGCCCGCGGGCGATGCGCCGGATTCCGTTCACCACCTCGCGGTTCGCCCGCTCGCCGATGAGCAGCCCCTTGGTCTCGTGGGCGAGCCACGTCGCGGTGCCGCCGAGAATCAGTCCGATGATGACCGAGCCGATGCCGTCGAATACCGGATTGCCGGTAATTTCCCCGAGCCAGACGCTCAGGAAGGCGACCACGAGACCGAGCATGGCGGCCGAGTCCTCGAACAGGACGACGAAGAAGGTCGGGTCCTTACCACGCTGCACCGCCTCGATATAGCCGCGTGAACCCTTGACTCGGGTGAATTCCTTGAAGGCGAAATACCAGGCGCCGCCCTCGAAGATCATGGCGAACCCGAGCACGATGTAGTTGATGAACACGTTCTCCACCGGATGCGGGGTGACGATCCGCGTGAAGCCTTCGTAGAGCGATATGCCCGCGCCCACGGCGAACAGGAGAATGGCCACAACGAAGCTCCAGAAATACACCTCCTTGCCATGGCCGAAAGGAAATTCCTCGTCGGGCGGCTTGCGCGATTGCCTGAGTCCGAACAGCAGCAGCACCTGATTGCCGGTGTCCACCACCGAATGCACGCCTTCCGAGAGCATCGCGGAGCTGCCGGTGTAGGCCGCGGCGATAAACTTCGTAACTGCAATCAGGCCGTTGCCGATGAGGGCGGCGACGATGACTTTCGTCGAGGCGGATGCCACGGGCTATCGACCCCTGCGGGCCGCGATGCGCATGCGCAGCGCGTTCAGGCGAATGAAGCCGGCGGCATCGCGTTGATCGTAGGCGCCGCGGTCATCTTCGAAGGTGACCGTGGCCGGGTCGTAGAGGCTGTCGGAATCCGATCGCCGACCGGTCACGATGACATTACCCTTGAACAGCTTGAGACGCACTTCACCGTTGACCGGCGCCTGCGACGCGTCGATGAGCGTTTGCAGCATGCGCCGCTCGGGGCTCCACCAGTAACCCTGGTAGATGAGTTTCGCGTAGCGGGGCATGAGCTCGTCTTTCAGGTGAGCCGTTTCGCGATCGAGGGTGATCGACTCCATGGCCCGGTGTGCCTTGAGCATGATGGTTCCGCCCGGCGTCTCGTAGCAGCCCCTCGACTTCATGCCGACGTACCGGTTCTCCACGATGTCCAGGCGCCCCACGCCGTTCTCGGCGCCGATGCGGTTGAGTTCCGCGATCACCTCTCCCGGCGTCATCGTCTCACCATCCACCGCCACGATGTCACCGCGCGCGTAGGTGAGATCGAGATACCGGGGCTCGTCCGGGGCCGCCTCCGGCGACCGGGTCCAGCGCCACATCTGCTCGGCGGGCTCGACCCACGGGTCTTCCAGTTCGTTGCCCTCGAAGGAGATGTGCAGCAGGTTGGCATCCATCGAGTAGGGGGACTCGTTTCCCTTCTTGCGCTCGATGGGG
>JBFICP010000351.1:0-2496 GCA_041581935.1 Gammaproteobacteria bacterium | reverse complement strand
CGAGGGTCTCGCCCACGTGGACCTTCAGCCCACTTCGGGCGACGTCGATGTCCTGCTTGACATGGTCGAAGCCCTGCTTGCCGAGCGGGCGCCGGCGGGCGACTAGGCACCCGCCGCGGCCCCGCCCGGCGCTCCTCCGACCGATGCGGGGCCCCGGCGCTTCACTGCCGGCTGTACGCCCCCCTGACACCGGGCAGCGATGACCTCTCATGAGGCCCAAAACCGCAAAAAATGCGGAAATTTAACGCGAAAATGCGCACTCGACCGGGGTCCATATTGCCGCTCCGAGACGGGAGTCACGTTTTCCCACGGAGGCGCTCGGATACCCTAGCTTCGGGATGCTTTATGCACTTTCCATCGATGCCTTCGCACGCCAAAGCGCGCCGGCACTGTCCGCCATGGCGCAGCCACGAACCCTTACGGGTCGCGTCGGCAAGCCGCGCCTGCTCTCCGCGCTGGGCAGCCGCTGCGCTCGGCCGGCAAAAGAATCCGACCCGCATCCGGACCGTGGGATCACGCTGGTCGAGCTACTGGTCGTCGTCGCCATGGCGGTCGCCGTCAGCGCCATCGCCATTCCGACCTACCAGAGCTACATGGATGATGTACGAATTAATAACGTACGCAAGGACATGAAGCTCATCGAAGTGCATCTGGAGCGATTCCGCACCGAGAACGGCGGCTCGCTCCCCGACACGCTCGGCGAGACCGCGGCAACCACCCTGACCGATCCCTGGGGTAATCCCTATCAGTATCTGAATATCGAGGACGCGACCGGCCCCGGGCTCGGGAAAGTGCGCAAGGACAAAAATCTCGTGCCGCTCAACACGGACTTCGATCTCTACAGCATGGGCGAAGATGGCGATAGCAAGCCGCCGCTCACGGCTGCCGCCAGCCACGATGACGTCGTTCGCGCCAACAACGGCGCGTACGTCGGCCTGGCCTCCGACTACTGATTCGCTCAGGCAATGAAAATCGACTCGACGTTTTTGCGCAGCAAGGTCGCCCGGCGCCTCTTCGTACTTTTTGTCGCGTCGGCACTGCTTCCTATCGGAACGCTGGCGCTGTTGTCATTCGATCAGGTCACCGACCAGCTCATCGAGCACGGCTACCGGGAGCTGCACCGCGACAACAAGGCTGTTGCCATGACCGTTTTCGAGCGCCTCTCGATTGCCCGCTCGGAGCTCGAGCTCGTGAGTCGCGAGGAGAGCGTTACGCGCGAATCCATTCTGATGCTGCCGGATCACATGGTTCGAAGGCTGCGGGAACGATTCGTCGCCCTGCGCATCGCGACTGAGGACGGCGGGCACCGAACCCTGCTCGGCGAGACCATCGATCCATCGGTATTGAAGGTCGACGGAACGCATCGGCCGGGCAAAGACAAGGCGGTGGTATGGAGTCGCGTCGATGACCCGAACGGGCCGCGCATTTTCATGAGCGTTGCCTCGGACGCGGGAATCATCACCGGCGAGATCAATGCCGCGTTTCTCTGGAATGTTCCAATCGATGCCACGTCCGTGCTCTGTGTCCTAGGAGAAGCGGGCGATCCACTTTTCTGCTCAGACACCGTGCCGGCGGGCATGCTCGAGTCGATCAAGCAGCAGTTGGCGAATCGACAGGCGGATCGATTCGGCTGGGAGTGGAGCGGAACCAAGATGCTTGCGAACTACTGGTCGCTTTTTCTCGAGCACAGTTTCCACGCAAGCCAATGGACCATCATCTTGAGCAAGCCGGAGACGGAAGTGCTTTTGGCGATGACCCGCTTCCAGTCCCTGTTCCCGCCCGTGATCGCGGTTTCGATCCTCGCCGTGGTGCTGCTGAGCATCAGTCAGATTCGCCGCTATCTGGTGCCCCTGGAGCGCCTCGGGCACGGCACCCGTCAGATTGCCGCGCGAAACTTCACCGAGCCCGTGCACGTCGAGAGCGGAGACGAGTTCGAGGAGCTCGCCGGGTCGTTCAACGCCATGGCCACCCGCCTGGAGAGACAGTTCGGCACGCTTGCCACGATGGCGGAGATCGACCGACTCATTCTCTCGACAACGGACGCCGACTACATCGTGGAGACGCTGCTGCGTCGGGTGCACGAAATCGTGCCGTGCCGGTCGGTGTGCGTCGCGGTGCCGGCGGCCGAGGGTGATACGGCGGTCCTGCGCATCAACCGCGAGACCGCGAAGAACGACATCACGTCCGAGACGTGCGTGCTGAGGAGCGACGAGATCGAATCGCTGCAGAACGGATCGCGTCACTGGTTCGTCGACGCCAATGACGCCCTGCCCGGTTACCTCGCCCCGCTTGCCGACCCCGAGACTCGGCGCATGCTGGTGCTGCCGGTAGTCTCGAAGGACGGCCTGGCGGCCATTATCGCCATCGGCATCGGAGAAGATTGCGATTTCTCCGTCGAAGACGTCAGTCAGGCCCGGGAGGTGGCGGACCGCACCGCGGTTGCACTGTCAAACATCGCCTGGGAGGAGAAGCTCTACCACCAAGCCCATTACGATG
>JBFICP010000350.1:0-2526 GCA_041581935.1 Gammaproteobacteria bacterium | reverse complement strand
GTGCGGCGCCACCGCATCGGCAAGGGCGGCGTCGATGCGTTCATGCAGGAGTACGAGCTCTCGAGCCAGGAAGGTGTCGTGCTCATGTGTCTCGCCGAAGCGCTGTTGCGCATTCCCGATGAGGAAACCGCCGATCGTTTAATCCGCGACAAGCTGGGACCGGCAGACTGGGAAAAGCACCTCGGACACAGTGAGTCGGTGTTTGTCAACGCATCGACCTGGGCGCTGATGCTCACAGGACGGGTGGTCGCGCTGCACGAGTATCGGGAGCAATCGCTGAAGTCCGTGCTTGCGCGCCTCGTGAGCCGGGTCGGCGAACCCGTTATACGCCAGTCCGTCACCCAGGGCATGCGTATCCTCGGAAGACAGTTCGTCATGGGCCGGAGTATCTCGGAGGCGCTCGATCGCGCCGAGGACGACGAGGAGCGCGGTTACCGGCACTCCTTCGACATGCTCGGCGAGGCTGCGCACACGGCGGCCGATGCAAAACGCTATTTCGATTCATACAACGATGCCATCGCGGCCATCGGTGCGCACGGCGCGAGTCGCGGTCCCGTCGAAGCTTCCGGAATTTCGGTAAAGCTCTCGGCGCTACATCCGCGCTATGAGTTCGCGCAACGCGAGCGCGTGATGAAGGAACTCGTGCCACGGCTGATGGCGCTTGCCACCCACGCGCGGGAGGTCGACATCGGACTCACGGTCGATGCCGAGGAATCCGAGCGGCTCGAGCTCTCCTTCGACGTCATCGAGGCCGTTTTCTCCGATAACGCGCTGAAAGGCTGGGAAGGATTCGGTCTGGCGCTGCAGGCGTATCAAAAGCGCGCCTACCCGGCCGTCGAATGGCTTGCAGAGCTCGCGCGGGCGAAACGCCGGCGCCTGATGGTGCGTCTCGTGAAGGGCGCCTACTGGGACTCGGAGATCAAGCTCGCCCAGGAGGGCGGATATGAAGGCTATACCGTGTTCACGCGCAAGGCCTCGACGGACCTGTCCTATATCGCCTGCGCGCGCCGAATTCTCGGACACCCGGACGTGTTCTTCGCGCAGTTCGCGACCCACAACGCCCACACACTCGCGACCATTCTCGAGATGGCGGGCGAGCGACGCGACTACGAGTTCCAACGCCTGCACGGCATGGGCGAAGCGCTCTACGAGCAGGTGGTAGGCAGTGACGGCGCAGGACGCGCCTGCCGCATCTACGCTCCGGTCGGCAGCCACGAGGATCTACTCCCCTACCTTGTGCGCCGGCTGCTCGAAAACGGTGCCAATACGTCGTTCGTCAACCGCATCGTAGACGAGCGTGCGCCGATAGAAGACATCATCGCCGACCCGCTGGAAAAGGTGCGCCGGCTTGCAGACAAGCCCCATCCGCGCATTCCTGCTCCCCCCGACGTCTATCGACCCGAGCGACGGAATTCGCGCGGCCTCGACGTTACCGATCCGCGCGAGCTCGTGCCCCTGGATACGGCAATGACCGAAGCGCTGGCGCGCGAGTGGCACGCGGCACCCGTCGTCGACGGGGAACGGAAAAAGGGCAACGGACAGCCGATTCTCGATCCCGCCGATCGCCGCCGTCGGGTGGGCACGGTGGTCACGGCCGACACCGGACAGGTGGAGAGCGCCATGGCCTCGGCGGCGCGCGCTGCCCCGGCGTGGGATGCGACCGATGCCGGGGACCGCGCCCGGATGCTCGAGCGCACCGCGGATCTCATGGAGCGCGATATGCCGGTGCTAATGGGACTCGCCGTACGCGAGGCGGGCAAGACCGTGCTCGACGCCGTCGCGGAAATTCGCGAGGCGGTGGATTTTTGCCGTTATTACGCGAGCCGCTGCCGCGCCGAGTTCGCCGCGCCGCTGATGCTGCCGGGCCCAACCGGCGAGCGCAACGAGCTCGCACTGCACGGTCGCGGCGTGTTCGTGTGCATCAGCCCGTGGAATTTCCCCCTCGCCATCTTTACCGGCCAGGTGACCGCCGCGCTCGCCGCCGGAAACGCCGTGGTTGCCAAGCCGGCCGAGCAGACGCCCCTGATCGCACATCATGCCGTGACATTGATGCACGAGGCAGGTATCCCGACCGACGTGCTGCATCTGCTTCCCGGCGACGGCGAATCGGTCGGCGCGCCGCTTGTCGGCCATCCGCTTGTCGGTGGGGTCGCATTCACGGGCTCGACGGATACCGCGCGCGCCATTTACCGAACTTTGGCGGGCAAGAGCGGTCCCATCGTGCCGCTGATTGCCGAAACCGGCGGCCAGAACGCCATGATCGTCGATTCCTCCGCGCTTCCCGAGCAGGTCGTCACCGATACGATTACCTCGGCTTTTCAGAGCGCGGGGCAACGCTGCTCCGCGCTGCGCGTGCTTTTTCTTCAATCGGACATCGCCGAAAAGACCATCGAGATGCTCAGTGGTGCAATGGCGGAGCTCAAGATTGGCGATCCCGCGCTTCTCAGCACCGACGTCGGCCCCGTCATCGATGACGCGGCACTCGAGATGCTCGACGCACACCGCACGCGCATGTCGAAGGAGTCC
>JBFICP010000349.1:0-2543 GCA_041581935.1 Gammaproteobacteria bacterium | reverse complement strand
GTCGCCACCGTGGCGGTCGTACTGGTAGACCAGCGGTCGAAAGGATTCGCCGAAAACCTCCGAGTGACTGCGCTCGGTGACGTCCACGTCTCGAATCAGCGCACCGGCGCCGGCGGACTCGCTGCGCGATTCCCATATGAATTGATCGTCTTCGGTAGGCATCAGGCGCCAGGTGCTTCTTCCGACCGTCGTGCCGAAGGCTTTGAGCACGAAGCTTGCCACGAACCGATCGAGCTGCATCGGTTCGGCGGGCGAGTCGGGGCAGGCGAGTATCGAGGCCAACACGACAACGGCAAGCTTCATACGCAATGCGCTCGAGTGTATGGCGGCGAGTGCCGGGCAGCGATGCAGCATAGCCCGCATATTGCACCGGACAGGCTCCAATATTGAAGGAATTTTTTGTGACTCAGAGACTTGGCACGCGTGCGGTTCTTTCGCGACCATGGTTGAGCGCTCGTCGCGCACCTCGGGCGCACACAGAGCGCTTTGCGCAAGCAATCGGCGTCGTGTCGCACTCGGCCGGCCGGGTGCTATTAGCTGAAGCTCCGCACCGCTACCGTGACACGCGTCGGATTCGACGACACCACCTTATGATAATATCCCGGGCCTTGTTGCTACCCCGTGGCGCACTTTGACTCACGCGGTACAAAGGCAGCGGTGATCGGGGGAGGGACGATCGGGCGTGGTAAGACAGCTCTACAGCGCTCTTCACTATCTGGCATTGCCGTATATCTTCCTTCGTCTGGTGTGGCGCGGGCATCGTGACCCGGGCTACTGGGAGCGCTGGGGTGAACGCTTCGGCCACATACCGCCGCTCAGCGGCGACCGGACGACGCTGTGGATTCACGCCGTATCGGTCGGCGAAGTGCAGGCGGCCGTGCCGCTCGTCAGGGCGCTGCTCGGCGACGGCCGAGAGCTGCGCATCGTGGTGACGACCACCACCCCCACGGGCCGCGAGCGGGTGCGCCAGGTGCTCGGCAACAGCGTCGTGCATCGCTACGCTCCGTACGATTTGCCGGGAGCGGTGCGTCGGTTTCTGCGCCGCGTGCGCCCCAGGCTCGTCATCATTATGGAAACCGAGCTCTGGCCGAACTTTCTCCATCAATGTGCCCGGCGGGGTGTCCCGGTGTTGCTTGCGAACGCGCGGCTCTCGGAGCAGTCGGCGGCGAGCTACCGACGGGTGCCGACCACGACCAAGCGCATGCTCGAGAGCGTTTCCTGTATCGCCGCTCAGACCCGGCAGGATGCCGAGCGCCTGATATCCCTCGGAGCAAGGCCCGATCGCGTACGCGTGACCGGCAACACCAAGTTCGACGTACGCTTGCCCGCAAGCCTCAAAGAGGAGGCGCAAGTCCTGAGACGCTTCTTCGGGGTCGATCGCGGTGTCTGGATTGCCGCGAGCACCCATGACGGCGAGGAGCAGCAGGTGCTGCACGCGTTCAAAGCGGTGCTCGAAGCACTGCCCGACAGCCTGCTCGTGCTGGTGCCGAGACACCCCGAGCGATCACCGGCGGTGGCGGCGCTGGCGCGGCGATCCGGACACGTGACCGTAATGCGATCCGAGGCGCCGCCGAGCTGTGCCTCGGCGAGCGTATTCATCGGCGATACCATGGGCGAGTTGCCGCTGTTCTATGCGGCTTCGGACGTGGCCTTCGTCGGCGGCAGCCTGGTGCCCGAGGGCGGCCACAATATGCTCGAGCCCGCGGCGCTCGGCATTCCCGTCGTTTTCGGACCCTACGTGCACGATGTCGCCGAAATCAGCGAGCGACTGAGCGAAGCGGCGGCCGGCACGCGGGTCGACGATCAGGACGCGCTCGGCGCTGCCGTGTTGCGGTACATGCGCGATGCCAATCTTCGGCATCTTGCCGGGCAGCGCGGGCGGGAATTCGTGAAACAGAATCGCGGCGCGCTCGAGCTGGTCATGGAGCTCGTCGAGGCGCTGATGGCGCCGACGGCGAAAATGGCATCGTCCTCGTGACGCCGAGCGTTTATCCGGCCCCGCTTCGGCGCATCCTGGTCATCGCCGACGAACCTGCGCGTGCACACCGTTTGGCGGGTCTTCTGAAGTCCGAGGGGTTGGAGCCCGTCATCGCCGCCGCCGAGGAACGCAACGCCGCGCACGCGCCGGAGGGTGAATTCGCCGCTGTCGTCATCGATGAGCGCTGTCTCGAATCCACTGCCGGCGAAGTCGTGAAAGCATTGCGCCGGCGGGATCCCGGGGTTCGGGTGGTCGTGGATACCGGTAACGGATTTCCCGGCGTCACATCGACATCCGCTGCGCTCGACGACTGTGCTCCGTTGATGAAGGCAGCGGATACTTTCGAGCTGCTGCTCTGTGTCCAGCGTGCGGTGTGCGCGCGTTACGAGGAGCGCCTCAACCGCGTCGAAGAGCAGCTCGCGCACATCAACGCCTCCAGCCATGACGGCATACTGATTATCGATCCGTTGCGCGAGCGCATTGTGAGCGCCAATCCGCGCGTTGCGCGGCTTCTGGAGTACACGCCCGGCGAGCTCGCCCAGCTGCCCGCGGCGCGCGTGCTCCC
>JBFICP010000348.1:0-2582 GCA_041581935.1 Gammaproteobacteria bacterium | reverse complement strand
GCTGGCGCGAATGCGCCGGGCCGAGATGTATGTCAGGTAAGAGGTCGCGAAAAACGCCGCTGCCAGCATGCCGACGTGGGCGTAGCTCGCGGTGAAAAACTGACCCGTGGCCCATCCGTAATATTGCTGACCGAGCACCGCCAGCGACGCTGTGGCGGCAAACAGAAGCGCGACACCACCCTGAGTGAGAATACTGCCCCCGGCTATGGCGACGATGAGCAGCATGCCGAAACCACTGCTGACGCCGCCGCTCGCGTGCATGAAGATCGCTATGACGAAGATGTCGACGTAGACCTGCACGAGCACCTGGAAATCGAAGCCGGGCCGGCGCAGGCGCGCCGCTATCACGCTCGCGATTCCGAACAGGAAATAGAACCCCGCTGCGAACCGAAACAGGGCCATGTTGGTCTCGCCGAGTGGGCGCGGCGTCTCGTCCCATACCACCAGCACCAGAAACAGGCCGGCCAGCACCAGGCGGTAGATGTTGAGATAGTGAAGCGGTTGCCAGCCGGAACCCGCCGACGGCGTGGTCGCGTGCCGCTGCGCCCCCGGCGCGAATAGTCTCTCTTCTTCCACCATGCATTTCCGCCATCCGGCCGGGTCATCGGCTCGGGCAGGCCTGCCTCCACGGGGGGACAGACCTGTAATGCTGCTGGCTCCTAGTATAGGTGCAGACTCGCGCCATGGACCGTGAAACTGCGCAAGTTCCCCCGGGGCCGCCGGGACCCTGGAAGGCACTATGGTATTCTTGAGCCAACATCCCGCGGGGCGGGGGAGCATGCGGCGGAGGGTCAGTCGCCAGTGAAAAAGGTCGAAGCCATCATCAAGCCATTCAAGCTCGACGACGTGCGCGAAGCGTTATCGGAAATCGGCATCACCGGCATGACCGCCACCGAGGTCAAGGGATTCGGGCGCCAGAAGGGCCACACGGAGCTCTACCGGGGCGCGGAGTACGTGGTCGATTTCCTGCCCAAGGTCAAGATTGAGATTGTCGTGGCCGAATCCCAGGCGCAAGCGTGCATGGACGCCATCACCGAGGCGGCCCGTACCGGAAAAATCGGCGATGGCAAGATTTTCGTCACGCAGGTGGACCGGGTCATACGTATTCGAACCGGCGAGCTGGACGAAGACGCTATCTGAGCAGAATTCCAATCACGGGTTCGTCGTTGCCGCAACCTCGTTGCTCGTCCAGAACTCGGGATTGAGATTGTCGGCGGCGCGCTCGGTCAGGATCGAAGTGGCCTCCGGCGCCGCCTGCTTGCCGAATCGCATGCGCACCAATTGTCGACGTCGCTCCATTTCGGCGCACTGAAACGGCAGCTTCCCGAGAATCTCGAGAGGTTCGAGCACCCGGTCATTCTGAAAGTACGATGAGAATGCGGACAGTTTGACTCGTTGCTCGAGCACCGAAGCCAGGCACCAATCGGCAAATCTTCCGCCCGGATCGACAGAGTCGAATCGCTGCGAGACGGCGAGAAACGGCATCCCATCGAGATTTTGGGTCTTGGATGCCAGCTGCTCACCGATCGCGTCGAGCACCTCGAGGGCCTGCTGTCGATAACCGAGCTCCCGGGAGATTCGAGCCAGCGAATAAAGACGCGCCGTTTCGGCGGTTGACGCGAAAGGCCGCGACAAGGCTTCTCCGGCAGCGGCGAGCGCCGCGAATCGCTCGGCCGCCGGCAGCGACGCATCCGCGGCCCGGCAGTAAAGCGCGAGTGCCCGGACGAGCCCCTCGGGCGGACCCTTGCCTCGATGACGCGCTCCCTCGCGCCACCCGGACACCAGGGTGCTGGCATACGGGAGTCGGCCGAGGTCATCGAGCCATTCGAGGGCCTGTGCGTGCTCGGGCGTCGCGGGCGGCGTAACGGCACGCACCACCAATCCCTGTCCCTCCAGCCATTTCAGCCGTTCGCCCGTGCACGCGAACAGATTGAGCTGATAGGCGTCGACTTCATCGCGCTCGAAGGGGACCAGCACCGCGAGACCGGGCACCAATCGAAACATTTCGTACCCGCGCGCCTGCAGAGCATCGACCAATTCCCAGTTCATGCCTTCGCGGTTCTTGACTTCGAACTGCACGACCGGCGACTCGCGCTCGAAGAATTGCTCGCCGCCCTCAATGATTTCGATCTCTGCGCCTTCGGCATCCAGCTTCACGAAATCGACGTCGCGAATTTCATGCTCCAGCGCCACTTCGTCGAGACGACGGACGTCGACAATCTCGACATGCCCGGCACCGGTGCCTTTTCGTGTCAGGAAATTGTGCTCGGAATTGACGTGCGTCGCGAGCGTTGCGGATCCCGACTCGTTCGAGAGCGCCATGCGCATCAATTCCACGTTGTCGAAGCCGTTCTCTGCAATACTCGCCGCGAGCAGCGTGGCGACCCCCGGTGTCGGCTCAAAGCTCCACACGTGGCCACCAGAACCTACCTGCTTGGCACAATCGAGCGTATACAAACCGTAGTTGGCACCGATATCGATGCAACGCATACCGGGTCTCAATAGGCGACGCACGAAGTGAATCTCGTCCTCGAACCAGTCTTCCTGTTCCAACAGCACATAGGTCGTCAAACCATCGATTG
>JBFICP010000347.1:0-2602 GCA_041581935.1 Gammaproteobacteria bacterium | reverse complement strand
GGCCCGTCCGGCGCAACGAACATTCTAGTCTACAAGGTATTTCACGACGGCTTCCTCGGCCTCGACCTGGGTGGCTCGGCGGCTCAGTCGGTCATTCTGATGGTGATCGTCATTGCCTTGACGGTCATCCAATTCCGCTATATCGAGCGAAAGGTTCATTACTGATGGTCGAGAAACGGCCATTGCAGACGGTGCTGACCCACTCCCTGCTCATCCTGGGTGTGCTCGTCACTGCCTTTCCAATCTATGTTGCTTTCATCGCCTCGACCCACGAGCTGAAAGCCCTGTTGCAACCGCCCGTACCGTTGCTTCCGGGCAGCGCAATTATCGAGAACTACGCGAGAGCCCTGAGCGAAGGCGCTACAGCGGTCGGCGTTCCGGTCTGGCGGATGATGTTCAACAGCCTCGTCATGGCCATCGGCATCACTTTCGGGAAAATCACCATTTCCATTCTTGCCGCCTTTGCCATCGTCTATTTTCGCTTCCCATTCCGTATGGGATTTTTCTGGATGATCTTCGTAACATTGATGTTGCCCGTCGAGGTGCGCATCTTTCCCACCTACAAGGTAGTATCCGATCTCGGCATGCTGAACAGCTTTCCCGGGCTCACGATTCCTCTAATCGCATCGGCTACTGCAACGTTTCTATTTCGCCAGTTTTTCATGACTGTTCCCGACGAGCTCGCGGAAGCCGCGCGCATCGACGGCGCCGGTCCCATGAGATTTTTTTTCGACGTTCTGCTTCCGCTGTCGCGAACCAACATTGCCGCCCTTTTCGTTATTTTGTTCATTTTTGGATGGAACCAGTACCTGTGGCCGCTCTTGATCACCACCGACGAGCGCATGTACACGATACTCATCGGAATCAATCGAATGCTCGCGGTCGGTGACGCACAGGCCGAGTGGCAGATAATCATGGCGACGACCATGCTGGCCATGCTGCCTCCGGTGATCATTGTCGTGATAATGCAGAGACTTTTCGTCAAGGGACTCACAGAAACAGAGAAATAGGCAGCCTCGATGGCCGATATTCGACTTCGTAATATTCGCAAGACCTTTGGTAGGGTCGAAGTCATCCACGGGATTGACTGGGACATCGCCGACGGAGAATTCGTCGTGATAGTAGGCCCGAGCGGCTGTGGAAAGTCGACGCTGCTGCGAATGATCGCCGGGCTCGAGACTGTCAGCGGCGGCGAAATTTCCATCGGCGGAACCGTCGTCAACGACCTCGAGCCCGCAAAACGCGACGTGGCGATGGTGTTTCAGAACTACGCGTTGTATCCGCACATGTCCGTTTTCAACAACATGGCCTACGGGCTGAAGATCCGCGGCGTCCCGAAGCAGGAGATCCGCGAGCGCGTCAACAAGACCGCCGAGATATTGGGATTGGGGGATTTTCTGCAACGCTCACCGCGCCAGCTGAGTGGCGGCCAACGCCAACGCGTAGCCATGGGCCGCGCCATCGTGCGCGAGCCCAGCGTGTTTCTCTTCGACGAGCCGCTTTCCAATCTCGATGCCAAGCTGCGCGTACAGATGCGGGTCGAGATCAAGAAGCTCCAGGAGCGCCTCGGTATCACCAGCGTCTACGTGACCCACGACCAGGTGGAGGCGATGACCTTGGGGCACCGCCTCATGGTTCTCAACGACGGCCACGTGGAGCAGCTCGGAACGCCTATCGAGCTTTACGAGCAACCCGCCAGTACGTTCGTAGCGGGATTCATCGGCTCGCCGTCGATGAACTTCCTCGAGGCGCGCATCGCGGCCGATGGCCGCAGGGTCGAGCTGCCCGGGGGCGAGAGCCTGACCATCTCGGGCGCATCAGCCGGCATCGAGCCGGGTCGTCCGGTCACTTTGGGACTGCGCCCGGAGCACTTCGAGCAATCGAGCGACGCCGACGGCGTTGCCCATCTGCATGTGGACGTCGTCGAGCAGCTGGGGGCCGATACCATCGTGCACGGTCATTTCGGCACCAGCAGCACCGATCTCACCGTGCGCCTTCCCGGCGTTCGCCACCTCGAATCCGGCGAGGTCCTGCCGCTTTCGATACGGCCCAGTCATATTCACCTGTTCGATAACGACAAGGGCGCGCGGCTGGGACGCTAGCCGCTTTCCGTGGCGGCGGCCTCTTCGAGTATCCATTCCCGGAATGCCGCGATTCGCGGCTCGTCGGCCAGCGCCTCGGGGCACACCATGTAGTATGCAAACGACATGCGTTTGCCGTGGGTGAACGGGCGAACGAGCCGGCCCAATGCGAGCTCGTTGCTGGCGAGAACGCGGCTGCCGAGCGCCACGCCTTGGCCGTTGACCGCCGCCTGCAGGGCCAGGGTGGTGTGATTGAATTGCAGACCGCGGCGCACCGCCAGATCGCTCATTCCCGCCGAGCGCAACCACATGTCCCAGTCGGGCCAGTAGTCGTCCTGAACGTAGCCGCCCACGTGCAGCAACGTGTGCCAGCGCAGATCTTCGAGCTCGCGCAACGGATGCTCGCCCTCCAGCAGGCGCGGGCTGCAAACGGGAAACACCTCCTCGGACATCAGGCAGTCGACCCGCATGCCGGGGTAGTCACCCCGCCCGTAGCGCAATCCGACGTCGACATCCTCGTG
>JBFICP010000346.1:0-2625 GCA_041581935.1 Gammaproteobacteria bacterium | reverse complement strand
GAATTGGAATCCTCCTTCCTCGAGCTCGCGTCCGGCGCGGCGCGCTTCTTCAACACCGCGATCGGTGAGATCGACGTCGGTCCAGCCGGTGAATCGGTTCTCCCTGTTCCAGGTGCTTTCGCCGTGGCGCAGCAATACGAGTGTCTTCATGGTGAGGTGCTGATAGTGGGTTGCCGCACGTCGGCTTCCAAATCGGTCGTCTGCTCGACCTCAAGCAGCCGATCGAGCGGCTTCGGTCTGCCGATACGATAACCCTGAGCATAGTCGACGCCCACCTCGCGAAGCTTCTCGAGAATTCTGTCGTTCTCCACGAACTCCGCGATGGTGCGCTTTCCCATGACTTTGCCGATATCGTTGATGGATTTCACCATTGCGAGGTTGATCGGGTCATCGACGACATCTTTGACGAATACGCCGTCGATTTTCAGAAAATCCACCGCCAGCTGCTTGAGATACGCGAAAGACGAAAGGCCACTTCCGAAATCATCCAGTGCGAAGTGACAACCCCAACCCTTCAACGCCGTTATAAAACGCGTGGCGCTCACGAGGTTTGTAATGGCCGCGGTTTCCGTAATTTCGAAACACAGTTTCTCCGCCGGCACGTTGGTGCCGTCCAGACTCGAGATGACGAACTGCAGGAACTGTTCGTCGGCGATGGAATGACCCGAAAGATTAATCGAACACATGGCAAGACGCTCGAGCTGCTCGGGATGCGCGTCGAGCCACGAGAAGATCTTCTCGACCACCCAGCGATCGAGCCTCACCGAGAGACTGTAGCGTTCAGCCGCCGGAAGAAACGCTCCAGGCGGCACCAGACGTCCGCTCGAGTCTCGCATTCGAAGCAGCAGCTCGAAGTAATCACAGTCGTCCGGCGCAGTGCTTGACGGTTGGACTTCCGGACCCACCTCCGAAAGCGGTCGAATCGGCTGTACGCTCAAGCAGAAGCGGTCCTCCTCCAGGGCCTGGTTGATTCGCGCCACCCATTGCATTTCTCCGTGGCGCCGTGCCAGCTCCATGTCCTGCGGGTGGTAAACATGAATGCGATTGCGCCCCTGATCCTTGGCAACGTAGCAGGCGGTATCGGCGGCACTCAACGTTCCGGCGACGCTCTCGCTGTCGGTCGTCACCGGCACCAGTCCGATGCTGACACCGACGCTGAACGTCTTGTTCTCCCAGCTGAATCTGAAGTCCTCGACGGTTTTGCGCAGCGTATTGGCTACGCGCTGTGCCTGGCGCAGCACGCAATGCTCCATCAGAACGCCGAACTCGTCGCCTCCGAGGCGCGCAAGCGTGTCCCGGCGCCTGACCTTCGTGCGCAGCACTTCTGAGAGCTGGCGAAGCAGCTCGTCTCCCGCAACATGCCCGCAAGTGTCGTTGATTACCTTGAACTGATCGAGGTCCAGGTAGCACAGGGCATGGTGCGAGCCATCCGCCCGCGCCGTTTCGAGGACTCGGGCGAGTCGGTTTTCAAGCTCGCGACGATTCACGAGACCCGTAAGGGAATCGTGGGAGGCCTGATAGGACAGCTCCTGGGAAAGATTGTGCGCTTCGGTGACATCGCGGCACACCACCCGCAGCTCCGCCGGAGTATTCGAGGTCTTTGGCAGCAACCGAATGCGCTCGTGGATCCAGAGCACCGAATTGTCGCGCCGCACCATGCGGAACTCGAGCTCGCTCTCGCTGGGCTCGTTGCTGAAGGCGCTGCCAATCTGCTCCTGCACGAAGGCGAGATCCTCGGCGTGAATCAGCTTCCAGATTGGTTCGCCGATCAGCGCATCCTTGCTGTAGCCGAGGTAGTCGGCGCCGAACTGGTTCACAGAGATCACCGTGCCGTCCTCCGCAACGGTGAAGTACATGTCAGGAGAGTTGTCGTAGAGGCCCTGAAACCGTTCCTCGCTGAGCGCCAGCGCCGCCTCGGCCCGCTTGCGCTCGGTGATATCGGTGCCGATTCCGCCAATGCCGGCGATTTCGCCCTCGGCGTCGCGGATTGGAAACTTCACTACCAGCTGTGTCCGTTCGGCGCCACTGCGTCGAATGCGGTACTCGCGTTCGATGGCTTTGCCCCAATCGAGTACCGCAGTCTCGTGCGCGCGAATCGCCTTGGCCGCCTCGGCCGGATATACCTCGGATGTGTGCAACCCGGATATGGCCTCGACCGTCTCGTCGTGCTGAGCCGCGTAGTTTCGGTTGACGAGAAGATATCTTCCCTCGGTATCTTTCAGATCGATAGTGACCGGCGAGTGGTCGAATACGGCCCGCAATCGTTCCTCGCTCTCGGTCAACGCGCGCTGCGCATACCGGCTGTCCCTCAGATCCCGAAGCAGGACGAGAATGAGCGGCTGGCTGCTCGACTTGAGCACCGAGGCCGACATCTCCACGGGCACCTCGGCTCCACCCTTGGTGCGACAATCGAGCTCGAGGGCGTAGCTGCGACCGGCGACGCGCTTCGCGCTCACCAGGCGCCGCAGACCCCCCATGGCGTCCGGGAGCACGCGCGCCGCGGGCAGCTGGGCGAGCTCGCCGGGCGTGTACTCCAGAAGCCGCGCAACGCGCGGATTGGCGCTCACAATGCGCTCGCGCAACGGATCGATAATCAGTATGCCGTCATGGCTGGAGGCGTTGATG
>JBFICP010000345.1:0-2681 GCA_041581935.1 Gammaproteobacteria bacterium | reverse complement strand
CTCGTGCTCGAGCTTCCGGACGGAGAGACGTTGGATTTTCGTGCAGGCGGCTACATTCAGATCGAATGCCCGCCGCACCACGTCAAGTACTCGGATTTCGAAGTCGCCGAGAAATTCCACGACGACTGGGATCGCTTCAATCTGTGGCGCTACGAGTCGAAAGTCACAGCGCCCGTGATGCGCGCCTACTCCATGGCGAACTACCCGAAGGAGAACGACATCGTCATGCTGAACGTGCGCATCGCTTCGCCGCCCCCGGGCAGGGACGATGTGGCGCCCGGGATCATGTCCTCTTACATTTTCAGCCTCAAGGCCGGCGACACGGTCACCGTCGCGGGCCCGTTCGGCGAATTCTTCGCCAAGGACACGCAGAACGAGATGGTCTTCGTCGGCGGCGGCGCCGGCATGGCACCCATGCGCTCACATATCTTCGATCAGCTGAGACGCTTGAAGTCGAAGCGCAAGATCAGCTTCTGGTACGGCGCGCGCAGCCTGCGCGAGATGTTCTACGTCGAGGACTTCGACATGCTCGCCGCCGAGAACGACAACTTCGTCTGGCATGTGGCGCTCTCGGACCCCCTGCCCGAGGACAACTGGACCGGCTACACCGGCTTCATCCACAACGTGCTGCTCGAAAACTACCTCCAGGACCACCCCGCGCCAGAGGACTGCGAGTACTATATGTGCGGCCCGCCGATGATGAACGCGGCCGTCATCCGCATGCTCGAGGATCTCGGCGTCGAGCGTGACCACATCATGCTGGACGACTTCGGTGGCTGACCAGAATTCATCGACGAAGCCGGTCCAAGCCCCGGTAGGAGCGGCATTGGTCGCGAACCATCGCTGGCAATGTCTGTCAAATTGCCTACGATCCCAATCATGATTTACCTCGCGAGCTTCATCGTCATCCTCCTCGCCATCGCCGCCATGGCCATCGGCGTTGTGTTCGGTCGCCCCTCCATCAAGGGCAGCTGCGGCGGCATCGCCGGCGAGTGCCCCCACTGCACCGTAAAATGCCGCCGCCAGGCGGACTCGGGCTGAATCTTGCGCACCATCTCTCGGAGTCTCCATGATCAAGTCCCTCAAAGTTCGCGACTACATGGCCGCGAATCTCGTCACGTTCACTCCGGACATGGAGATTCTGAGCGCCATTCATGCGCTCGTTGAAAAGCGTATCTCCGGCGCGACGGTGGTCGATGAGCACGGAAACGTCGTCGGCATACTCTCGGAGCAGGATTGCATGAAGGTCGCTCTGCACGCTGGCTATCATGGCGAGCTCGGCGGAAGAGTCTCGGAGTACATGAGCACTAACGTCACGACCATCGACGCCGATACCAGCATACTCGAGCTCGCCGAGCTGTTCCTGAAGGCCCCCTTTCGACGCTATCCGGTGATGGACGACAACCGCCTGGTGGGTCAAATCAGCCGGCGTGACGTCCTTCGCGCCATGGAGAAAATCCGCTAACCGACCCGCCGACGATAGCGGTGGCACACCCCGCGGTACGTTGACCATGACGGTGACCCATCCTCCTGTGGGAGCGCGTTTGCCGGCGAGCGTTTGCGAGCAACACGTCATCTGCAGTAGAGAGCTCGGCAGATCCCCGACTGCTTATCTCTATATTGCAGTTCTGTCTGTCGCGCTCTTCCTCACTTCCTGCAGCAACGATCCACCCAGTCCCGTCACCCTCACCGGCCCCACCATGGGCACGACCTACACGGTCAAGCTTTATGTGCCGGACAACAACATCGACCAAACGAAGATCCAGTCCGAGATCGATACGCTTCTCGAGCGCGTCAACGGCCTGATGTCGACATGGCATCCCGACTCGGAGCTCTCGCGCTTCAATAAGAGCAAAGAAATGGACTGGTTCCCGGTATCCGCCGAGACCGCCCATGTCGTCAGCGCAGCCGAGGCCATCAGCACGCTCTCCGATGGTGCCTTCGACGTGACCGTAGGGCCGATGGTGAATCTGTGGGGCTTCGGGCCCGATGGAGGCGACACCGGGCCGCCGTCGACGGAACAGGTCGCGGCCACCATGGCACGGATCGGATTTCGCAAGCTCGAGGTTCGCGCGTCTCCGGCGGCCCTGCGTAAACAGAATCCGGATATGTACGTGGATTTATCCGCCATCGCCAAGGGCTACGCCGTCGACGAGGTCGCTCGCGTGCTCGACGAGCACGACGTCACGTCCTATCTCGTCGAGATCGGAGGCGAGCTGCGTGCCCGCGGGTCAAAATCCGATGGCTCGCCCTGGAAGGTCGCCATCGAGCGGCCACTTCAAGGCGAGCGCTCCGTGCAAAGCGTGCTCGAATTGCGCGACACGTCCATCGCGACATCCGGCGACTACCGTAACTACCGGGAGAAGGACGGCAAACGCTTCTCTCACACTATCGATCCACGCACTGGACGGCCGGTCGACCATGCACTCGCCTCGGTCAGCGTCATCGCACCGTCGGCCATGCGCGCCGACGCGCTGGCGACGGCCATCATGGTTCTGGGGCCGGAGGCAGGGTATCGATTAGTGACGCAGGAAGCACTCGCCGCGCAATTGATCGTCAGGGAAGACGACCAGGTCCGCGTGCTGGCGACGCCGCAGTTCGAAGCGTCCGTGCTCCGCTGACCGATGGGTCAGCTTTCGCGCGTAACCTTCAACGTCAGCGCACCCTCGTTGTCGTAGTAT
>JBFICP010000344.1:0-2772 GCA_041581935.1 Gammaproteobacteria bacterium | reverse complement strand
GGGGGAGCTCACGAGCATCAGCGCCATGTACCCGGGCACGGTGCTCGAGAACAAGACCTTCCTCGCCAAGAACGTGCAAAGCGAGCTCCAGGAGACGTCCTACTCCGTCGTGCATCTGGCCACCCACGGAGAGTTTTCCCGTAAGGCGGGCGAGAGCTACGTGCTCACCTACGACGGCCGGCTCGATATGAACGACCTCGAGCAATACATGAGCATGACCACGTTTCGCGAGCAGCCGATCGAGCTGCTCACTCTGAGCGCCTGCCAGACGGCGGCCGGCGACGATCGCGCAGCGCTCGGGCTCGCCGGCATCGCGGTCAAAGCGGGTGCGCGAAGCGCGCTCGCGACCCTGTGGTTCATCAACGATCAGGCCTCCGCGGTGCTGGTCACGGAGTTCTACGCGCAGCTCCAGGATCCGAAGCTTTCGAAGGTGAAAGCTCTGCAACAGGCGCAGGTCAAGCTGCTGTCGGATCGCCGCTACCGGCATCCGATATACTGGAGTCCGTTTCTTCTCATCGGTAATTGGCTTTGACGTGCAGGCAGGATAAAGGCACCCGTTCGAGCAGGACTGAACGCCCGGCGGACTCGATCCGGGCCAGATCGAGGGCCGTGAATCCGGTTTCGCTCAAAGGTCTGATCATCGCCATGGGCACGGCGGTGATGCTCACGGCGCCAACTTTGTCTCTGTCGCAAACCACGAGCGCCGCCCCCGTCTACCAGCCGCCGCTGCGGGGCACCACCGCGGGCGGAAGAATCGGTGGCGGGACGCGGGGGCTCGGCGAGCAGACCGTCAACTTGAGTGTTCTCGCGCCGGAGCACCTCGGCTTGACCGTGTCGGCCCAACCCCACCTCTACTGGCACGTGACGAACAGCGTCGACGTTCCGGCCGAGATCACGATCGTCGACAAGCGCAGCACCGACCCGCTGCTCGAGCTCTCCGTCGCGCCGCCCATCGAGCGGGGCTTCCATGTCGTGGACCTCGCGCATCACGGGGTTCGGCTCGAGCCCGGTGTCCAGTACGAGTGGTTCGTAGCCCTGGTCGTCGACCCAAAGCAACGCTCGCGCGATATCGTCGCCGGCGGGGAGATCGAGCTCGTGAGCCGCGCGAGGGGGTTCGACGGCAAGCTGGCGGCAGCCGATGGGGAGCGCCGCGCAAGCGTCTATGCCGAAGCGGGCATCTGGTACGACGCGGTGGACGCGGTGTCGCAGCTGGTCGATCGCCGGCCTACGGATTCGGTGCACCGCTTGCATCGGGCGGCGCTGCTCGACCAGGTCGGGCTTGCGCACCCGGCCGAGGACGATCGGCGCGCCGCGCCCTGAAAGGTCGCCTGCAGAGCCCGAAACCCGGGCGGATCGGCCGCGTCAGGAGAATCGGCTCCGATGTGTAAAATGACACATGGCTTGCCGCAGCATTCACCGATACTAGCTGCCAGTGGGACCGGCGGAATCCGCTCAGCGACATTCACCGGCCCAAATGGCGATAGTGAAGGGAGAAATACGATGGGCATTTCGATACTCAAGAATCTGGCACCGGCGGGCGCGCTGGCAGCGCTCCTGGTCCCGATGTCCGGCCTTGCGGCCGGCACCCTGGCCGGGGCACAGACCGCCGAGCTGCAGAAGAAGCCGGCCGGCTTCATTCAGGTCGCCTCGACCACCAAGGCCAGCGGCGGCGGCACGGCCGGATTCGCCTACCAGCCCCCCATGCGCGGCTCGGCGAGCAGCGGGCGCATCGGAGGCGGGACCCGCGGCACGAACGAGGGACCGTCGGTCACGCTCGAGGTCCTGGCACCCGATCACGCGGGCCTCACCGTGAGCGCGCAGCCGACGCTTTATTGGTTTGTCTCCCAGCGTATCGAGTCGGATGCGGAGCTCACCATCGTCGACGACTCGAGCATCGACCCGCTGCTCGAGCTCAAGCTGACGCCACCCATCGGGCCCGGCATCCACGCGATATCGCTCAAGGAGCACGGCGTGCAGCTCGCAACAGGTGTCGACTATCAGTGGTTCGTCGCGGTCGTCGTCGATCCCAGCCAACGCTCCTACGACGTCATCGCCGGCGGCGAGATCAAGCGTGTGGCGCAGCCCGGCGAACTGGCCAATCAGATCCGCAGCGTCGGCAACGAAGGCGCGCCCCGCGCCTATGCCGAAGCAGGCATCTGGTACGACGCGCTCGAGGGCATCTCGGCGCAGATCGGAGAGCATCCGAACGACGCCGGTCTGCGACAGCAGCGGGCGGCGCTGCTCGAGCAGGTGGGTCTCGCCGGAGCGTCCGCATACGAGCGTTCGAGCATCCAGTAACGTCGAAAGGGATTCGAAGCGGGCGGGCGGAGGACGACTCCCCCGCCCGTTTTTTTTTCGCACGCCTACGCGCAGCCGGCCGCTTCAGAGGTCGAACAGATTGACGACCAGCTGGAAGTGAATGCCGTCGGCTTGCAGGCTGTCTTCCTGGAACTCGATATCCTCGAGCGCATAGCCGTAGTAGATCTCGGCGTGAACGCCGGGAATGGGATCCCAGAGCACGCCGACCCCGGGGGAGGCGATGAAATCCGGATCCGGCGTCTCACGGTCGTTGTTCCAGGCACCGCCGCCGTCGAAAAAGGCCGCCAGCTGAAGCGTGGGCCGGCCCTGATGGCGCAACACCGGATAGCGGTACTCGATGGAGGCGCTGAATCCTTTGTCCCGCACCAGCTGATTCTCGTCGTATCCGCGCACGCTGCGCGCGCCACCGATCGAGAATTGCTCCATCGGCAACAGCTGGTCCGGCGTGTACTG
>JBFICP010000343.1:0-2789 GCA_041581935.1 Gammaproteobacteria bacterium | reverse complement strand
GGCCGAGCTTCGCAACCCCGGCCCGGATCGGCTTCGCTATCTCGCCGACGCCCTTCGGATGGCGATGGATATCGGAGAAATCCATGCGCACTCGGGAATCGATCCGTGGTTCATCGCGCAGATTCAGGAAATCGTGCTCGAGGAACAGGCAATCGCCGGCCAGCGGCTGGCGGATCTCGATCGCGAGCGACTGCTTGGTCTCAAACGCATGGGCTTTTCCGATCAACGCGTGGCGAAGCTGCTATCCGCCAGCGAATCAGAGGTCCGTGCGCATCGGCATCGGCTCGACGTGCGACCGGTCTTCAAGCGCGTCGATTCCTGCGCGGCGGAGTTCGAGGCGAGCACCGCTTACCTGTACTCGACCTACGAGGAGGAATGCGAGGCCAAGCCAACGTCGATGCGAAAGATCATGGTGCTCGGCGGCGGGCCGAACCGCATCGGGCAGGGCATCGAGTTCGACTACTGCTGCGTTCAGGCGGCGTTGGCGGTTCGCGACTTTGGCTACGAGGCCATCATGGTCAACTGCAATCCGGAAACCGTGTCCACCGACTACGATACCTCGGATCGCCTCTACTTCGAGCCGCTGACCTTGGAGGACGTTCTCGAGATTATTCACGTCGAGCAGCCCGACGGAGTGATCGTCCAGTACGGGGGGCAGACGCCATTGAAGCTCGCGCGGGATCTGGAAGCCGCCGGTGCGCCGATCATCGGCACGAGCCCGACTTCGATCGATCTCGCCGAGGATCGCGAGCGCTTCCAGCAACTCATCGAAGAGCTCGGGCTGCGCCAGCCGCCGAACCGCACGGCGCGCTCCGGTGAAGAGGCCGCGCGTCTTGCCAACGAGCTGGGTTATCCGCTCGTCGTGCGCCCGTCCTATGTCCTCGGCGGCCGGGCCATGGAGATCGTCTACGGCGAAGACGATCTACTGGCCTATATGCGTGACGCCGTGGCGGTGTCCCATGATGCGCCGGTGCTGCTCGATCGGTTTCTCGACGATGCCATCGAGGTGGACGTGGATGCGATATCGGACGGAGAGCAGGTGCTGGTCGGTGGCCTTATGGAGCACATCGAGCAGGCAGGCGTGCATTCTGGCGATTCCGCGTGCTCGCTGCCGCCGTGCAGCCTGTCACCGGCGATTCAGGCGCAAATCCACGAGCAGACCCGGGCGCTTGCACACCGTCTGAAGGTGGTCGGATTGATGAACGTGCAGTTCGCCATTCAACAGGATCGTATCTACGTTCTCGAGGTCAATCCGCGCGCGTCGAGGACCGTGCCATTTGTCTCCAAGGCCACCGGTGTGGCCCTCGCGCGAGTCGCCACCCGCTGCATGCTCGGACAGAGCCTTGCCGAGCAGGGCGTGGTCAGCGAAGCCGTTCCCGAATATTTTTCAGTCAAAGAGGCGGTATTCCCGTTCGTAAAGTTTCCCGGCGTCGATACACTGCTCGGCCCGGAGATGAAGTCCACGGGCGAGGTGATGGGGGTGGGGCGCAGCTTCGGCGAGGCGTTCGCCAAGGCTCTGCTGGCGGCGGGCGACGCGTTGCCGACGCGCGGAGCGGCGTTCATCAGCGTCAAAGACGGGGACAAGGCGGCTTGCGTTGCAATTGCCGGAGATCTGGTCGCCGCCGGCTTCGAGATTATCGCCACCACCGGCACGCGTGCGGCCCTCGACGCCGCCGGTGTCGCTTGCACGCACGTGAACAAGGTCCAGGAAGGCCGGCCGCACGTGGTGGATCTGTTGAAGAATGGCGGCATCGATCTTATCGTGAACACCACCGAGGGCAGACAGGCCATCGCGGACTCTTTGGCTATTCGCCGCGCGGCCGTGCAGCACAAGGTTCCCTACACGACCACTGTGGCCGGCGCCAGGGCCATGGTCATGGCAATTCGCGAGCTGGATGCGACCGACGTCAATCGATTGCAGGATCTCCACCGGGAGGTGGCGGCGTGAGCAGAACACCACTGACCATCAAGGGCGCGCAGAAGCTGCGCGACGAGCTTCAAAAGCTCAAGACAGTGGATCGTCCGCGCATCATCAGTGCTATCGCCGAGGCCCGCGCGCATGGTGATTTGCGTGAGAACGCCGAGTACCACGCGGCCAAGGAGGAACAGGGATTCACCGAGGGCCGCATCGCGGCCATCGAGCAGTGCCTCGGCAATGCCGAGCTCATCGACGTCAGCCGTCTGCAGGCCGAGGAGCGGGTCGTATTCGGCGCGACCGTGGAGCTATATGACGTCAGCACCGAGGCCGAGGTGACCTATCAGATTGTCGGCGAGATGGAGGCCGATATCAGCAATGGCCTCATATCGATATCTTCACCCATCGCGCGCGCGCTGATTGGCAAATTCGAAGGCGATCAGGTTACCGTCGATGCTCCCGGCGGCGCGCGTGACTACGAGATTCTGTCGGTCAGTTACGTTTGATTGGTCAAACGATCGCAAACGAAGGTGAGGATTGCGCGGCAGGAGCGAGCACGCTCGATTCTACGAGGGCTCGGCCGGGCGCTTTCTGTAGATGGTGGCCGTGTGTCCGATGCGCTGCACCAGCTCGGCCCGGGAACGCCGGCACAGGTCGTCGATGATCTGCTCGCGGTGCGCCCGGTCATCGGCCGCGATGCGAAGCTTGACGAGCTCATGCTCCTCGAGGGCGATTTCGAGCTCGGCGAGCACCGCATCACTCGGCCCCTTTGCGCCGATGCTCACTACCGGATGCAGGTGGTGAGCACGAGCGCGCAGCGCACGTTTCTGCTTTCCTGACAATGGTTCCGTCATGAACGATTTGTACTGTCCTT
>JBFICP010000342.1:0-2830 GCA_041581935.1 Gammaproteobacteria bacterium | reverse complement strand
GACGCCGGCGGAATCGCGCGCCGCATCCGCGTGTTTCGGATGCCCGATGCGAATCCTCACACGCGACTCACACTCAGCCGCCGCATCCCGCTCAGATCCGAAGGCGACAACGCTCTGTACGTTCGAGTCGTCCAGGAAGACGGCCACCTGGTCTGGTCGAGCCCTATTTACATCTTCCGATAGAAGCGCGATAGCTATCCGTCAGCGCGGCCGATCGCCCGCAGCCGTGGTGCGGTGCATGAATCGCGGGGTGTTCTCGTCATAGTCCTTGACGGCGTAGTGCATGGCGCAGCGATTGTCCCACATGAGCACGTCGCCCTTGGCCCAATGATGCCGGTAGATATTTTCAGGACGCGTGGCGTGCGCATGCAGATAGTCGAGAATCGGCGCGCTTTCCGCTTCACTCATGTCGGTGAAGCGTTGGGTGAAAAACGGATTCACGTACAGTGCCTTGCGGCCGGTCTCCGGATGCGTGCGCACCACCGGATGGGCGACCGGCGGTGGAACGTCCGGGATCGGCAGCGCATCGGTCGCCGCTTCGCGGTTTCGTTTGGCAGTCGCCTCGCCGCTGTGCAGTGCGCTCAGGTTCTCGAGCAGGCTGCGCATGCCGGCGGAAAGCTGCTCGTAAGCCGCGTACATGTTACAGAACATGGTGTCGCCGCGACCGTCGGGGACCTCGAGCGCATGAAGCAACGAGACCGCAGGCGGGCGTTCGGCGTGGGAGATGTCGGAATGCCAGAAGTCGTTTCGCGCTCCGGGCTTGCCCGGCCGATTCTCCAGAACCATGAGCTGCGGAAAATCCGGCAGGCCCGGGCGGCTCCCGAGCGGATGCGGCTCGACAGCGCCGAAGAGCTCGGTGAAGGCGATCTGCGCCGCCGGCGCAAGCGACTGATCGCGGATGACCAGCACGATGTGCTCGAGAAACGCGTTTCGAACGAAGTCCACCCCGTCGGAGTCCAGGGGCCGTGACAGGTCCACGCCTCGAATCTCCGCGCCGAGCGCCACCCCCAGCTTTCGTACTTCCATCCCGCAGCTCGAATCTTCCGTTGCTCTACCGCAACAGTGTACAGTAGCACACAGGTCACCGTCCCCTCTCTGGGGCGCGGGGGAGTTCGAACAAGGCATCATCATGGCGGTCTCCATTCAACCGTTCGACACGGCGCTGGGCGCGGAGGTGCACGGCCTCGACCTTTCCCGGCCCGTCGACGACGCAACGTTCGACGTCGTGCGCGAGGCCTATGAAACTTATTCGGTATTGCTTTTTCGAGACCAGGAGCTGACCCCCGAGCAGCATATCCACTTCAGCCGGCGCTTCGGCAAGCTCCAGATCCATGTCCTCGATCAGTGGCGTCACCCCGAGCATCCGGAAATTCTCATTGTCTCCAATATCAAGGACAAGGATCGGCACATCGGCGTGCCACACGCCGGACGCTACTGGCATACCGATCTTTCCTACATGCAGGCGCCAAGCCGTGGATCGATGCTCTACGCCATCGAGATCCCCGAGCAAAACGGCCGGTCGCTCGGGGACACGCGATTCGCGAGCACCGTGGCGGCCTATGAGGCGTTGCCTGAAGAGACACGGGCGCGTATCGCGAACCTGCGCGCCACGTTCAGCCTCGCGCACCATCGCACGAAGCTGATCACCGACGGCGCTGACGACAAGCCGCTCACCAAAGAGCAGCAGGCCAAAGCTCCGGAGGCGGTGCACAGAATTGTCCAGGAACACCCGATAACCGGGCGCAAGTGTTTGTTCGTGAACGAGGGACACGTCGTGCGGATTCTGGACATGCCGGAAGATGAAGGCCGCGAGCTTCTCGATATGCTTTGCCGGCACGCCACCCGGCCGGAGTTCGTCTACCGCCACCGATGGCGGGTGGGCGACGTGCTCATGTGGGACAACGTGGCGACGCAGCACATCGCAGCGTTCGATTATGCCCTGCCGCAGCGACGCTACCTGCATCGCACGACGCTCGAAGGTGTGGCGCTCGCCTGACCCGTGGAGTTCAAGGACTACTACGCGATCATGGGCGTGTCGCGAAATGCGACCCAGGACGAGATCAAGAGAAGCTATCGAAAGCTTGCCAGGAAGTATCATCCCGACGTCAGCGACGACCCCCAGGCCGAAGAGCGATTCAAAGAGGTTGGTGAGGCCTACGAGGTCTTGAAAGACCCCGAGAAACGCGCGGCCTACGATCAGCTGGGCGCGCAGTGGAAGGCCGGTCAGGAATTCCGCCCGCCGCCCGACTGGGACCAGGGCTTCGAGTTCAGCGACGGCGGCTTCACCGCCGCCGATGCCGCTCAATTCAGCGATTTTTTCGAATCATTGTTCGGCGGCAGGGGCCGGCGCGCCGGCCGCGCCCAACGCGAGTTTCGCGTGCGTGGCGACGATCATCACGCACGGGTGGCGGTGGATCTCGAAGACACCTATACGGGCGCACAGCGATCCATCACTCTGCGAACGCCCGAGCTGACCAAAGACGGTCATGTCGCGCTTCGTGAACGCAATCTCAATGTTCGGATTCCGAAAGGTATTCGGTCAGGACAGAAGATCCGCCTGGCCGGGCAGGGTGGTCCCGGATTGGGTGATGGCAAGGCCGGTGATCTGTATCTTCAGGTCGAGCTCAATCCGCACGGGATGTACCGAATGGACGGCAGCGACGTCTACCTCGATCTTCCGGTAGCCCCCTGGGAAGCCGCGCTCGGCGCTACAGTCAAAGTGCCGACACCGTCCGGACGTGTCGACCTTCGCATACCTCCAAATTCCAATCAGGGAGCCAGGCTGCGTTTGAAGGGCCGGGGAATTCCCGGTAAGAAACCCGGGGACATG
>JBFICP010000341.1:0-2872 GCA_041581935.1 Gammaproteobacteria bacterium | reverse complement strand
TGCTTCAGCCCGTGGCGCGGATAGTGCACGCGACGCGCTCTCCGCTGGCTTACGCGCCCAATCCGGAAATCGTCTCGTTCTTTCGTCCGGCTCTCGACAAGGCGCTGGCGATTCTCGACCGCAAGCTCTCCGACGGACGGGTATTCGTGGCCGGAGACACCTGCAGCATAGCCGATTGCACGCTGCAGGCAGCATGTCAGTTCGCGCGCTTTGGGAAGCTCGATGTCTGCACGCCGTTCGAGAACCTGTCACGCTGGAACGAGGGCTATCGCAGGCGGGACAGTGTGAAGTCGATTTTGAATTGTTAGTCGACTGCAGCAAAATGGCAGGGCTCCACGACATGGTGACGGCGAATGACTGACAGGCCCAATACACTTCCCTTGTCCCGTTTTACGGTTCTCGACCTCACCCGCGTGCGCTCCGGGCCGACGGCGGTGCGCCAGCTCGCCGACTGGGGTGCGAATGTCATCAAGATTGAGGCGCCGGCGAGCATCGACAGCGCCAAGGGTATGGGCGGCGATCGCCACGGTCCCGACTTTCAGAATATTCACCGCAACAAGCGCGGCATGACCCTGAATCTCAAATGCCCCGAGGGGCGCGCGGTGTTCATGCGCATGGCGGAGCATTCCGACGTGGTGGTTGAGAACTTTCGCCCGGATGTAAAGGGTCGACTCGGCATCGACTACGATGCGCTGCGCGCAGTCAATCCCGGCATCGTGCTGGCCAGCATATCGGGTTTCGGCCAGGACGGTCCCTACGCCATGCGGCCGGGCTTCGACCAGATCGCTCAGGGAATGGGCGGGCTCATGTCAATCACCGGCCTACCCGGCCAGGGGCCGGTGCGGGTCGGCGTGCCCATTGCCGATCTGGCGGCCGGACTCTACGCGGCCATCGGTATTCTGGTAGCGCTCCTCGAGCGCGACGAAACCGGCGCCGGAAGATGGGTGCAAACGTCGCTTCTGCAGGCGCAGATCGCGATGCTCGATTTTCAGGCGGCGCGCTGGCTCATCGGCAAGGAAGTGCCGCCGCAGGCGGGAAACAATCATCCGACGAGTATTCCTACCGGTGTGTTTCGCACCCGCGATGGTCACATCAATATCGCCTGCAGCGGCGACATCATGTGGAAACGTCTTTGCGAGGTGCTCGGCGCGAGTGAGCTGTTCGAAGACCCGAAGTATGCTGACGGCGAGGCGCGCTCAATCAATCGCGATGCGCTCAACGCAGCCATCGAAAGCTACACCGTAGAGCGAAGCAGTGAAGAAATGGTCGAATCGATGAACGCGGCGGGCGTTCCGTGCGGGCCGATCTACTCCATCGACGACATGTTCGCCGATCCTCAGGTGCGCCACCTTGGAATGGCGAGATCGGTGCAATCAGAGAAGCTGGGAACGCTCGACGTGGTCAACAACGCGATCACGCTTGCCGGCGCGCCGGAGATGGCTTACCGCGCCACTCCGGAGCGCGGTCAGCATACAAGCGAAGTTCTCAGCGAGTTCGGCTACAGCGTCAACGAGATCAAAGATCTCGCCAAGCAGGGCGTTATCTGAGAACACGCACTTCGCACGATGCTAAAATCAAGTGACAGTCGACCGTCACGGACTCGCAACATGCATGCCCCACTGACTCGAGAGCAGGCGCTCGCCCTGTACGACTCGAGATTCTGGGAGAGTCTCGCGTACGTGGAACGCGCCCGATTCCAGCTCTCCGAGGAACGCTTGTGCATGCCCTTCGAGGTTTTCATCGAAGCGGTGGAGCGGGTGCTCGGGAGGTCGGTGAGCGTCGGCGAGCTCATCGACTCGCGCGGGCTTTTGGCGGAGCTGACCGGAGAGCAGCAGCCCCTGGACGTCGACGAGCTCCTTTCCCTGGTGCCTGCGGAAAAGCGTATGCTGCTGGCCGCCTGAGCTAACGACCTTTGAACTCGGGTCTGCGCTTCTCCATGAAGGCTTGCCGTCCTTCGGCGTAGTCTCCGCTTGCAAAGCATGCGTCGATCAGCGCTCTCACCGTGTCAAGATCCCGGTCCTCGGGATCCTTCATTACCTCTGCGATGGTGCGCTTGGCGGCGCGCACCGTAAGTGGCGCATTCGAGGCGATGCGCTCGGCGTACTCCTCGACACGGGAAGCGAGCTCCGAGCGCGGCACGACTCGATTCACGAGCCCCATGTCGAGTGCCTCTGCGGCGCTGAACTGCCGGCCGGTAAAAAGAATTTCCTTGGCATAGCTCGGGCCGACGAGCCGCACCAGGGGATAGACGTCCTCCCAACGGTAGGCGAGTCCCAGCTTGGCCGCCGGGATACCGAAACGCGCATCCTCGGCGGCAATGCGGATATCGCAGCATAAGGCCACCTCCGCGCCGCCGCCGATGCAGTAACCCCGGATCATGGCGATGGTGGGCTTGTCGATACCGGCGAGATCCTGGTTGGCCTTGTGGGCAATCCGGTCGTACTCCGCGACGCCTTCCCTGGTCGCGCGCCTTTCGGCGAATTCGGAGATGTCGGCTCCGGCGGAGAACGCCTTCTCGCCGGCTCCGCAGACAACGATGACGCGCACCGAGTCGTCGCCGGCGAACTCCGCCATCGCGCCCGATATGCCCTGCCACATATCGAAGCTGATGGCATTGTGCTTGTCGGGCTGATTGAGCACAACGCGGCCGATACCGTCGGATCGCTCGATGAGCACTTTTGCTGTCGATGCCGTCATGTGGGATCTCCAAGATTTTGCGCCTGAATATGATCGGTCACGGCGCTGGCAAACGATTCCGTCGTCGCATCGCCGCCGAGATCGGGCGTATGGTTGCGAGCATCCGCAAGCGCCGTGTTCACCGCACCTTCGAGCAGATCTGCTGCGACGTTGAGTATCGGCTTGTCGTGCCTGG
>JBFICP010000340.1:0-2894 GCA_041581935.1 Gammaproteobacteria bacterium | reverse complement strand
GACTCACCCGCACCAGATAATGCCAGAGTCTACTTTCTCTGGCCGAAGAACGGCACCACCATCAAGGGTGGAAAATTCTGGGCGCGTTTCGGGCTGCAAAACATGGGTGTTGCCCCGGCTGGAGTCGTAAAGTCGGGTACCGGGCATCACCATCTCATCATCAATGCCGATCTCCCGTCATTTGACGAGGAGATCCCTGCCGATAGAAACCACGTGCACTACGGCAAGGGCTATTCCGAAGGCCGCGTTGAGCTGCCGCCCGGCAGGCATACGCTGCAGCTTCTCTTCGCGGACCACGGTCATTTTCCGCACAACCCTCCCGTGTACTCGGAAAAAATCACCATATTGGTGCCCGCCGAGTGATGGGGAACGGCCAAGCGAGGATGTAAACGATGAAAATGCTGAAAGCCTCGATCGCACTCGCCGCCCTGATCATCTCCGGTGCCGCCGTTGCGGGAGACTCGCCGGCGCCAAAGAAAGCCTATCTCTACATCGGCTGGCCTAATGACGGCGAGGTCATTCGCAGCAACAATTTCAAAGTGTGGTTCGGCCTGCGCAACATGGGGGTCGCGCCGGCCGGCGTCGAAAAGCCGCTGACGGGGCATCACCACTTGATAGTCGACGCGCCGCTACCGCCGATGGATCAGGAAATTCCGGCGGACAGGAACCATTTGCATTTCGGCAAGGGGCAGACGGAAACGCGCATCACGCTGGAGCCCGGCACGCACACGCTGCAGCTTCTGCTTGCGGATTACAACCATGTGCCGCACAACCCACCGGTGGTGTCGAGAAAAATTACGATTACCGTGAAGTAGCGATAACGGTCACGTCCGGCGGGGATCACTGCCGGACGCCCCCTTGAGCACCACGTCGAGCCAGCGGGTCGAAAGCACGCGACGCGCGAATCCAAGCGCATGCGTCGGCACGGTCACGAAATAGCGTGGCCTGGGACGCTTGCTCTCGAGCGCGCGCACGACTTTCTTGAGCACGGCATCACCGGAAAGCGTAAAAGCCTGCGAGTCGCTCTCGCTCGCGAGCCGCGCTTCCACCCTTCGATAGACCTCCCGGTGTGGGCTGTTCTCGACGTCGATATTGGCCTTGAAAGCTTCGTAGGCGTTCTCGCGAAAGCGGCTATGGATGGGTCCCGGTTCGATCAGCGAAACGTGGATATCGGTGTCCGCTAGCTCCATTCGCAGCGTATCGGTCAAGCCCTCGAGAGCGAACTTGCTGGCGTTGTAGGCACCGCGCCATTTGAGCGCTACGAAACCGAGCACCGAGCTGTTCTGGATGATGCGCCCGTATCCCTGCCTGCGCATGATCGGCAGCACGCGACACGTGAGCTCGTGCCAACCAAAAAAGTTTGTCTCGAACTGGGCGCGCAGCACGTCGGTGGCAAGATCCTCGACCGCGCCCGGCTGACCATACGCACCATTGTTGAAAAGGCCGTAAAGCGTTCCACCGGTGCGCTCGAGCACCCAGCCTATGGCGGATTCGATGGAGTCGGCGTCGCGCAAATCAAGCCTTGTCGATTCGAATCCCTCGCCGGCGAGGCGCGCGACATCGGTTTCCTTGCGCGCGCTGGCGAACACCCGGTAGCCGCGTGCCTTGAGTCCGTGAGCGACGCACTCGCCGATGCCGCTCGAGCATCCGGTGATGAGCACCGCCTTATTTGACCGATCCTCCGCCATGGCCTACTCGCCCTGCACCGTGATCGTCACCCGGCGGCGAAAGGGCGCCATTCGATGCTCCCACACGTAAACGCCTTGCCACGTTCCGAGCGCGCAACGCCCGTCCACCACGGGAATACTCAGCGTCGAATGCGTGAGCACCGAGCGCACGTGCGCCGACATGTCGTCGGGACCCTCGGCCGTGTGCGTGAACATCGGATCGCCGTCCGGCACGGTGCGCGCCATAAAAGTTTCGAGATCGTGACGCACCGCCGGATCGGCGTTCTCGCACAGCATCAGCGATGCGCTGGTGTGATGGATGAACAGGTGACAGAGCCCGCGCGCGATTCGGCCTTCCGCGACCACGCGCTGTACGTGGCCGGTGACATCGTAGGTTCCCCGCCCCGAAGTGGCGACCTCAAAGCTGTCCTGGTGGAGCATTGCAACTCGGCCCTCGTATAGTCAGGCACGAGGCTAGCCTGCATTCTTCACGACTGCATCGCAAGGGTCCGCGTCGGGAACCGCCTGCGCTTTGCTTCTCGAGGGCATAGAATGGCCCCGGCCAGACCCATGACCCCCGAACGATACAAAAAGCTCCGCCGGGTGCTCGCGAATCGTCAGCCCGATCTCACGGTGCTGCTCGACAACGTGCACAAGCCCCATAATTTCTCCGCGATCCTGCGAAGCTGCGACGCTGTCGGCGTGTTCGAAGCCCACGCCGTGTGGGGCGATCCCAAGCTGCGCCCGAGCCGGCTCACTTCCAGCGGCACCGCAAAGTGGGTTGCAATCCGCACACATCCGGACATCCGTGCCGCGGTGACGGCATTACGGGATCAGAGATTTACGCTGATCGCGGCACACCCCTCGGCCAAAGCGCAAGACTACCGTGATATCGACTACACGCGCGCGACGGCGCTCGTGCTGGGCGCCGAGCTCGAGGGTCTCGGCGAGGCAACGCTCGACCTGGTCGATTCCACCGTATGCGTACCCATGATGGGCATGGGCGCATCGCTCAATGTCTCGGTGGCCGCCGCCACCGTTCTCTTCGAAGCGCAACGCCAGCGCGCGAACGCCGGTCTCTATGCCGAAAGCCGTCTCGACAAGCCCGACTATGAAAAGATCCTCTTCGAGTGGGCTCACCCGGCTATCGCCCGCTACTGCCGCCGCCACCGGTTCGCCTACCCGGCACTCGACGACGAAGGCGAAATCATCGGCCCGCTGCCCAAG
>JBFICP010000339.1:0-2909 GCA_041581935.1 Gammaproteobacteria bacterium | reverse complement strand
CTTCCTGTCGACCTGCCGATGTCGTTGCTGCTCGGCAACCCGCCGAGCATGCACCGGCGCGTCGAGCGCCGCGCACCGCCCGCGCACCGCCTGGCGCTCGGCAACGTCGATCTCGCCGACGCGGCGCGGCGTGTTCTACGCCTTCCGGGTATCGCCGACAAGACATTCCTCATCACCATCGGCGATCGCAGCGTCGGTGGTTTGTCAGCACGCGATCAGATGGTCGGACCCTGGCAGGTGCCGGTGGCCGACTGCGCGGTCACCGCGGGCGGTTTCCAGGCTTATACCGGTGAAGCCATGGCCATCGGTGAACGGGCGACGTCGGCGTTGATCGACGCACCGGCGTCGGGGCGCATGGCGGTCGCGGAAGCCATCATGAACATCGCCGCGGCACCTATCGCAGAGTTGACCGATGTCGCGCTTTCGGCCAACTGGATGGCGGCTTGCGGACATCCCGGCGAAGATGCCAGGCTTTACGACACGGTGCGCGCGGTGGCGATGGAGCTGTGCCCGGCGCTCGGCATCGCCATCCCCGTTGGCAAGGATTCCCTGTCCATGAAGACCGTGTGGCGCGAAGCCGATGGCGAGCACGCCGTCACCGCGCCTCTGTCACTGGTGGTGAGCGCCTTCGCCGCGGTGACCGACATTCGGCGCACATTGACGCCGGCGTTGCGCGTTGACGTGGGCGCGAGCGAGCTGTGGCTGGTGGACCTGTCGGCAGGCCGTCTGCGCCTGGGTGCCTCCGCACTTGCCCAGGTGCACGGGCAGCTCGGCACCGAGTGCCCGGATGTGGACGATCCGGCGGCGCTCGGCGCATTCTTCGAAGCCCTGCAGCGGTTGAATGCCGAAGGGCTCGTGCTCGCCTACCACGATCGTTCCGACGGTGGGCTGTTTGTTACTCTGTGCGAGATGGCCTTCGCGGGGCATACGGGCATTCGGATCGATCTCGACGCGATGGGAAATGACGCGCTCGCCGCGCTGTTTGCCGAGGAACTCGGCGCGGTCATCCAGATCCGCAGCGACGACCGGCAAAAAGTGCTCTCGCGCATGGCACAATCGCCGACGCTCGCGGGAAACGTGCACCGGATCGGCGCACCGAGCGACGACGATCGCCTGCAGTTCGTGCACGGCGGCGCAATGCTCATGAACGTCGCGCGCGCCGAGCTGCAACGCGTGTGGCGCGAAACCAGCTACCGCATGCAGGCACTTCGCGACGATCCCGAGTGCGCGCGCGAGGAATTCGATCGAGTGGACGATCCGACCACGCGGCCGCTGCATGCATCCCTGCGATTCGACCCGCAGGAAGATGTCTGCGCGCCGTTCATCGGCGTTCGGCGGCCGCGAGTCGCGATATTGCGCGAGCAGGGTGTCAACGGGCACGTGGAGATGGCCGCCGCATTTGACCGTGCAGGCTTCGAAGCCGTCGACGTGCACATGACCGACATTCTCGACGGCAGAGTGTCGCTCGCCGACTATCACGGCATGGCCGCCTGCGGCGGCTTTTCCTATGGCGACGTTCTCGGCGCCGGCGGCGGCTGGGCGAGCTCGATCATGTTCAACGAGCGAAGTCGCGTGGCATTCGGCGAGTTTCTCGCACGCGACGATACCTTCGCCCTCGGTGTGTGCAACGGTTGCCAGATGTTGGCGCATCTCGCCGAACTGGTGGACGGCGCCGAGCACTGGCCGCGCTTCGTGCGCAACCGATCCGAGCAGTTCGAAGCGCGGCTGGTGATGGTCGAGGTCGGCGATTCGCCGTCGCTTTTTTTCACCGGCATGCAGGGCTCGGTGCTTCCCGTTCCGGTGGCTCACGGCGAGGGACGGGTCGAGTTCCGCAATGACGCCGATCGTGCCGCCGTCAACAGGAGCCGGCTCATTTGCCTGCGATACGTGGAGGCGGCCGGCGAGACGGCGCTGCGGTATCCCGCCAATCCGAACGGCTCCGTCGAGGGCATCACCGGCCTGACGACCCCCGATGGCCGGGTCACCATTCTCATGCCGCACCCGGAGCGCGTCTTTCGCAGCGTGCAGCACTCCTGGTATCCCGACGGCTGGGGAGAAGACGGCCCTTGGCTGCGCATGTTCCGCAATGCCCGCGTGTGGCTGGGCTGACGGGCGTTTTGCCAACCAGTACCGCCGGCCGGCCTGCGCACGTGAGACTTGCGTGAGGATTTTCCCCTAGACTGGGATCCTGGCGGAACCGGCATCGCAGCGGCGGGTCGAATTCCTGCTAGCAGGGGCGCCCCCGTTGGGGGGGTAAACGTGCTCGCGAATGGGACCTGCGACCATTCGCCGCGCGAGCAACGCGCACCTGCTGGTTACGTAGCTTACGCTGGAGAATAGTCATGCTGATCAAGCGACCCGGAGACATCAAGAGCTCCGAGATTACCGACGAGTCCGTTTACCTGGACCGCAGGCGATTCATGCGCGGGGCCGTGGATCTCGCCACGGTTTCGGCGCTCGCGACCGCCGTGCCGGGATTGCTGCTTTCCCAGGACGCCTCGGCGCTCGCCACCGATCCGGCGGCCAAAGGAGCACCGCTCGAAGGCGTGCTCGACGGCCCGTTCTCCACCGACGAGGAGCTCACACCCTTCAAGGACATCACACGCTACAACAACTTCTACGAGTTCGGCACGGGCAAGCGTGACCCCGCCACTCACTCCGGGCGTTTCAAGCCCAAGCCCTGGAAGGTGCAGGTTACTGGCGAATGCGAAAAGCCCGGCGAGTACGACTTCGACGACATCATCAAGCCCCACGCTCTCGAGGAGCGCATCTATCGCCTGCGCTGCGTGGAGGCCTGGTCCATGGTGATTCCGTGGGTCGGCATACCGCTGGGGCCGGTCTTGAAACGCTTCCAACCCACCTCGAAGGCCAAGTACGTCGCATTCGAGACCATCGTCCGCCCCGAGGAG
>JBFICP010000338.1:0-2931 GCA_041581935.1 Gammaproteobacteria bacterium | reverse complement strand
ATGTCCTCCAGATACGCGACCCCGGACTCTCCCAGCGACTCGGTGTCGGCCATCAGGTGCACCTGGCTGACCTCGACGAAGTCCTCGGCATCGAAAGTCATGCCGACTTGAATCTGTTGCTCGATGGCCGCACGCCGGGCTGCGCCCAATTCCCCCGCGCGCATTGCCCGTTCGGTGTCGTCGAGCCGCATGCCGGATCGTTCAGGCGGTCTGCGCGGCTTGCGCCGCGTTGTCCCCGTGAATCACGCTCAGTCCCGCGCGCAGCACCTCGGTCTCCATGACGTCGTCGGGCATCACGTTGGCGATGTTGACGTTGGCGCCGAACTCGGTGATGAGAAGCTTCTTCAGATCGTGAATCGCACACATGGTGCAACCGCTGATCCAGGGGCCGGGCAGCTCGAACAGCACGCGATCCAGATCGAGCGCACCACGAAGCGCATCGAGCAGCTCGCGCATGGGCTCGCCGTTCGCGTCGACGAGCTCCGCGCCTTCGACCAGCACCAGCTCGCAGCCCGCGTTGAAGCATTCCTCGGCCTGGCCGATGAGGGTCGCCGCGTCGTTGGCTTCCCACTTGGCGCCCACCTCGCCGAATACCGTAAGGCCGTGATCGATGGCCAGCTCGATGAGATCGCGGCGTTCTTTCGTGGAGAACGGGCGCAGGTTGTCTGATACCTCGATAACCTTGAAACCGACCCGTACCGCCTCGGTATAGAAGCGCTGCATGGCCTGTAAGCCGTTGTTCTCGTAGTAGTGCTCAATGAACATGCCACCGAGAAACGGCCGGATGTCATGTGACTCGTACAGGTCGAATTTGCGCTTGAGCAGCGACTCGTCGTAGAGCCTGGGTGTGCCTACGGCGATCTTGCCGAGATCCACGTACTCACCGGTCATTTCAAGGGCGTCGCCGAGGCGCTGCAGCCCGAGTCCCCAGTCGATCATCATGGTGAGCCCGTTGGCGCGTGGTTTTGTCGTGCTGCGACTTGCGGGCAAATCAATGAACGCGAATGGATGCGTGGCCATTGGCGGGTCCCCCCTGGAGACATGACGTCGATGGTCAAAGCTAAACGCTGGGCTGCCGGCGGTCAAACGTTAGTGGTCTGTTAGGAGCGAGCCGCCCCCTCCTACGTGAAAAGCGGCCATCGAGGGCCTGCGGTGTATCATCGCAGCGCTACCCATGGCCCTGGAGTCCGAAGGTGAACCAACCGTTATTCAGCTTCGCCGTGATCGCCGATACGCACACGCGCCCCGAGGAAGGCGACTTGTCTTCACCGTGGCAGGTGAATGCGCTCGCAAACGATCGCTGCCGCTACGTAACCGCGCTGCTCAACCGTCTGGAGCCCGCGTTCGTCGTGCATCTGGGTGATGTCGTGCATCCCGTGCCGGCTTTGCCGACCTATGGCGCGGCGGCGGATGCCGCACTCGCCATGTTTGCCGATCTGAATGCCGAAATCCGATTCATCCCGGGCAACCACGACGTCGGTGACAAGCCGTTCAAGGCAATGCCGGCGGCTGCGGTGACCGACGCGGGCGTGGCACTCTACGAGCGCTATTTCGGGGCTCCTTTCAGTGCCTTCGATCACGCCGACTGCCGGTTCGTGTTGATCAACTCACCGGTGTTGAACTCCGGGCTTGCCGGTGAGAAAGAGCAACGCGCCTGGCTCGAACGCGAGCTGACAACCTCCGCGTCGAGGCGCGTCTTTCTGTTCAGCCACTATCCACCCTACATACTCGATTCGGACGAGCCGACGAACTACGACAATATCGACGAGCCCGAGCGCAGCTGGCTGCTTTCGCTCATCGAGGCGTGCGGTGTCGAGGCGCTGTTCGCCGGTCACGTGCATAACTTCTTCTACCATCGCCACGGCGAAACCGACTGTTACCTGTTACCCGCAACGTCCTTCTTTCGCCAGGACTACGCGGAGCTGTTTCGCATCGAAGCGGCGCCCGAGCACGGACGCAACGACGCCGAGAAGCTCGGTTTTTTCATGGTCGATGTTTATCCGGAAGGTCACATCGCGAGAATCATTCGCACCAACGGTGAGACGCTGAAAGCAGACTTGACCATGGCGACGCCGCCCGAGGGCGTCACCACGCTGCATCCGAGAGAGCGCCGGCCGGCGCCGGTGGGCGTGCACCTGCGACACCCTTGGGCCGAGATCGTTACTTTTCCCTATAACGGACCGATGGACGAGTTTCTGCGAAAGCGCGCCCGCAACGACTATACGCTCATGACGCTGTGGGAGCTCGGCGTGCGTAAGCTGCGCGTTCCCATCAGCGATCTCATGGAGCACGATACGCGTGAGCGCATGAAGGCGATGCGTGGCATGGGTCACGAATTCACCATTTTCTGCTTCGAGGCACCGACGGCTGCCATGGTCGAGGCGCTGGGCGCGCATTCGGATCTGGTCGACGCACTCGAGGTCGTCGTTCCCTGGCAGGACGCCGAGAAGTCGGTGACACAAATCGCGGCGCTCGGTGGCGCCATTCCGGTGCCGGTGATGCTCGCAAAGATGGAAACCTCGGCGGAGAAAAAGACCGAGGGATCGCGTTTCAGTCACTTCGTGAGCTACGGATTCCGCGTCTCGGAGCTCGACCTCATCGAGGACGCCCGGTTCGTGCGGGGCAGCGTCGGCGGCTTCGTGTTTCGATTGCGTTTCGACGAGTCACCGTGGGAGAGCGTCGCCCGCGTCGCGGACTTCGCCCGCGAGCACGGTATGCGCGCGGCCGTCAATGTACGCCTGGCCTCGGAGAATCCCGCCGAGTACAACCAGGACGACGTCGCGATCGCCAATCAGGTCGCCGAGACACTGCTGGCGGCGTTCGCGGCCGATGACTGCGAGGTCTTCATCGACACCTACGTGGATGTGGATCGTGGCTACTTTCCCCGCCACGGTCTGTTCGATCGCCGCTTCAATCCGCGGCCCGCGAGCT
>JBFICP010000337.1:0-2964 GCA_041581935.1 Gammaproteobacteria bacterium | reverse complement strand
TACAACATGGCCACGCGTGCGGCCCCCTTCGACAGTCTGCAGGTCGCCGATATCGGCGATGTCGCCATCAACACCTTCAACCTGGCTGCCAGCATCGACATCATCGAGAAAGCCTACGACGGCATCGTCGCCGACGGATGCCGCCCGCTCACCCTCGGTGGCGATCACACCATCGTGCTGCCGATACTCCGCGCCCTGCACCGCAAGCACGGCCCGTTGGGCGTCATCCACGTGGATGCCCACGCGGACGTGAACGACGAGATGTTTGGCGAGAAAATCGCGCACGGCACGCCCTTTCGCCGCATCGCCGAGGAAGGGCTCGTCGATGGAAAGCGCGTCGCGCAAATCGGGCTGCGCGCCTCGGGCTACACGGCCGAGGATTTCGACTGGCCGCGTGCCCAGGGTTTCAGGGTCGTGCAGGCAGAAGAATGCTGGCACAAGTCGCTCGCGCCATTGATGGCCGAGATTTGCAACGATATCGGCGAGGGCCCCGTCTACATCAGCTTCGACATCGACGGTCTCGATCCGGCGTTCGCTCCGGGAACCGGCACGCCGGAGATCGGCGGCCTTACCGTGATGCAGGGAATGGAGATCATCCGCGGTTGCCGCGGGCTCGATGTGGTCGGATGCGACCTGGTGGAAGTCGCGCCGCCCTACGATGTGTCCGGAAACACGGCGCTCACGGCGGCGAACCTGCTCTTCGAGATGCTGTGCGTGCTACCCGGGGTCACCTATCGAAACTGACCCGTCTTCAGCAACGCGTCGCCGGGATTGTTTGATTTCGGGTGCGGCCGCGCTCGCGGAGTGCCCAATCAGCCCGCTAGTACCGATCCATCTCAGCTCTCGCGCTTTGTATGGGCCCCGGACCGGCGCCAGGCGGTAGGCGACACCCCGGTGGCTTTTTTGAAGCTGCGGCTGAAAGCCGCCTCGGAGGCATATCCCACGCTGAGCGCCACTGCGGAGACCTTCATCGCGCCATCGGCCAACAGCCGCGCAGCGACCTGCATTCTCCAGCGCGCGAGATACTGCATCGGTGGCTGACCGACCAGCTGCGCGAAGCGTTCCGCGAGAGCCGATCGCGAAAGCCCGACCGATTCCGCGAGCTCCTCGAGTATCCAGGGGTGTTCCGGCTGCCTGTGCAACAACAATAGCGCTCGCCCGACGAACGGGTCCCGCAGTCCCGCCAGCCATCCGAATTGTCCATAGGGAATGTTGCGGAAATATCTGCGCAACACCTCGATGAACATCAGCTCGCTGAGCCGAAGGCGAATGCAGTCGGCCCCGGCACGCTTTTCGCGTGCCTCCGAAATTGTGAGCTCAACCAGCTGGCTCAAGAGGTCGTCCTGCGAGCTCGCGGAACGGCGCACATGGAGCAGCCGTGGCAGCGTGGCGAGCAGCGGGTTGAATGGCCGCACGTCCCATCCGAGAAAGCCGCACACGAGATGCAGCCGATCCGCGCCGTCGCCGCCCTCTTTGATAGTGAATGGCAATCGTCCGTCGGCCAACATGCCGAATACCGCCTTCGCGGCTTCCGCGTCGAGCTCGGCGCGCCCGCCTGCGTCGAGCGACATCACGTAGGGATCGCCATGGGGAAAAATGATGATGTCACCCTGCTCGAGCGCCACAGCCGGCTCACCTATGAGCCCGCCCCAGCACGCTCCCCGAGTGACGATGTGATAGGACATGACATGCTGAGCACCGGGAAGAAGAATCGGCGCTAACGCGGCCCCATCCGGCACCTCCACGCCCCAGGGCGGCGATGCGTCCGTCATGAAGAACAGCGCGCCGGTGAGCTTTACCGTCTGCAACACATCCGACAGCGTGTCGGTAGTCTCCACCCCGCCGGCTCCTAAAGCGGATTCAAGCGTCATCGACCTTTTCGCGCAACGCGCTGCGCCATGGACGCGATGACAAGTAATTCGGACGTTTGGTCATTCCAATTGAGCATGCGGTCATTCTATCTTCTAAGCTGCAATTCGAAACAGCAGCGAGTTTTACGATGAACGACGCAGCAACGGGACAGGTCACTAAATCGGCGGCGGAGGTGTATGAGGAGTTTTTCGTGCCCGCCCTGTTTCAACAGTGGGCAGCGCGGATCGCCGACGCAGCGAAGATGGAATCCGGGCAGCGGGTGCTCGACGTTGCCTGTGGCCCCGGCACCTCGGCGCGTGAATTTATCACCCGGGTAGGGGTCCGAGGCTCGGTGGTGGGTGTCGACATGAATAGCAGCATGCTGGACGTGGCCCGACGTAAGGCTCCGGAAGTTATCTGGCGACAGGCCTCAGCAGAATCACTGCCTTTCAGCGACAACAGCTTCGACGCCGTCGCATGCCAGTTCGCATTGATGTTTTTCACTGACCGGCGTGCCGCTATCAAGGAAATGCTCAGGGTACTACGCTCCGATGGACGGCTGGTGGTAGCCGTGTGGGATAGCCTGGAAAACACGCCGGGTTATTTCGCCGTAACCGAACTCCTTCAACGCCTTTTTGGGGACGAGGCGGCGAATGCAATTCGAGCGCCTTACAATCTCGGCGATAAGCGGATACTTCGTTCCGAGTTCACTAATGCGGGCGTTTCCAACATCGAGATCACGACTCGACCAGGTACGGCACACTTCACGTCAATCAGAGATTGGATCTACACCGACGTCAGGGGCTGGACGTTGGCGGACATGATCAATGACGCGCAGTTCGATCGACTTCTTGAAGAGGCAGAGCATGCGCTGCAAGAATACGTAGGCGCAGACGGCAGAGTCTCTTTTCCCGCTCCAGCCCATATTGTCACCGTGACGAAGAGCTGAAACTGACCTAGTGAAGGATTGCCCGGAATCTCGTGCGCCATGTCGGGGCGCACGAGCAGCTCGTTCATAGTGTTGCCGACGCGTCCGGTATCGCGATTGCGCTTCACTTCAAACCCGGCGGGTGCCACCGATAGGAACGCGCCGTAGGAGCCGGCGGGGGTCTT
>JBFICP010000336.1:0-2975 GCA_041581935.1 Gammaproteobacteria bacterium | reverse complement strand
GTGCCGCTCAATCCCAGCGGTCGTCCTTCACCTGCACGATACCGTTCTCCACGCGCACCGGGAGGGTCGCCACCGGCTCGTAAGCGGGCGGCGTCAGCGCTTCGCCGGTCTTGATGTTGAAGCGCGCGCCGTGGCGCGGGCAGACGATCTCCTCGCCTTCGATGCAGCCGCCGGTGAGGGTCTCGTAGTCGTGGGTGCAGACGTCCTCGATGGCGAAGAACTCGCCGTCGATGTTGAATACCGCGATCAGCGCATCGTCGATATCCACCACGCGGTAGTCACCGGGAGCAATGGCCTCGGCTTTGTCGACGTCGGTCCAGTCCGCCATCGGGTTACAGCAGGCCGAGCTGCAGCTTGACCTCCATGCTCAGGTTATCGGCGCACCAGGGCGGGTCCCAGACGAGCTCGACCTGGGCCGCGGTGACGCCGTCCACCGCGCGGATGGCCTTCTCGACCTCGCCGGGAAACGACTGGGCCACGGGGCAGCCCGGGGTCGTCAGGGTCATGCTGACTTCGACGACACCGGCGTCGTCCACGTCGACCTCATAGATGAGACCGAGATCGTAGATGTTGACGGGAAGCTCCGGGTCATAGATCTGCTTGAGCGCTTCGATGACGCGCTCGCGCACCGTGTCGCGGTCCACCGGCCGTTCGCTCTGAACCTTTCCCAGCCAGTCTTTGAGATTGCTCATGGCGATTCGATGCGTCTACTCGGTGGTGACCGGCTTCTCGCTGCGCTCGAGCGCAGCCTGCAGGGTGTGCCAGGCAAGGGTCGCGCATTTGACCCGCATGGGGTAGTCCTTGACGCCGCCGAGCACCGCAAGCTTGCCGAGGCGGTCGACCGTCTCGTCGCTCTCATCGGCGTTCTGCTCGGTGAGCATCTCGTGAACGGCCTCGAAGAGCGCCGCCGCTTCCTCTTCGCGCTTGCCCTTCAGCGCCTCGGTCATGAGCGACGCCGATGCCGTGGAGATGGCGCAGCCCTGTCCTTCGAATGCGATGTCCGAGATGACGCCGTCCTCGATCTTCAGATGCACCTGCACCTCGTCGCCACACAGGGGATTGTACCCGTGGGCCGTGCAGTTGCAGCCGGCGGGCTTGGTTCCGAAGTTCCGCGGGTTGCGGTTGTGATCGAGAATCACTTCCTCGTAGAGGCCGCGAAGATCCATTACCGCTTGAACACCTCTTTGACCTTCCACAGTGCGGCGGCGAGCGCATCCACCTCCTCGCGAGTATTGTACAGCGCGAACGAGGCGCGTGCGGTCGCCGCCACGCCGTAGCGCTGCATGAGCGGCATGGCGCAGTGGTGGCCGGTACGGATGGCGACGCCCTCGCTGTCGACAACGGTGCCGACGTCGTGGGGATGCACGCCGTCCATGATGAAGGAGACGATGCTGGACTTGTCCTTAGCCGTGCCGATTAGCCGCACGCCGGGAATGTCGCCGATGGCGCGCGTCGCCGCCTCGAGCACGTCGTGCTCGTGGGCGGCGATGGCGTCGATGCCGAGATTGGTGACGTACTCGAGCGCCGCTCCGAGGCCGATGGCGCCGGCGATGTTGGGCGTTCCGGCCTCGAACTTGTAGGGCAGGTCGTTGTAGGTCGTGCCCTCGAAGCTCACGGTGCGGATCATGTCGCCGCCGCCCTGATAGGCGTCCATCTTCTCCAGAAGCTCGCGTTTTCCGTGCAGCACGCCGATGCCTGTCGGGCCGAACACCTTGTGACCGGAGAACGTATAGAAATCGGAATCCAGCGCCTGCACGTCGATGGCGAGATGTGGCGCGGCTTGCGCGCCGTCGATGAGCGCCACGGCGCCGGCGTCGTGGGCGGCATCGATGATCTCCTTGACCGGATTGACCGTGCCGAGCGCGTTGGATACGTGGACAACGGCGACGATTCGCGTCTTCGGGCCGAGCATCTGCCGATAGGCGTTCATGTCGAGCTCGCCTTCGTCGCTGATCGGGATGACCTTGACCTCGGCACCGGTCTGCGCGGCGAGCATCTGCCAGGGAACGATGTTGGAGTGGTGCTCCATGGTCGTGATGATGATCTCGTCGCCTTCGGCGAGCAGCGGGCGTCCGTAGGCCTGGGCGACGAGGTTGATGCCTTCGGTGGTGCTGCGCACCAGTATGACCTCGCCGCGGTCCGACGCGTTGATGAATCGCTGGGCGATGTCTCTGGCTCCCTCGTAGTCGTTGGTGGCACGCTCGCTCAGGGTGTGCACGCCGCGATGCACATTGGCGTTGTCCCGCTCGTAGTAGTAACGCACGGCGTCGATGACGCTTTGCGGCTTCTGGCTGGTGGCGCCGTTATCCAGGTACACCAGCGGATGACCGTTGACTTCCTGATGCAGAATGGGAAAGTCTTTGCGCACCTTGTGCACGTCGTAAAGATTCCGACCCGAGTGGCTTTCGCTTTGGCTTGCCGCGCTCATTCCACCATCTCCCGTATCTGGTCCGCGTCGGGCATGCGCTCGAGAAGCTCTCCGGTGAGCTTGTCCCTGAGCGACGCGAGCTCGACGCGCTCGAGAATTTCCCGCGCGAACCCATAGGTCAGCAGGCCGCGCGCCTGGCGCTCGCCGATGCCTCGCGAACGCAGGTAATAAAGGCTGTGCTCATCGAGCTGTCCGACGGTGGCACCGTGAGAGCATTTCACGTCGTCGGCGTAGATCTCGAGCTCCGGTTTGGTGTCGATCTCTGCGTCCCGTGACAGCAGCAGGTTGTTGTTGGACTGGTGCGCATCGGTTTTCTGGGCGTCCGGGTGCACCTTCACACGGCCGTTGAACACGCCTCGGGCGCGGCCGTCGAGGATGCCCTTGTAGACTTCCTCGCTGGTGCCGCGGGGCTTGGCGTGATCGATGCGGGTGTGATAGTCGACGTGCTGGCGCCCGCCCACCATGAAAAGCCCGTTGAGCGTGCAGTGTGCGCCCTCGGCGTCGAGCAGCACGTTGATGTCGTTTCTCACCAGCTGTCCGCCGAACG
>JBFICP010000335.1:0-3000 GCA_041581935.1 Gammaproteobacteria bacterium | reverse complement strand
AGACGCGAATCGAGCGAAAGCCCGCCCGCGCCATCAGGTCCTCGAGGGTATCGATACCGTGATAGCGGGCAAGCTCCGGGGCAACGGTGGAGGGCCAGTACCGGGACAGCGGATTGCGGCGCCTGATCATGGCCTCCGAGTCGGTCGCCGTGCACAGGATGCCGCCGCGCGCGAGCGCCCTGAACGACGCGCGAAAGTAATCCTCGACCCTCGCCATATGATGGATGACATTGACCGAAAAAATCATGCCGAGGCACTGGTCGGCAAACGGAAGGCGTGCGGCCAGCCCCTGCACGTACGCGACCTGTCCGTGCGCCGGTGCGCTTTTCAGCATCCCACGCGCCGCATCCATGCCGAACCCTGGGCACGCAGTGCGCGCCGCCATCGCCATCGTGTAGGCGCCCGTGCCACACCCGACCTCAAGGAACGGGCGGCGTGGCGATGGTGCGCGCAACCGCGCGAGCACATCGACGACGAAGTCGAGGGCACACCTGTGGCGCGCATACTCCGGTGCCATCGCATCGTAAGAGATCGGTGCTTTCACGAATGTACGTGGAAAACGGCAGGCTAGTCGTCGGTGTCTTCGAGGCCCAGCCGCTCGTGCCATTCGGCCAATGATTCGTCCGGGTACTCGTCGAAGCACCGGTCGGCGGATTCACTGTGCACCGGTACCCAGGATGCCTTGGATCCCAGCATCAAGTGCGTGCGTTCAGGGGGAATGGGAAGCTCGGTATCGATGGCGGATGCGAAGGGATGCACCAGATCGGGCCAGCGCGGGTCCCAAACCCAGAGTGCGCTGGCGCAATGCCGGCAGAAGCTTCGACGCGCTTCGCTTTGCCTGACCTTGCCGGTCTCGGCGTCCATCCGGTCGGCGCGATAGACGCCGATGTTCTCCTCACCGTGTACCTTCAGGGATTCGTAATCGCCGCCCAGATTGATGGCGAAGCCGCCGCCGCCGGCCGTCTTGCGGCAGATCGAGCAGTAGCACAGATTGAAGGGGTAGGGATGTGACGAGTGCAGGGTAAACCGCACCTTGCCGCAATGGCAGGATCCTTTGAGCTGCATGGGCTACTTACCATTTTTCAATAACGATCGGAGATCGGCGAAGGGTTTGTGTGTCGCGGGCGCTTTTTCTTTGGATGCGCCATCGGCTCGTGTTGCGTCCAGATGCCGCGCGTGCTCGTTGTCGTGACAGTACAGACAAAGCAGCTCCCAGTTGCTGCCGTCGGGCGGGTTGTTGTCGTGGTCGTGGTCGCGGTGGTGCACCGTCAGCTCGTGAAGATTCTCCCGGGTGAATTCGCGCGCGCATCGTCCGCACACCCAGGGATAGAGCTTGAGCGCCTGCTCGCGGTAGTCCCGTTCCCGCTCCTCGCGGTTGCGTCGCGTCGTCGCCACCAGTCGATCGAGTTTCTCGGGATCCGGCTTTTTCCGTTTCGATGGCATCGGCCTGACTCGAAAGGGATCCGATTCCGATTGTGTAGCCGTGCAGCGGCGTTCGCAAGAGCGCGCTTAGGTAGCGCGTGGCTCTTCGCTTTCCCGAGTGGACTGATGGGTGATTTCCCACGAGACCTGGGAGCCGTGGATTGACGACGGGGCGTAATGACTCTGATCCCCGACCGGCTTGGCGCGGCGCTTGACCATTCGGTAGACGACGAATACTCCGATTGCCGCATGGATCATTCCGAGCCACCAGAAAAATCCCGTCGGCCCCATCAGAGCCATGGATACCGATGCCGTAATCGGACCCAGCACCGCGCCGACGCCGCTCGCGAGCACCAGTCCGCTGCTGGCGGCGACCATCTGCTCCGGCTCGAGGTAATCGTTCGCATGTGCGATGCACAACGAGTACAGGGGAATCGACAGGCCACCGAATGCCGCCATCAGGGCCAGTAATGTCCATGTCGACATCTGCGATACCGGCACGGCCGCGAGCGCCGCGGCAGTGGCCAGAAAGGCCACGATTGCAATGACGAGCCGGCGATCGAGCTTGTCGGACAGGCCGCCGATGGGCCACTGAAGCACGATACAGCCGAGCAGAATCGCGGTCATGAAGAATGAGATTTGAGATACGGACAGGCCGGAACTCTCTGCGTACACCGGACCGATGCCGAACAGCGCGCTGCTTGCCATGCCCGTTGCGAACGCGCCGACCACGCCGAGCGGCGAGATGTCGTAGAGCTTTCGTAAGCTCAATCCCGTCTGCGTTGCGAACTTGGGCGCCGGCCCGGCGGACAGCAGCAACGGCACCAGGGCGGCCGAAATCAGCACCGACGTGAGAATGAACAGCTCGAGCCCGCCCGGATCGGCGGCGTTCAGGAACAATTGGCCGCCTGCGTAACCGACATAGGACACGACCATGTAAATCGAGAGTAATTGACCGCGTGTTCTGTTGGTAGCGCGGTCGTTCAGCCAGCTCTCGGCCACGACATAGAGTCCCGCCAGGCAGAATCCGCTCAGCAGACGCAATCCGCTCCAGGCGAGCGGTGTGACGAAAATGCCGTGAATCAGCACCGTTGCGGACGCCACCGACGCCAGCGCGCCGAACACTCGAATATGGCCGACGCGCTCCACGACCTTCGGCGCGTAGAGCGCGCCGCCGAGAAAGCCGAGATAGAACGTGGACATGATCAGTCCCGTCACGGCGGTGGGAAATCCTTCCAGGGAAGCCCGCACGCCGAGCAGCGTGCTTTGCAGGCCATCCCCGAGCATGAGAATTCCGAAGCCGAACAGCAGCGATCGGGATCGCCGGGTGGTCGTCAGCAATGCGCCGAGTGCGCGTGCCCCCGAATCCGAACGAAGCCCGGCGTCCTGTTTCACGATGTGTCGACCCCCTGTTCGCGTCGTGACGAAGTCGTCGCTTCCTCACTTTGCGCTCGATCAGACAGTCCCCGCTCAGACTCGATGTCGATTGTGACCACCCGTACGGTGGGCACGGGCATGCCGTCGGTGTGTCGAACCCTGTATCCTTCGTGCAGCGGTTGACATGCGCCGGGCGGCTTT
>JBFICP010000334.1:0-3112 GCA_041581935.1 Gammaproteobacteria bacterium | reverse complement strand
GCTTATCAACGCGGTGGTCGGAAGAAGCCTCGACGAGATGCTCGGAGACGAAAAACTTATGGCTTTTATGTCAAAGTGAGTCGCGTCCCTGGTCGAGGGCAGCGACCCACCATTCATCGACTCAAAGCCAACGCCCACGCGCCGCTGCGCGCTGGGCGCGATACCGGTTAAGTGGCTTGCGTGATCACGCTTACCGGCGGTGAAATCACCGCCGGATGATTCACAGCTCTGCTTTGTCAGTAGGGTACTGTCAAATTACCCCCGTGTAGGCGGATTGCGCGCTAAACCAGCGTCTCGCTGATGTGTTCACGCCACGCGCGTTCTCGCTCTACCGCCTCGCGCTCGCCGGGGTGTCCCGTGAAGACCAGTACGCCATCGTTGCCGAGCGACCGGGCCGCGTCGCATGCCTCGGTCGCGCGCCCAAGAAGATCGTCGATGCCCTCGGGCTGCTCCTCCAGCTCGAGCACCCCGATAGTAGCGCCGACCCGAAACGTGAGGTCGTGCCAGCAGAACGTCTCGGCATTCAGGACGTCACAGATGCGGTGCGCGAGCGCAATCGCGTCGCGCCGTCGGCAATCCTGCTTGAGAATGGCGATCTGGTCGACACTCGGCCGGCAATCTGCGTTCCACGGGCCGGCTTCGCGCACAAGCAGCCGGTCGATTTTTTCGAGTAGGACCAGCCCTGCTTCATGGCCACAGTGCTCGGTCGCATCTCGGAGGCGCTCGACGCGAATCACGAAAATGGCGTGCGGTATGCCAGCCGCAACGCGCTGCCGGGCTCGGGCGACCGCGTCCCGAAACGTCGATGCACTCGTGGCGCAAATCGGCATGCTGGCGCTCGATTGGGGATCTTGGACGGGGGGGATTGTATATTTCATAAACACTCCTCCTTGGGTGTTTGTCGCTGGGATTCGTCCTTGATCTATCCGATCAGGGATCCCGATTGTTTCGCACTCCCTCCGGCATCGCTGAGCCGAGGGTTCTTTCTCCTCCCCACGGTCAGACGATACACCTGGGGCCCCAACAAGTGAAATCTCAACTCGCGATCGACCTGTGCCGAGCGGTTCTCGGATGTCGGGTACGCAGAAATGCCAATGGCCCTCCCGGTCGCCCGCAGGGCGGGCGGTGATCGGACCAGTGATTGGGCAGCACAAATTCGACACGGCACGCGACGGTAACCTGGCGTGGGGATCGGACTCCTCGCACCTTGAGCGGCACACTGGCCGTATTGAGGCGCTAACGGCTTGAGTTGACGACGCTTACAGTTCATTTACGGATAAGTCGCCGAATGCGGCGGCTATCACGACTTCGACGTGTACGGCACCGACTACGACGGTCAGAATCGCGCCCATTACGGGACGCCGCCGACCTTCGTGCAACACCGAACCTCCATGGGAGGCTGCCGGAGATAGCAAAGCGTTCGACGGATTTGTCGAACAGGTTGCTTCCGCGCCCGGCACGCGTGCCCTACCACGGCGAATGTTCCGAGGCGGGATCTCGCGCTCGGCGGCTGATGCCCTCGGCGCGTCGAGCTAGGTCGGCGCCCCAGGCCTGCGTGTCAACCTTCCAGTCATGGTTGCGGATGCAGTCGAAGAACAATGACGCTCCACCCGTCGTCGCGAAAGCGCAGATTCTGGCACGAGAAGGCGCGGTCCGTTCGGCCACGGGGACTCACTCGGACCGTCTCTCCGCGAACGGCCCTGCCGGGGCCCCGCCGATGGCCCGCGTCGCCGCGTTGACCGCGCAGTATCGCTCTCTGGACAGCTGCGTACAAAAGTATAGAATTTTCATCCTGACGCCCGTCATTCGGTGGGCGCTGGGCCTTGTTAAGAGGTTCCGGAAACGATTTCCAATGCGTGGTTTCACTCGCGGCGGCTTCAGCCCCGCCGCGGTTGCTCATGGAAGTATTCATATGAAAGCTGCAACCGAACTTGACACTCGCAGGTCAGCCGACGTTACCTTGCGACGCGGCCGTGCCGACGATGCCGCCGCCTGCGGCACGATTTGTTACGAGGGCTTCAAGGCCATCGCCGAACAGCACAACTTCCCTCCCGATTTCCCGTCGAGGGAGGTGGCGATAGACCTGATGACTTCGCTGCTTTCCAATCCCGACGTGCGCTCGACCGTCTCGGAATCCAACGGGTGCGTGGTTGGCAGCAACTTCGTCTGGAAGTACATGCCCGTGGCAGCGATCGGCCCAATCACCGTGGACCCGACATTCCAGAACGCCTCCGTCGGCAGACGACTGATGCAAGACGCCCTCGAATTTGCTCGTGAGTCGTATTTTCCTACCGTGCGTCTCGTCCAGGCGGCGTATCACGGTCGATCGCTATCGCTTTACACCAAGCTCGGCTTTGTCGTGCGCGAACCGCTGGTAACGCTTCAGGGCGAAGCATTGGGCATTTCTCTACCAGGACATGCCGTGCGTCCGGCGGGCAACGCCGATATCGAGGCCTGCAATCGACTGTGCGTGAGCGTGCACGGCCATCCGCGCGCCCTCGAGCTCCGCGATGCTATCGCGCAGGGAACCGCCACGGTGGTCGAGCGATCGCAAAGAATAACCGGCTATGCTACGTCGATCGGCTTTTTCGCCCACGCCGTAGCGGAAACCAACGATGATTTGAAAGCCCTTATCGGTGCCGCACCGCACATTTCCGGCCCTGGGTTTCTTCTTCCCGCGCGCAATGCCGAGTTGTTCAGTTGGTGCCTGGAGCGGGGACTTCGTGTCGTACAGCCGATGACGTTGATGAGCACGGGTTTGTACAACGCGCCCGCAGGCGCTTTTCTTCCTTCGATTCTTTACTGAACCAAGACTCCGACGATTGGAGTTTGAATACGTGCGGACCATGGGAAAGGCGAGATTCGAGTCGACTGCCGATAGGAGAATCAAAGGCGCGAATGGGTGAGTTGGCGAGGTATCGGGCTGTGAGGGGTTTGTGGATTGAACGATGGCCGCTCTCGCACATCTGACCGCCATGGATGGCGGGAATGCAAAAGGATTGCGGGAGCGATCCTTGCCTGTGCTTCGCGGCAGCTGAACATCCCTGTGCAATCGATTCAGACGAGCCGGTGGACACGGACGAGCCCTAGGCCGACAGGTCATCCTAGGCTG
>JBFICP010000333.1:0-3211 GCA_041581935.1 Gammaproteobacteria bacterium | reverse complement strand
TAGATCGACTGCGGACCGCGGGCGCGGTACACCGCAACACCTTCACCCGTAGCGCCGATTCGCCAGCTCGACCGTTCGATGGACCAGCGTTCCCGATCCAACCGGCGCAGCAGCACGCGCATGAAACTCAGGCGTGTCTGGTGGAACGAGCCCATGCGTTCGAGACGCATGACCTTGGCGGGCTCACGCAGGGAAATTTTCAGCGTCTCGTCGACGGTCGGATTCAATGCGAGACTCCCACGGCGTGACTCACACATTTTGGCGCGTGTTATGCGCTGTCAGTATCACAGAAAAGCGGGGCCGGACCTCGGTCCGACCCCGCTCACATTATGCCCTATAGGCAATCAGGCAGTCTGCTCCTTTGCGAGCGCACGTGTGATGCGAAATGCGTCCCACAGCGACGGCAACAGAATCAGCGATACCGGCACGGCGGTGACAACGATGAACGATTGAAGCTTCGACACACCGCCCGATCCCAGCGAGATGAGAATCAACGCCATCAGCCCCATGGCAACACCCCAGAAGATACGCACGGCGGTGGTCGGGTGATCGTCATTCGACATAGCCACGGACAGGACATAGGTCATCGAGTCGCCGGTCGTCGCCACGAACACCGTCGTCAATATCAGAAACAGGACCGATATGAAAAATCCGGCAGGAAGCTGATTGGTGATGGCCAGAAGCGCCGCGGGCAGATTGAAGCCCTCGAATGCCGCCGAGACCGAGGCCGGCTCCGCCAGCTCCATGGCAATCCCCGACCCACCGACGATGGTGAACCAGAAATTCGTGACCAAGGGTGCAACGATCGACACCATGATGATAATGCCGCGAATGGACCGTCCCCGCGAGACGCGGGAAATGAACATCGCCATAAGCGGACCGTAACCGAGGAACCAGCCCCAGAAGAACACCGTCCACCAGCCAAGCCAGCTGGTATCTCCACGGTAGAGCGCCATGGGCACGAAGTTAGCGACGTAGGTTCCGAGCCCGTTGACAAAACCTTTGAAGATAAAGCCGGTCGGTCCGGCAATCAGCAAGAACGCCAGCAAGGCAAAGCCGAGGATGATGTTGAACTGGCTCAAGATCTTGATGCCACGATTGATCCCGGTGATCGCGGAGATTGTATAGAGAGCCACCAGCCCGCCGATGACGGCAATCTGGGTCCCGAGCCCGTCGGGGATTCCGAACAAGTCCTCGAGACCGTAACTGACCTGCAGACCCAGGAAGCCGATGGGCCCGACCGTGCCCGCCACCACCGCGATGATGCAGCAGGCATCGGCGATGAAGCCGATGGGACCTTTGATGGCCTTTTCCTTGAACACGGGATAGAGCAGCGTACGTGGCGCGAGCGGCAAGCCCTTGTCGTAGTGGTAATGCATGAGCATCACCGTGGTAAGGCTTCCGAGAATCGCCCACGCGAGGAATCCCCAATGCATGAACGATTGCGCCAATGCCGGATAGGCGGCATCGGCCGTCTTTCCCTCGACGCCGAAATAAGGCGGCGGGAACAGAAAGTGCGCCATGGGCTCACCGGCGGCCCAGAAGACGCCGCCTCCGGCGAGCAGCGTGCACATGATCATCGAGCCCCACTGGAAGAGCGTGAACTCGGGCTTTGCGATATTGCCGAGCTTTACGCGGCTTGCCGGCATAATGGCGATGACGATGCCGATGACGAAAGTCGCGAGCAGGAGTACCTGCCAGTAGAGCCCGAAATACTTGGCCGACCAGCCGAATCCGCCGTCCACCCAGGTGCTCAACGTTTCGAGGTTGATCACCGCCATGGCACAAAAGATGGCGATAAAACCGCCCGTCAGGGCGAATACCGGCTTACTCACCCCCGTGAAGCCGGTGCGTGCAGCAGCTACAGAAACTGAACTCATGATCCCTCCCTCCTCATTTATGTGTACAGGGCCCGGCGGCAGGGATCGTTTCCTTGCCGACATGGCCCACATTTGAACTCAACGAAATCAGCCCCCGACCCCGGGTCCGAAGGAGCGGTCGAAGAACTCGAGCCAGTTCCGGCCGACGATCGCGGCGACCTCGTCGTCTGAAAATCCTGCCGCAGAAAGACCCTGCTCGAGGTTAGGAAAATCGCGGTTATCCCGGAACCAGGATGGTTGTGGCGGAAAGCCGGCGTTGTCTTTCGAGCCCTCGCCGAAATCCACCTGCTTGGTCCAGCGCCCGGTGCGCATCCATTCGACCACCGAGTCGGGCTGGTCCTGGCACAGGTCCGATCCGATGCCGACATGGCCGATGCCAATCTGCTCGACCAGCCGCGCGACCATCTCGCAGAAGCTCGACAGGGTGCACTCGGTGCCGCCGAGAAGGTGGTGCGGATACAACGACAAGCCCAGCATACCGCCGGACTCGGCGAGCGCGGCCAGCAGGCGATCGGATTTGTTGCGGCGCGCCGAATGCCAGGCGCTCGGGTTGGCGTGAGAGACGACGATTGGGCGCTCGGAGATCTCGATGGCTTCGATGGTCGAACGCTCGGCCGAGTGCGACATGTCGACAACGAGGCCCACCCGGTTCATCTCTTTGATAACGCCGCGGCCCATGCGCGTGATGCCCGGATCTTCGGACTCGTAGCAACCGGTCGCGAGCAACGACTGATTGTTGTAAGAAAGCTGCATGAATCGCGCGCCGAGCGCGTGACAGATTTCTACTAAACCGATGTCATCCTCGATAGGCGAGCAGTTCTGGAATCCGAAGAATATTGCGGTGCGATTGCTGCGACGCGCTTCGTGCACATCGGACGCGGAGCGTCCCGGCATGATCAGATCCGCGTGACGCTCGAAACGCCGATTCCAGACCTCGATATTGGCCACCGTCTCGCGGAAACTCTCGTGGTAGCAGATGGTTGCGTGGACGGCGTCCACACCGCCCTCGCGCATCTGTCGAAAAATCTTTTCCGACCAGTTGCAGTACTGCAGGGCGTCGATGCGAATCGGTGATCGATCGTTCATGACGACGCCCTCATGCCGGCTCGCCGGCGCTGACGTACGCTGTCTTGACGGTCGTGTAGAACTCGACAGCGTAGCGACCCTGCTCACGCGGTCCGTAGGACGAATTGCCGCGGCCGCCGAACGGCACGTGGTAGTCGGTGCCGGCAGTGGGGAGATTGACCATGACACAGCCCGTTCGCGTGTTGCGTCGGAAGTGATTGGCGCGCGCCAGCGAACGCGTGACGATTCCCGATGTGAGCCCGAAC
>JBFICP010000332.1:0-3243 GCA_041581935.1 Gammaproteobacteria bacterium | reverse complement strand
TTCCGGCGCCGGCTCCGATTCGCTCGCTTCGGCGACCGCTTCCGGCTTCTCGGGCGTCGGCTCAGCCTGGGCGGGCGATGCGATACCGCTGGCGATCAGGCCGCCATCGAGATAGCGCACGTCGAAGCCGTGCTGCGCGAGTATGAAGGCGCCCGCAGAGCTGCGCACGCCGGAGTCGCAATACGCGACATAGGAGCGATCGGCGTCGAGATTCTTGAGCTCGGTACGCAGCTGATTGAGGGGCACGTTGACGCTCGCGTCGATCCCATCCTTCGCGTGCTCCTCGGGAAAGCGCACGTCCAGCCAGCAGGCGCCCTCGGCGACGAGCGCTTTCGCCGCATCGTAGTCCAATGCTTCGAGGCTCGGCTTCTTGATGAGCTCGATGAAATTTTCCTTGGTAAGCCGCACCAGCTCGCCATCGCTCAGCATGGTCACGGTGGCGTTGCGCTTGGCGTCCGAGATCAACGCTTCTTCACCGAAGCTGTCGCCATCGCTGAGCTGCGCGAGCTTGATGGGCTTACCGTCGCCGGATGCCTTGCGCGTCACCTCGCAGCGCCCGCTCTGGATGATGTAGTAGTAATCGCCCGGTGAGCCCTGCTCGACAACGACGTCGCCGGCCTTGTGCGGGACCGATTCCATGACTGCGAACAGGCGTTGAATATTCGCCGGCGGAATGCGCGAGAAGAGCTCGGACTGGAGCATGCGGGTCATCCAGTCGCCGCCGTCGTCGTCCACCTCGACCTCGCTGACTTCGACCGCGCCCGCAGAACCGCCCGGGTCGTCCATGGTCAGCAGACGATCCATGAGATCGCGAGCGACGCGCAGCACCACCGACTTGCCCTTTGACTGGGCGCTCATCTGGCGCGGCTGCAGCTGGGAGAGCGGCGACTGGGCGTCGGTGCTGCCGCCCTGGACGGTTTTCAGAAGCTGGCCGTTGGCCTCGAGGTCGAGCTCGCCCTCGAGGACGTAGTAGGAGTAGGGGTCGACGTCACCCTGCTTGAAAACTTTCTGCTTTTTCTTGAAGTGAAGGATCTCGGCCTTGTGAATGACTTCGTTCTGGTACTGGGCCGCGAGCCCGCTGATCGGCACCAGCGACCTGATCAGTTCCTGGAATTTCTGTTTCTGGGCGTCCATTCAACGCGTTCTCATGGGTGGGCCACAGCCCTGATTTCCGGCATACGCTCTGGTGTACGCCGGCAGCCGATTTCGGGCGGTCAGGACCGAAACTCGCCCGGCCGCCAGAGCGACATGCGGCGAAATCGGGGCTGCGTACTAGATAATCTTCGGCCGTGGGATCGACAGCTTTAAGAGTAACGCCGTTCATGGGTTGGAAGTTGGGGACGCGTCACAAAACGCGAGTATCCTGGTGATTTCTCTCGAAATCCGGACTCTCGCAGCCTCCTCCGGGGGTAAAAGCGCCCGATTTTGCCCGGCGAGGGCCCTATCCGGCGCGGTCACGGCCCTGAGCTCGGGATCCACCTGACCCATTGTCGTCAAGTCACGGATATTCCTCGAGTTTCAGGCTGATGCGAGCGCCTCTCCGGCGGTCCGGGTACGGCCGCCCCCGGTGCCCCCGCATGGGGCTTGCCCGCTGCCCGCACGCCGCACGCAGGCCGCTATCTTTTTCGCCGCGACCGGAGTAAGAAGCGTCTCCTGACGGGCCCACACCATCACTCGAGCAGCGCTTTTCGGGCCCACCGCTGCGCTCTGGAAATCCACTCGTGCCAGACCAGAGGCCGAACGGGGTGCATATGGAGTGACGATCATGCAAAGCGAACGCCCACCTTGGAAGGTGATGGAGGAACTCGCCGAGTCCGGCGACAGGACAGGGCTCGAGGACTACGTCGCCGCAATCGGCCCGAGCGAGGCATTCCGGGCAATCCTGCGTGTCGATGCGGATTGCCAGGAGAAGGTGCTGACGACGCTGTCTCCGGCAGAGGCTGCAGACCTGATTGAGGAAATTCCCAACGAGCACGCTTCGGATTTGATCGAGCAGCTGGGCGCCGAGGAGGCCGTATCCATCCTCAATGAGATGGAGAGTGCGGACCGAGCCGATCTTCTCGGCGATATGACGGAGGACGACGCCGAGGCAATCATCTCGCAGATGTCCGCGGAAGATGCCGCGGAGGTCCGTCAACTCATCAGCTACCCCCCGGACGTCGCGGGCGGTCTCATGAGCATCGAGTTTCTCGCCTACGATGAGGACGCCGTCGTGCGCGACGTCGTCGATGCGCTCAGCGCCCGCGCCGAGGAACACCTCGACGACGAAGCGCATGTTTACGTGGTGTCCTCGAGAGGAAAGCTCGTCGGCGTTCTCGATCTCCGGGATTTGGTCCTGTCGCGTCGCTCGACGCCGCTCGCCGACATATTGAAATCGCCGTTGTTCGTCCTGGTCGACACATCGTTGGATGAGCTATCGGATTTTTTCGATCGCCACACCTTTTTGGCCGTGCCGGTAGTGGACGAGCGTCATCGACTCGTCGGCATCGTTCACCGCCGAGCGGTCGATGAAGCGATATCCGAGCGAGCTGAGCTCGACTATCTGAAATCACAGGGAATCGTCGGCGGGGACGAAATCCGCACGCTACCGGTCCTCACGCGTGCCCGGCGGCGACTTTCTTGGCTGAGCTTGAACATCGTGCTGAACATCATCGCAGCGAGTGTCATCGCATTTTATGAGAGCACGTTGAGCGCTGTAATTGCGCTCGCCGTATTCTTGCCGATAGTTTCCGACATGAGCGGCTGCTCGGGCAATCAGGCGGTCGCGGTCAGCATGCGGGAGCTGTCACTCGGAATCGTAAAACCGTTCGAGGCAATGCGCGTGTGGATGCAGGAGCTCTCCGTCGGCATCCTGAACGGGTTGGCGCTCGGATGTCTCATTGCGCTCGCCGCATGGCTTTGGAAGGGCAATCCGTTTCTCGGCCTGGTGGTGGGCGGCGCGCTCGCAGCTAACACCCTCGTCGCGGTGTCGATCGGTGGTGTCGTACCGTTGCTGCTCAAACGGATGAACGTAGACCCGGCGGTGGCCTCCGGACCGATATTGACTACGATAACGGATATGTGCGGCTTCTTCCTTGTCCTCAGCTTTGCCACCGCCATGTTGCCTTACCTAGAGATAGCATGATGCGGCGCACGAGCGCGTCGGTGCGCAACTGTGCCCGTGATGCAGTCACGATTTTGATATCGTCGTCATTACGGCGCGCATTCCGTGTCGTTCCCGTATGACGAGCGGGCCAATGCCGA
>JBFICP010000331.1:0-3246 GCA_041581935.1 Gammaproteobacteria bacterium | reverse complement strand
TCGCGCATTCTCAGCCTGGTCGAGCGTGCCCGGAACGAACGACCCTATCTGGCCCGCGCGGCCGATCGCGTGGCCGGCTACTTCGTCACGACAGTGCTGATGCTCGCGGCACTAGTGGGGCTGTACTGGTGGCAGAGCGCGCCCGAGCGCTGGCTGCCGATCACCGTGGCCATGTTGGTGGTGACCTGCCCGTGCGCCCTGTCGCTGGCGACGCCAACGGCCATAGCGGCGGCTACCGGCGCGTTGACCCGGCGGGCGCTGATCGTCACGGGCAGCGACGCCCTCGAGAACCTGGCCAAAGCGACACGCATCGTTTTCGACAAGACCGGAACGCTGACTCATGGTCAACCGCGGGTCGTCGAAACCGCGGCGCTCTCCGACATGCCCGTCGAAGAGTGCGCACGAATCGCCGCGGCCATGGAACAAAGCTCGGAGCACCCCATTGCGCGGGCGCTTGTTGCAAACAGTCCCTCGCACGGTGGCGCCACCGATGTCGTCAACACGCCCGGCGCCGGACTGCACGCGACGGTGGCCGGAACGCGTTATACGATCGGCTCGCCGTCATTCGTTGAGAAGCAGACCGGCCATCATCTGGCCGACGGGATGCGCGCTGAAAAGCCCGACGCGGAATGTTCGCAGGTGCTACTCGCAGACAACACCTCCCTGCGCGCGCTTTTCTACGTGAGCGACCAAATTCGCTCCGATGCCCGAATTGTCGTGAGAGCACTGCAGGACAAGGGCGTGGAGGTAAGCCTGTATTCCGGTGATCGCGACAGCATCACCTCCCATGTCGCAAAAACGATCGGAATCGACGATGTCGCCGCCGACCTTGCGCCACAGGACAAGCTCCAGCGAGTGCGCGAGCTTCAGGCGCGCGGAGACATCGTCGCGATGGTCGGAGACGGCATCAACGACACGCCGGTTCTCTCCGGCGCTGATATTTCCATTGCTATGGGCGATGGCGCACAAGCCGCGCGGGCCAGCGCCGACATGATTCTGCTCGGCAACGATTTGTCCAACCTTGCCGGCGGTGTCACGATAGCGCGCAAAACGCTCGCGGTCGTTCGCCAGAACCTGCTGTGGGCGCTCGCCTACAATGCGCTCGCCATCCCGGCGGCTGCGGCAGGTTACGTGGCACCGTGGATGGCCGCAATCGGAATGTCGGCGAGCTCCCTGCTCGTCGTAGCCAACAGCCTGCGTCTCGGGCGTCGGTGGAACGACGCATCAGCGGTCTCATAGCGTGGAAATTCTGTATCTTTTGATTCCGCTGTCGGTGGTGCTGGTCGCGGTTATCGTGACGGCGTTTCTCTGGGCGATCCGCTCCGGGCAGTTCGACGATCTCGAGGGTCCAGCGCATCGCATCCTGCTCGATGACGACGAGCACAGCCAGGGACCGCCTTATTCCGCCGCCGGCAGCGATGATCTCGAACGCGACGCAGGCAGGCGTTGACCGAAATCAATGGTCGCGGGTACCAGCGTTTATTAGTATTGGCTCCACCCAGGGAACGAAACTAGAGACGGGGAGAGTGGCATGTCCGAGATCCTGGAACAGCTCAAGACCGACCACGACAACGTCGCGCGTCTTCTGAGCACGCTCGAAGTGCAGATCAACGCCGTGCACAAGGAGGAAATCGCGGATTTCGACCTGATGCACGACATTATGGTTTACATGACACATTACCCCGATCACACCCATCACCCGATGGAAGATCTGATGTTTGAGAAGCTCATCGCCCACGACAAAAGCGCCAGCGAGGTCGTCGCACGCCTGGAGCGCGAGCACGCGGCGCTCGCAGAGAAAGGCCAGCGCTTTCTCGAAATGCTGCGCCACGTAGTGGACGGAGCCCTGGTCGAACGCGACGCGCTCGAGAAAACCGGCCGGGATTACATCGCGTTTCTCAGAAGTCACATGGAAGTGGAGGACAGCGACGCATTTCCGAGGGCGGAGAAGAAGCTCACCGACGAGGACTGGAAAGAAGTCGCGTCCGGCATGAAGGCGAGAACCGATCCCGTTTTCGGACCCGTCGTCGCGGACGAGTTTCGCTCGCTGTTCGAATACATTCAGCGGGAAACCTGAACAATCATCACGGCGCCGCCGCTCGTGCACCAGCGAGCAGCAATCGCTGAGCATGGTCGCCGCCATCGAGCTCTCCCCTGAGGCGCCAGTCGTCGGCATCCAGTTGCAGATGCCAGCGACCGGCGGCCAGATCCGGCCGGCTCGCGAGGTAGTGCCCGGAACCGACCCGGCGCATCGCAATAACCACATCGAGACCGGATCGCGTCGCGTGAAACAGCCGCAGATTCACCACCTCCGGCGCCTCGAAGCCATCCCTTCCTTCGAGTCGCAGCTCGATCACGCCTCCTCTCGGCCCGACGCGCACGAGCGAAGTCAAACCATGTCGTTCGGCGCTCGAGTCCCGCTCCATGGAGCGATTGATCTGCAATCCTTTGCGGTAATAGTCGTCGGTGACCAGACCGTCATAGGTCGAGATCGCGAGAGCCAGCATGATCGCGCCCATGACAACGGCCGACGCCGGAATGGCGAGAACCAGCCATACCATGGGCTCGCGATACCAGCTGGATGGACCGTGCTCGGACGTCATCGTTCCTCGGGGCTCCCTAGTGCGCCGACCCGACCGGTCCGAGAAAGCGCGCCTCCTCCTCCACACGCAACGAGCCGTCGTCGATCGATTCGAGCGCAAACGTGATCGTAGAGCTGCTGCGCTCGAGTGAGTACGGATCCGCGCGCACGCGCGCGGGAACATTCAGCACCTCATGGGCGGCCACTGGGATCTGCCGGGATGCAAGATCGAGCTGCAGATCGTCTATTCCGAATGCGGAAATCACGACTTGATGCTCCTTGCTGTCCATATTGATGAGCTTGAGCGTGTAGACATTCTCTACGAGCCCCTCATTGGTCTCGCGGTACAGGGTGTTGCGGTCGCGGATGACATCGAGCGCAAAAGGCGTTCTACCTACAAGCCCAACGCCAACCGCGCTCATTAAAGCGAGCAATGCAACCGCATAGACAATCACACGCGGGCGCATAATCCTCGGTTGCTCACCCGCGACGGCGCTCTCGGTCGTATAGCGGATGAGTCCTTTGTCGTAACCCATTTGGTCCATCACCCGGTCGCATGCATCGACGCATGCGGCACAAGCGATGCATTGATACTGCAAACCCTCGCGAATATCGATCCCCGTGGGGCATACCTGTACGCACATAGTGCAGTCGATACAATCTCC
>JBFICP010000330.1:0-3254 GCA_041581935.1 Gammaproteobacteria bacterium | reverse complement strand
GCCCATAGCGGAGCAGACTAACCGCCGAGACGCGGAATGCAAACCCGTGTGGGCGGAGCTTCGCGGCTTGCACCACGCCTGTATTACTAGTAAACGTTGGCCTTGTAGATTCGGGTTAGATCGAATGCCGCTTCTCTTGCACTAGCGCGCGTGCTCACGCCGGGTGTGTTCAGGGGCCTGCTTCGCGGGCAGGTGACGGGCATTCGAGAGGGTTGGTCTCGATATGGATGCCATCGGTCGCCGCACCTTGCGCGAAATACTCGAGTACCGGGCGCAGACGGTACCGGAGCAGCCGTTCGTCACCTTCGACGATGTCGATGGCGGCGAGACGCGCTACAGCTATGCCGACTTCGACCGGCGCGTCAATCGCACTGCGCACATGCTTCGATCGCTCGACGTCGGCGCTGGAGACAAGATCAACCTGCATCTAGGCAATTGTGTCGAGTTCCTGCTGCTGTGGTTCGCCGCAGCCAAGATCGGTGCCGTCATCATGCCCACCAACGTGGCGGCCTCGGCCGACGAGCTTCAGTATTTGATCGACCATTCCGAGTGCCGGTTGATGTTCACGCAGCCGGAACACCTGGATGTCACCCGCGAGGTCGAGCGACGCTGCCCGCGCGTCGAGGGGATTGTGGTGTGCGGGAATTGCGAAGGCTCGCTGGCGGAGTCGTTCGAAGCGCTCGAATCGTCGCAGCCCGATATGGCGCCGGCCACCCCGTGCGAACCCGAGGATGAGGTCGGCATCCTGTACACCTCGGGGACGACATCGCGTCCAAAGGGCGTGCTCGTCACCAACGCCAACTACATCTATGCAGGTGAGACCGTGGCAAAGGCCTTGTGCCTGGTACCCGCGGACCGCCACCTGGTGGTCATGCCGTTGTTTCATGGTAACGCTCAGTACTATTCCACCATGAGCACACTGGTGACCGGCGCGAGCATGGTGCTCGTTTCAAGGTTCAGTGCAACTCGCTATTTCGATCAGGCCATTCGCCACGGGTGCACGGTATCGAGTCTGTTTTCGGCGCCGATGCGCATGCTGCTTGCGCAGCCGCGCCGCGACGAGCTCGCCGAGAATGAATTGCGCGCCGTGCTGTTCGCGCAGTCGCTGACCGAGAACCAGCTGGACGAGTGGCAGGCACGCTTCCGAGCGCCGCTGATGCAGCTGTGGGGCATGACCGAAACCATGGGCCCACCGTTGATGAATCCCATCCATTACCGCCGCGACAACATGAGCATGGGACTACCGGTGATGGGCTATCGTGTACGGCTCGTCGACGAAAGGGGGAATCCGGTGCCCCGGGGCGAGACCGGCCAGATCGTCGTCGCCGGGGAACCCGGCCGCACGCTCATGAAGGGATACTTCAAGAATCAGCGGGCAACCAACAAAACCATTCGCGACGGGTGGCTGTGGAGCGGCGACAACGCGCGCCAGGACGACCAGGGCTATTTTCATTTCGTCGATCGTGCCAAGGATATGATCAAGCGCTCGGGCGAAAATATCGCGGCGAGCGAGGTGGAGGCAGTCATTCTGACTCACCCTAAGGTATTCGATTGCGCGGTGATTGGTGTGCCGGATCCGATACGTGACGAGTCGATCGTTGCCGTGGTCGTGGCGGTGGAGGGTGAGCGGCTCGAAAGCGACACGATCATCGAGTGGTGCCGGGAGCGGCTCGCGAGCTTCCGGGTGCCCGAGAGGGTCGAGTTTCGCCCAACACTGCCGCGCACCTCTGTTGGCAAGATACAAAAGCACGTGCTGCGCGCGGAAATGGTCGAGCAACAATGAATCGCGCCGATCCCGCGCCTTTGCGCGAAGACTACCCGCACATCCGCGCTATCGACACGCGCTGGATGGACAACGACGTTTACGGCCACGTCAACAACGTCGTTTACTACAGCTTTTTCGATACGGTGATTGCCGGGTTCCTGGTCCGCGAAGGTGGGTTCGAGTTTGCCACGGCGCGCGTCATCGGTCTCGCGGTGGAGAGCCGATGCCGATACCGTCGGGCACTTGCCTTTCCACAGACGATTCACGCGGGACTGCGTGTCGCACATCTTGGTAACTCGAGCGTGCGCTACGAGGTGGGCATTTTTGCCGACGACGACCGGGAAGCGTGCGCCGATGGCTACTTCGTGCACGTGTTCGTAACACGGGAGACGAGCACGCCGGCGCCGATTCCGAGCCGGATTCGATCGGCGCTGGAGCGTATTCGAGCCCCCTGATCCGAGCCGGGCGTGTCGGCGCGATTGTCCTAAAGGAGCTTCTTCAGCTCGTAGATAATCTCCAGGGCCTCACGCGGTGACATACGATCCGGCTCGATGCCTTCGAGCTTGTCGCGCAGCCGGTCCTCGCGGGGCTCTTCCGGCACGGGTCGTTCGAACAGCGGCATCTGGCGTTGACCGCTCGGAGCGGTTCGCGCGTTCGACTCCGCTTCCAGAGATTCGAGCGTCGCGCGTGCGGCGGCGATCACCCCGCGCGGCACCCCGGCAAGGGCCGCCACTTGAAGGCCGTAGCTGCGACTGGCAGGTCCGGGGCGCACGCGATGCATGAACACGATGCGATGGGCATGCTCCAGGGCCTCGAGATGGACATTGGAGACACCGGGAAAGTGCTCCGGCAGCGCCGTGAGCTCGAAATAATGAGTTGCGAATAGCGTAAATGCACGCACATCGGTGGCGAGGTGCGCGGCGCACGCCCACGCGAGCGCCAGTCCGTCATAGGTGCTGGTACCGCGGCCAATCTCATCGAGCAGCACGAGGCTTTCCGGGGTGGCGTTGTTGAGAATGTTGGCCGTCTCGACCATCTCCACCATGAAGGTGGAGCGGCCACCGGCGAGATCGTCGGCAGCCCCGATGCGTGTGAAAACCCGATCCACGGGACCGATAACGGCACGTTCGGCGGGTACGTAGCTGCCCATGTGCGCCATCAGCACGATGAGCGCGGTCTGGCGCATGAGTGTCGACTTGCCGCCCATATTGGGTCCGGTAATCACCAGCATTCGATTCTGCTCGTCGAGGTGGAGGTCGTTGGCGACGAAGGGCTCGTCGAGAACCTGCTCGACTACCGGGTGGCGTCCGGCGGTTATGGCGATTCCCGGGGCGTCCGTGAGTTCGGGTTGTCGATAGCCGAGGGTTTCGGCGCGCTCGGCCAGCGTATTGAGCACGTCGAGGCGTGCGAGCTCGGCGGCACAGCGCTGCAGCGCGGTGAGATCCCCGGCGAGACGCGTGAGGATCTCGTCGTAGAGGTGGCGCTCGCG
>JBFICP010000329.1:0-3255 GCA_041581935.1 Gammaproteobacteria bacterium | reverse complement strand
CGATTTGCGAGCGATTGGCCGGGGAGGGTTGCCATGTTGCGCTCTTCGATCGCGACGCCGATGCGGTCCGCGCCGCCGGCATGAAGATTGAAGCCCGCGGGCAACGTGCATCCACGCATGTCGTCGACATCACCGACTACGCAGCCGTGCGCGACGCGACGACGGCGCTTGTCACCGAGCATGGCGGCGTCGACATTCTGGTCAACAATGCGGGGTTTGACCGCTTCGCGAATTTTCTCGATACGACACCGGAGCAGTGGGCAGCAATCATCGGCGTCAACCTGCATGGAACGCTCAACATGCACCACATCGTACTGCCCTACATGCGCGAGCGCGGCTGGGGCAGGGTGGTCAACATCGCTTCCGACGCCGGCAGGGTGGGATCTTCCATGGAAGCGGTGTACTCCGCCTGTAAGGGAGGAGTCATCGCCTTCACCAAAAGTGTTGCCAGAGAGCTCGCGCGCACGGGCATACGTTTGAACGTCGTCTGCCCCGGGCCGACGGATACTCCGCTGCTGGCGCAGTTTCTGGAAAAAGGCGATGACGGCGCCAAGGTACTCGAAGCGCTCGCGCGCGCCGTACCCATGAAGCGCATCGGGCGCCCGGAGGATGTGCCGGGTATCGTCGCGTTCCTTGCGAGCGACGACGCCGAGTACATCACCGGTCAGGTTATCAGCGTCTCTGGCGGGCTTACGATGCACGGCTAGCGCTTTGCCCGCAGATCCAGGTTTCATCTAAGCGGTGCGCGTTGCCTGGGAGCCGTCGCCACGCGGGGCAGGCCAGTCGGCGCCCAAGTCCAGGGTCACGCGGTACCAATCCAGCCGTCGCGTGAGATACATCACCGTCGCAAGAATGACGAACAGTGCCACGGTGCCGATGAGCATGGCATACTGCTCGGCGCGCAGGGTCACGTAAAGGAACGCGTAGAGACCGGCAAGCAGCGCGAGCATGGTGGTCACGCGCGAACGATGTTTGAGAACGCTCGCGCTGTAACCCACCACCAGGGCCGTCGATGCCGCTGCGCTCGCGGTATAGGCGAGACCGAAGCTCGCGTGCTCGGAAAGCGACAGCAACAGGAGATAGAAAAGGCAGTTGGCAAATCCCACGAGCAGGTACTGAAAAGGATGCAGCCGCAGTTTTCCGAATACCTCAAACATGAAGTACGCAAGAAAGCTGAGCCCGATGAACAGGACCGCGTATTTTGCCGCGCGCGTGGATTTCTGATAGGTGCTGACCGGAATGAAGAGATTGACACCGAATGCCGAGTTCGAGATGCGCTCGGCCGGGATCTCCGCGTTTCGCCACTCCCCGGGATAGCTCCTCCCGAGGTGCAACACTTTCCACTCGGCACTGAACCCCTTGGCGTCGACGTCCCGCCGCTGCGGCAGATAGGCGCCGACGAAGCTCGGTGACGACCAGGCGGAGGTCAGCAGCACCTCGGTACGATCGCCGGCGGGCAAAAACGCGAGCTTCTCGGTGCCGCTGAGCTCGAGATCGAACGCGAATTGAAAGCCCGCCGGTGCTCGGGTCTTCGCCAGTTCCGGCAATGGTACGACCACTTGAGGGTCGAAGCCGTGAACTTTTACACCGCCGGGTTCGAACGTGCCGTCACCCATGTCCGAGCGCAGGGTCATGGGATTTCTGATGCCGCGGGCATCGGCAATGGCAACGGACAGGTAGGCCTCGCCCCAGTCCACGTCGTTCGAATCGATACCGAGGCGTGCGACGTCGGGAGGCGCGAATCGTCCGCGGAGCTTCAAGTTCGCGGTATATACGGGAACTTGATAGATGCCGCGGTAGCGCATCTCGGTGTCCAGCTGTCCGCGTACGCTGAGATGCTCGGGCGTGAAGTGTGCCAGGGACTTTCGAACCCGCCTTATACCTTTGTCGTCAGTGTAGGTTGCGCGATAGGGAAGTGTCAGAACCGGACCGCCGATGGTTTGCTCGCGCCCCCATGCGTTCATGATGTCGTGCTTTGCCGACAGGTAGAGATGATTTCTTTCATAGATGACGCTCTCGATCATGCCCATGGGAATGAGCAGCAGCAGTATCAAAAAGCCGATAAAAAGCAGCTTCACCGTCACCGACGCGCGCAGGCGGTGGAGGAACTCGGACATGTGGGCATCTCCGCGAATTTCGACTGTCGATGAGTAAAGATCGCGCGGATGGCGCCAGGGGGGCGGGAAAATTGCGAAAAGTGGCGTCTGCGTGTCGATTCAGTCGAGGTCGGTCCGCGGACCCTGATCCGCGGGCTCGAGCTCGGCGATCACCTGGGCACCGAGCAGAAGGATAATGGCCGCCGTTTCCAGGGTTAGCAGCACGATGACAACCGTTGCGAGCGATCCGTAGACGACGTTGACGAGCGAGACGCTGCTGAACCACCAGACCAGAAACCTGCGCACCATCTCCCACAGGACTGCGGCCACCAGACCGCCGACGACCGCATGGCGCAATCGCACAGTGACGACGGGCATGAATTGATAGATGCCCGTAAATAGGGCCGCGAGCCCGAGAAAGCTGAAAACCGAAATCATTACCGCCGAGAAATCGGCGATCGAGAATCGATTGTCGAGCACCGAGATGCCGGAATAGGCGAGTTGCTCGAGGAGCGTCACGAGTACGGCCTGCAGCAACAACCCGAGTCCCAGCACGAAGATGAATGCGTAAGGGATGATTGCGGAGATCCACAATCTTCGCACACCGGACCGGTGGGCGAAAATCACTGAAAACGCGTCTTCCAGAGATCGGAAGGCCCAGGAGCTGAAGAACAGCAGCACGATGAATCCGACCCAGCCGATGAGCTCGCGGTTCGCGAGAAAGCTCTCCACCTGATCCGTCAGGAGCTCCGTGTGCCCCGGCATCAGTGCTCCGAACTCCGTGAGCAGCAGGTTCGCGAGTCGTTGCTCGTCATAGACGTGGGAAAGTATTACCAGCAGCAGAGCAAGGAGCGGCACGAGTGACAGCAATGCGTTGTAGGATACGGCGCTCGCCAGCAGCAGGCCCTTGTTGGCAACGAAGCGCGAGAGGACGCGCCGGGTGAAACTCCACGCACGCCGTATCGGTTCAGGCAGCGCTGATTGTTCAATCATCAGTCCGGGCATTCCTGCATCGAGGGGCACATCATGTTCAGGCTGTCGGGCATGATATGATCTTTTCGATTATCTGCTTCACCCAAGAGTGAACGAATGAGCGCCATGGACCCACTCGTCACGATTCGAAACTCGAGCTGGCGCAACGATCGGGAAGTTCGCGAGG
>JBFICP010000328.1:0-3269 GCA_041581935.1 Gammaproteobacteria bacterium | reverse complement strand
TTGGATCTACACCGACGTCAGGGGCTGGACGTTGGCGGACATGATCAATGACGCGCAGTTCGATCGACTTCTTGAAGAGGCAGAGCATGCGCTGCAAGAGTACGTAGGCGCAGACGGCAGAGTCTCTTTTCCCGCTCCGGCCCATATTGTCACCGTGACGAAGAGCTGAAACTGACCTAGTGAAGGATTGCCCGGCATCTCGTGCGCCATGTCGGGGCGCACGAGCAGCTCGTTCATAGTGTTGCCGACGCGTCCGGTATCGCGATTGCGCTTCACTTCAAACCCGGCGGGTGCCACCGATAGGAACGCGCCGTAGGAGCCGGCGGGGGTCTTCATCGCCTCACTGGCCTCTTTTTTTTCTCCGCTGATTATCCGCCCGATTGCGTCCTCGACAATCTGGCGCTACGCTCGTCCTGACATCCCGGCCCGGGCGCATCATGCGGCCGGGGAACTTGAATCAACCAAAAGGACTGAGTCAAAAATGAGAACCAGGAGTATCTTGTTCACACTCGCGGCGGCGCTTTTTACCGGTGCCGCGCACGCGGCTCATCACTCGGTCGGCGCCGAGATTATCGGCACCGACGGAAACGCAATCGGCAAGGCGACGGTGCAACAGGGTCCGGCCGGTGTTCTTATCTACGTCGAGCTCGAGGGCCTCACGCCCGGACCGCACGCCATCCATATCCATAGCGTCGGCGCCTGCGAGCCGGACTTCAAGGCCTCGAAGGGGCACGTCAACGTCGCAGGCAAAAAGCACGGCCTTCTCAATCCGGAAGGACCCGACAACGGTGATCTTCCGAACCTCTTCGTCGCCGTCGACGGCACGGCCAAGGTGGAGATGTTCACCACGCGAGTGAGTGTCGAGGGCGGCGACGCGGCGCTTCTCGACTCAGACGGCTCGGCATTCGTAGTCCATGAAAGCCGCGACGATCACTCTACCCAGCCAATCGGTGGCGCCGGTGGGCGCGTCGGCTGCGGGGTCATAAGACGCATGTAGGCTGATAAGCGATCGGGCCTACTGTCCGGTAATGAGGGGGGGCGCGCGCCGCTCGTCGGCGCCGTGGCGCGGTCGGTGTCGAAGCGTGGGATCTGACTTGGGGTCCCGGTTTCCCGTAACATGGCCTGATACGAGCGGGGATATTCAACTTGAGCCGCGGACCTCAGCGCTTGAGCTTTAATCGGCGTGACCAGCCATGATCGATGACCTTGGACTGATACTGACCCGGCTGCTGCTGGCCTTGGTGGCCGGCGGACTGGTCGGACTCGAGCGCGCCTACCATGGACGCGCAGCGGGGTTTCGTACCCACTCGTTGGTGTGCCTCGCGTCCAGCGTGCTAATGCTCCTGGTGGTATTCCAGTGGAGAATCGTCCCCGGCTCGTTCATGGAAACCGTGCGGATCGACCCGACGCGCATGGCCCAGGGCATCATGACCGGGATTGGCTTCTTAGGAGCCGGGGTCATCGTCAAGGAAGGCGTGACCGTCCGGGGGCTCACAACGGCCGCCTCCGTCTGGATGACGGCCACCATCGGCATCATGATAGGGCTGGGCTTCTATCAGGCGGCTGGTATCGCCACGCTCCTCGCTCTCGGTATCCTCGCGCTGTTTCCATGGATCGAACGGATCATGCCGGCACAGAATTACGCTCGCCTCGAGGTGCGATTTCCCGCCGACGTAGCGCTGAGCGAAGATGCACTGTTCAAAATTCTGTCCGACCACCACTTTAGCGGGATCAGCATGGGCTACAAGCAGGAGGAGATCGACGGGCGGGGACGAATGTTCGTCTATCAGGCCACACTGCGGACACGCGACCGCTTCAATCTAACGCGTTTGGCGGACTCGCTCCGCGCTATCAGCGCCGTTTACGATTTCAGCGTGACTCCGACGACGGATTGACGTGGAGCACGGCGGGGAGAGCGCGCATGGACATTCGTCCGATCAATGGTTGTTTCGCAGCCGAGGTGCTCGACGTGCAGCTGGCCAGCGTCGGCGACGGCGAGTTCAGCCGTATCGAGCAGGCCTTCTACGATTACTCGGTGCTTGTCTTTCACGATCAGCGACTGAGCGAGGAAGCGCACGTTGCGTTCAGCCGTCGATTCGGAGAGCTCGAAATGACCATGGTCAACGATCCGAGCGGCGGTGGCGGCCCGGTTAATCACATCTCCAACGTCGACGAGCGCGGACGGCTGATTCCGATGAACGATTCGCGCATGGTATACAACTCGGGCAACGCGCTCTGGCATACGGATAGCTCATACAAGCCCGTTCCCGCCAAGGCGTCGCTGCTTTTCGCCGAGGAGGTTCCGCCGAGCGGAGGTGAGACGGAGTTTGCCTGCATGCGCGCGGCTTACGAGACGCTGTCGAGCGAAGAGCGCGATGCGCTCGAGCATCTTGTGGCCGAGCACGATCTGGCGTACTCACGTGCCAAGATCGACCCCAACGTGATGAGCTTGGCGTTTCGCGAGGAGGTGCCACCGCAGCGCCAGGCGATGATACGCGTTATTCCGGAAACCGGATGCAAAACTTTCTATGCGGGTGCGCATGCCGCGCGTGTCGTGGGATGGTCTGAAGCGCGCGGCCGTGCGCTGATCGACAGGCTGAATGCGTTGGCTACGGCACCCGAGTTCGTCTATCGACACCGGTGGAGCGTCAACGATCTGGTCATGTGGGACAATCGTTGCTGCCTGCACCGCGGGCGTCCGTGGGACGGCTCAAAATTTCGCCGCATCATGCGTCGTACGACCATCGCCGGAGACGGACCGACCGTTTCCAGGTAATGCGTTCGCGCTACGCGCGTTGCGTCCCCCGAGTGTGTGCGAACATTTTTTTCAGTTGTCGGGATACAAGCAACGAACTCCCGGACCGGATCAGACTCAATTAGTAGCGATATTCACCGAGCGGGATGAACTGGTCGCCTTCCTTCACGTGCAGCACACCGTCGACATACACGAGCTTCGAGCGTACTGCATCCGGAAGCGCGGCAACCGCCATGAGCGGGTCTATGTCTTTCGATGTCTTCGAGGTCGAATTGACCATGCGCGGAGTGATCGCTTCAGACTTCGAGCCGTCGTCCTTGATGTAGGCGTCGCGATAGCCGAGCGACCGCAGCTTTTCCATCGCCTCCATGGCCGAGGCGTCCGATTCGAAGGGTCCCATCTTGTAAAGCGTAAAGCCGCTTGTGGTCGTCACCGTGTATACACGGCCGATCCGGCGAGCTTTCTCCGAGTACGCCTCGTAGGGCTGCTTGAGCGCCCCGAACTGCACGACGTA
>JBFICP010000327.1:0-3273 GCA_041581935.1 Gammaproteobacteria bacterium | reverse complement strand
TCACCGACGAGCGCGACCGCCGGTCGATCCGGACGCGCGAGCTTTGCTCCCATAATGGAGGGAAATGCGTACCCGCAGTTGCCGAACATTCCGGGCGCGAGAAAGCTTCGCGGTTCCTCGAAGGGCAGATAGCTGTTGGCCATGGCGCATATGTTGCCGATATCGGTGGAGACCATGGCGTTCGGCGGGAGCCCGTCCTGAATCGCGCGCAGCACCTGGCGCGGTGACATCTTGTCGGGTTCCGCCGCTTGCGCGCGTGCATTCCAGGTGCTGCCCGGATCGTCTTCCTCGTGATCCCAGCCGGCAAGCTTCTGAAGCCAGGCGGATTTGAGCGTCGCAATCTGCGCCTTGCGATCTTCGCCGGCGGCGCCGGCGGAGTGATTGCCGAGCGCTTCGAGGAGCTGCTCGGCCACCGCACGCGCGTCACCGCAGATGCCGATGTCGATGGGCTTGGCGAGACCCAGCATATCGGGATTCGAATCCACCTGGATGATCCGGGCCTCGCCGGTCCAGTAGTCGATATTGTGCTGGGGAAGCGTGCTGAAGGGATTGAGCCGCGTGCCGAGCGCGAGGATGACGTCGGCCTTCTGCGTGAGCTTCATCGCCGACTCCCAGCCCTGATAGCCGAGCGGACCGACGGCCAGCGGATGGCTCGCGGGGAAGCTGTCGTTATGCAGGTAGCTGTTGGCGACCGGCGCGCCGAGGCATTCGGCGAGTCGCCGGCACTCATCGACGGCGTCGCTCAGCACCACCCCGGCGCCGGAGACGATGACGGGAAAGGTCGCGGACTTGAGAAGCTCGGCGGCCGCGGCGACGGCCTCCCGATCGCCCATTGGCCGGCCCGGCAGGATCGGCTCGGGGATCGCCACGTCGATCACCTGGGAGAACATGTCGCGGGGAATGTTGAACTGCACCGGCGCCGAGTGCTGGCGGGCGCGCTGGAAGCAGCGCGTCAGCGATTCCACCATTCTCGAGGGATGCGCGAGGGTCTCCTGATGGCAGGTGATTTCCTCGAAATAGGGAAGCTGCCGGGTTTCTTGAAATCCGCCCAGTCCCTGGGTCTTGGCGCCGGTTTCCGGAGTCACCACCACCATCGGCGTGTGATTCCAGTAGGCTGCCGCCACCGCGGTGACGAAGTTGGTGATGCCGGGACCGTTCTGAGCGATGCATACGGCAATCTCGCCGCCGGCGCGCGTGTAGCCATCGGCCATGTGCGCCGCGCCCTGCTCGTGAGCAACATCCACGAAGCGGATTCCGGCACGCTCGAAGACATCGAGACCCGGCATGAACGCCGAGCCGACGATACCGAAAGTGACCTTCACACCCTGAACCCGCAGCGTCTCTACGAACGCTTCATGAGATGTCATTTCCATCGTCGAAACTCCTCCGGCTGCTACGCTGGCGGGCCGCGATTCGGCGCCAGCGGCCCATTGTAACGGTCGGGCTCTGGACCAAAGGGGGCCAGACCGCGGCTTTCTATGGTGACAATCCGCCACAGGGCGGGCAAGCCCGATGGACCGACGAGGCGGATTTAAACGACTCTCGCGTGCTGGCGGCCGGCGCCTAAGCGCGCATTCGGCCGCCGTCGGCGTCGTAGAGGGGCGCGCCCAGGAGTTGAGCCGGATAGCGCTCGCCCATGATCTCGACCTCCACGGAGGTGCCCGTGTTGGCGAGTTTCGCCGGCACGTAGCCGAGGGCCACCGATCGGCCAACGTGGTGAGCGTAACCACCGGACGATACGTAGCCGATCGCCTTGCCGTCCTTGATGATGGCCTCATCGTTTGAGACGTCGATGTCGTCGGTCTCGACGACCATGGTGACGAGTTTCTTCTTCGGACCCGACGCGGACTCGGCAAGCGCCGCGTCCTTGCCGATGAAGTCCTTGTTCCAGTCGATGAATGCGTCGAGGCCGCTCTCGGCAGCGGTGAAGTCCGGCCGGTAGTCCAGCGTCCAGGCACCCCAGCCCTTCTCGAGTCGTAGACTCATCAAGGCGCGCGCCCCGTACCAGCGAAGGCCCAAATCGGCGCCGGCTTCCTCGATGGCTTCGGCGAGCTTGAGCTGATACCCGGGTGCTACGTAGATCTCGTAGCCGAGCTCACCGAAAAACGAAATGCGCGCGAGGATCGCCGGCACGTCGCCGACGAAGCTTCGGCGGATATCGCGGAATCTGAATCCTTCGGCCGACACGTCCTCGCGGGTGATACGTTCGAGCAACGACCGCGACCGCGGCCCGGAGATGGCGATGCCGTGCAGGCGACTCGACAGGTTTTCATAACGCACCCCCGACTCGGACAGGCGCCCCTCGAACCAGCGGCGATGGGCCTCCTGCATGGCGCCGGATCCCAGCAGCAGGAACTCGTCCTCGGCGAGGCAGGCGACACTGAGGTCACCGTACAGCTTGCCCTTCGGCGTCAACATGGGCGTGAGCGCGATGCGTCCCGGACGCGGCAGGCGACCGGCGAGCACGCGATCGAGCCACGCGCGCGCGCCATCGCCCGTGAACCCATGCTTGGCAAAGTTGGCGATCTCAATGGCGCCGACCGCCTCGCGCACGGATTTCACCTCACGTGCCACGTAGGCATGAGCACGCGAGCGACGGAAGGTCGGTTCCTCGTGGGCATCCCCAGGACCGTCGGCAAACCACAGCACGTGCTCCAGGCCGAAGCTCTGTCCCCACACCGCGCCCTTCGCCGTCAGGCGATCGTAGAGCGCCGTGGTTTGCTGGCGGCGACCCTTGGGCAACGTCTCATTTGGAAACGTCATGACGAAGCGGCGCTCGTAGTTCTCCGATGACTTGACGGTGCCCCAGTCCGGCGTCGCAAAGTCACCGAAGCGGGCAACGTCCATGGCCCACACGTCGATGGAGGGCTCGCCGTCGATCATCCACTCCGCAATGCACATACCGACACCACCGCCCTGGCAGAAGCCGGCCATGACGCCGACCGCCACCCAGTAATTGCGCATCCCCGGCACCGGACCGATCATCGGATTGCCGTCGGGCCCGAAGGTGAAGGGGCCGTTGACGATGTTTTTGATACCCGCGCGCTCGAGCGCCGGAATGCGCTCGAAGCCGACCGCCAGGCGATCCTCGATGTGCTCGAGCTTGGGCTCGAGGAGCTCGTGGCCGAAATCCCGCGGCGTGCCGCCGACCGACCAGGGCGTCGCGCGCGGCTCGTAGGTGCCGAGCAACATGCCGTCGCGCTCCTGACGGAAGTAGAGGTTGCCTTCGTAATCGATCCCCGCAGGCAGCCGCTCGTCACCGCGCTCGGCGAT
>JBFICP010000326.1:0-3397 GCA_041581935.1 Gammaproteobacteria bacterium | reverse complement strand
GCCGAGTACCAGGAGAGGTAACTGAAGGTCCATTTATCGAACCGCTACCCGACGCATCGTCTCGTCGCGACTTACAGGCACTCGGCGATGGGGCAGCAAAAAAATCGGAAGTCCCTGCTCGTCGGCGAGTGCGCTACTCGGCGGCGGCGCTCGCGAGCTGCCGGCCGACGAGCTGGCTGTAAAGCCCCCGGCGGGCGAGAAGCTCATCATGCGCGCCCGATTCGATGACGCGACCGGCATCGAGGACGACGATGCGATCGGCATTTCGGATCGTCGACAGGCGGTGGGCGATTACCACGGTGGTGCGATCCGCCATGAGCTCTTCGAGCGCGCGACGTACTGCCTGCTCGTTGACGGCGTCGAGGTGCGAAGTGGCTTCGTCGAGAATCAGAACCGGCGCGTCTTTGAGAAATGCGCGCGCGATGGCAACTCGCTGGCGCTGGCCGCCGGAGAGGCGCACGCCCCGCTCCCCGACGCGGGTGTCGAGCCCATCGGGCAAGGCATCGACGAACTCGGCGAGCGCCGCCCGCTCCACGGCCTGGCGTATCTGTGCTTCGTCGGCGTCCGGCTGGGCCAGCAATATATTGGCCCGCAGGGTTTCGTTGAACAGATACGTATCCTGGGTCACCAGAGCAATCTGATTGCGAAGCGCGTCCAGCTTGAACTGCCTGAGGCTCGTGCCATTCATACGAACCTCGCCCGCCTGCGGATCGAAGAAGCGCATCAGCAGGTGCGCGGCCGTCGTTTTGCCCGCGCCGGACGGCCCGACGAGCGCCAGGGTGCTTCCGGCTGGCGCGGAAAAGCTCGCGCCCGCTAACGCCAGCCTGCGATTGGAAAAATACGAGAATGTCACGTCACGGAATTCCAGCGACGCACCACCGATTCCGTCGGGCAGCGGTGCACCGGGTCCGTCACTCACGACCACCTTCTCGCGCTGCACCGCGTTGAGTCTTCGAGTCGCACCCAGCGTATCTGCAAGCTGACGACCGATGTGGGCAATCTCCGAGACAGGCAGAAACGCCGCCATTGCAAGCAACGTCAGGAGGGGCAGCGTGACTGCGGTCAGCGAGCCGGCGCTCACCAGCTGCGCACCGGTGAACACGATGGCAAGGCCACCGAGTCCGGTCGCCACTTCCAGCGTCGCGGTCTGGATGGTGAGATCACGGAAAAACGGCACGCGAACCTTCAGGTTGCTCTCTGTGCGCTCAATCATTTCGCGCTTGCGCCGCGCCACGTGCTCGAAGGCGATGATTTCGTTGAGTCCCTGGATGGAATCCACCACGTGAGCATTGAGATCCGCCAACGCCTCTCTTGAACGAGAGCCTAGTGCATCGATTCGCGCGCGCATCAGAAATGGACTGATCGCCACGATGATCAGAAACGGAAGCAGCGCGACGGCCATCGGCCAGCCGAAATACGTGAGCGTTCCGAGTACGAGCGCCGGAACCAGGATCGCGACGAGGGCTGGTGCAACGGTGTGTGCAAAAAAGTACTCGACAAGTTCCACGTCGTGAGTCGCCATTGCCACCAGATCGCCGGTGCGACGTCGCAGCAGATACGCCGGTGCAAGCTTGTCGAGTTTCTCGAACAGTGCGATGCGCATCTCCGAGAGCATGCGAAATGCCATATCGTGGGCTATCCAGGATTCAATCCAGTGAAAGATACCCGCCATCGGTGCGATCACGGCGAGTATCACGAGATAATGTTGGAACGGCGCACCATTTTTCACCGCCGCCACCACCAGTGCACTCACCACGCCGACGCCTATCAATGCGAACACTCGCGTAACGCCGAAAAAGAACACCACCGCGAGCTTCGCCTTCCACGGCAGCACGTGATGAAACAGCGCCCTGAACGCGTCGTACCAGCCCATGCCCTCGGCCCGCAGGATGGCGTCGGTCGGCTCCAGGTGAGCGGCCTCGGCGTCTGAAAACTCGTCCTCGCCGGGCCCGCGACCCACCGGGGCGGCGCCTGCGCCCAGCGGGTCATCGCAGAGCGACCCATCGGACACGACCCGCTCGGCGGCCTGGGCCGCCATCAATGTGTAGTAGGCGCCACGCGCCTGCATCAGACCCGCGTGAGTTCCTGTTTCCACCAACCGGCCCTGCTCCAGGACCAGCAGGCGATCGGCACCGATTACGCTCGAAAGCCGATGGGCGAAAATGAGCGTCGTGCGCCCCTGCATGAGACGATCCAGCGCTTCCTGAATGACAGCCTCGTTCTCCGCATCGACCGACGAGAGCGCTTCGTCGAGGACAAGAATCGGTGCATCGCGAAGCAACGCCCGCGCGATGGCGATTCGTTGACGCTGCCCGCCGGACAGGCGTATGCCGCGCTCGCCGACGACGGTTTCGTAGCCCTGGGGGAGCTCGCAGATGAAGCCGTGGGCGTTGGCCGCGCGGGCCGCCGCTTCCAGCTCCTCCTGACGCGCGTCGGGCTTTCCAAAGCGCAGGTTCTCCTCGACGGTACCGTGGAACAGGTACGTGTCCTGGTTCACGACCGCGATGTTGCGATAGATGTCGCGTGGATGGAGCTCACGCAGATCGCGCCCCCCGATCCGCACCCTGCCGCGCTGTGGATCATAAAAACGCAACAGCAGGCGCACGATGGTGGACTTGCCCGAGCCGCTTGACCCGACAAATCCGACCCGCTCGCCGGCGCCGATTGCGAAGCTCAGCTCCTGGTGCGCCGGGCGCCGTCCCCCGGGGTAGGCGAAGCTGACGTCTTCGAAGCTGACGGTGGGCGCGAGAGCCGTCTCGCTCACGGCGACGTCATCGCGCGTGGCGATGGCGGGCTTCGCGTCCAGGACGGCGAATATGCCCTTGGCCGACGAGAGTCCCACCATGCCCTGGTGGAGCAGGGCGCGCAGATCGCGCTGCGGCCGGTAGACCTCGATGCCCATCATCAGCACGATGAGCAACACCTCCAGGCTCATCACTCCGGAGCTCACTCGATAGGCGCCATACCCGAGCGTCGCGGCCGCGCCCACAGCGAGGCCCGTATCAACGATCCCCCGGGAGAGTGAGTTGGTTGCCAGCACCCACATGGTGGTTTTGAACAGCTCGTGCGCTTTTTCCGCCAGCAGCTTGGCGCGTGCCGCGCTCTGGCCGAACGCCTTGAGCGTCGCCAGGCCCTGGATGGCATCGAGAAACTCCGCCGCGAACGCACCATAGGCCTTCTGACGTCGCAGGCTGTTCTCGCTGTCCCATTTGTGAAACATCGCGGGCGCGAACAGCGTCACCAGCGCGAAACCGAACATGACGAGCGCGACCGGCAAGTCCAGGGTCGCGATCACGGCAAACACAATTACCGGAGTCAGCATCGCCACGAACAGCTGCGGCAGATACTGGCCGAAATAGGTTTCGAGCTGCTCGACGCCCTCGACCATCGCGAGCAG
>JBFICP010000325.1:0-3429 GCA_041581935.1 Gammaproteobacteria bacterium | reverse complement strand
GCTGCTCGAGCCCGGCGACACGCTGCTCGGCATGAAACTGTCCGATGGCGGCCATCTCACACATGGTGCGAAACCGAATTTTTCCGGCAAGATTTTCGATGCCGTGCAGTACGGCATCGACAAGCGAACCGGACGCATCGATTACGCCGAGTTGCAGGCGCTCGCCGAAGCGCACAGGCCCAAGCTCATCGTCGCCGGATTCTCCGCTTATTCCAGGGTGCTCGATTTCGATCGTTTTCGAGAGATCGCCGATTCCGTCGACGCCTTGGTGCTCGCCGATGTCGCCCATGTGGCAGGCCTGATTGTCGCCGGCCTTTATCCGAACCCTGTGCCGATTGTCGACGTCGTGACCACCACCACCCACAAGACGCTTCGCGGACCTCGCGGGGGTCTCATTCTTGCCCGCGAGAACCCCGAAGTCACCAAACGACTTTCATCCATGGTTTTCCCCGGCATGCAGGGCGGTCCGCTCATGCACGTCATCGCCGCCAAGGCGGTGGCGTTCAAGGAAGCCATGGAGCCGGAATTCCGACGTTATCAGCAGTGTGTCGTGGACAACGCCGCTGCCATGGCGGAAGTCTTCATGCAGCGTGGCTACACCGTTGTCTCCGGCGGTACCGACAATCACCTGATGCTGGTGAGTCTCGTGGAGAAGGGGCTCACCGGCAAAGACGTCGAGGCGGCGCTCGGCGAAGCGGCGATTACCGTCAACAAGAACACGGTCCCCGACGATCCCCAGTCGCCTTTCGTCACCAGCGGCATTCGTCTCGGCACGCCGGCCATCAGCACGCGCGGATTCGACCAGGACGACGTTCGCGACCTCACGCGCTGGATGTGCGACATCATGGACGATCCCGCCAACACGGAAACCATCGCTCGGGTCAGGGAGCAGGTCAGAGACCTGTGTGCCCGCCACCCGGTCTATGCGTGATGATACTGATGAAGTACTCGATATTCAGCCTCATTCGAAACGCCGTCAGCTACCACGAGAATTGGTCGCGCGCATGGCGCAGTCCCGATCCGAAGGCGGGATACGATGTCGTGATCATTGGCGGCGGCGGTCACGGACTCGCGACAGCCTATTATCTTGCCGAGATACATGGCATTCGCAATGTCGCCGTGCTCGAGAAGGGTTGGATTGGCGGCGGCAACACGGGGCGCAATACGACGATCATTCGCTCGAACTATCTCTGGGACGAAAGCGCCGCGCTCTATGAGCACTCACTCAAGCTTTATGAGGGGCTCAGTCAGGAACTCAACTTCAACATCATGTTCAGCCAGCGCGGCGTGCTCAATCTCGCGCACAATCTCCATGACATGCGGGAGCTCTCACGGCGCGTGAACGCCAATCGTCTCAACGGCATCGATTCCGAGATCCTGACTCCGACGGAGATCAAGGAGATCGTTCCGATTCTCAATACGTCTCCGGATGCACGCTATCCGGTGCTGGGTGCGTCGCTGCAGCCGCGGGGCGGCACGGCGAGGCACGACGCCGTCGCCTGGGGATTTGCACGCGGTGCAGACGCGCGCGGCGTCGATATCATCCAGAACTGTGAGGTCACCGGTATTCGACGCAAGGGCGGCAAGGTAGAGGGCGTCGAAACGAGTCGCGGATATATAGGCGCGAAGAAGATCGGCGTCGTGGTTGCAGGACATTGCAGCGTGCTGGCCGATATGGCGGGCTTCCGCTTACCCGTTGAGAGCCACCCGCTGCAGGCGCTGGTATCGGAGCCGATTAAGCCGATTCACCACAGCGTGGTGATGTCCAACGCCGTTCATGTCTATGTCAGTCAGTCGGACAAGGGTGAGCTCGTCATCGGCGCGGGAATAGATGCCTACAACTCTTACTCGCAGCGTGGAAGCTTTCCCGTGGTGGAGGGGCAGATGGGTGCGCTGGTGGAGCTGTTTCCCATATTTTCGAGACTAAGGATGATGCGGCAGTGGGGGGGTATCGTCGACGTATGCCCGGATGCGAGTCCAATCGTCGCAAAGACGCCGGTAGAGAACCTTTACTTCAACTGCGGCTGGGGCACGGGCGGATTCAAAGCAACGCCCGGCTCCGGCTGGGTATTCGCTCATACGATCGCCCACGACGAGCCGCACGCGTTGAACGCGCCTTTCACTCTCGAGCGCTTCAACACGGGCTTTCTCATCGACGAGCACGGCGCGGCCGCCGTCGCGCACTGAACGGGCGGTAAGAAGATGCTACTGATCGAGTGCCCGTGGTGCGGTCCACGCGACGAGCAGGACTTCAGCTACGGAGGTGAGGCACACATCGCGCGTCCGACAAACCCCGAGCGGCTCAGCGACGAGCAGTGGGGCGACTATCTTTTCATGCGCAGCAATCCCAAGGGTACACATCTGGAAAGGTGGGTGTGCCGTGGTTGCCGTCGCTGGTTCAATGTTCGGCGCGATACCGTCACCGATGAAATATCGGCGGTTTACAAGATGGGAGAGAAGCCGCCTGCCATGACGAAAAAGGCGAGGCACAAATCGTGACCGGGCAATCCTGTCGACTTCCGACAGGCGGCCGCATCGACCGTGATCAACCGCTGACCTTTCGATTCGACAGTAGAGAGTACACCGGCTACGCAGGCGACACGCTCGCTTCGGCGCTTCTGGCCAACGGTGTTCATCTGGTTGGTCGCAGCTTCAAGTACCATCGCCCACGCGGCATCCTTTCTTGCGGTGCAGAGGAGCCCAATGCGCTGATCCAGCTGGAGACCGGGGCGCGCACGCAACCCAACCTGCGAGCAACGCAGATCGAGCTCTATGCGGGGCTCGAAGCCTCGAGCCAGAATCGCTGGCCGAGTCTTCGATTCGATGTTGGCGAGATCAATAATGTGCTCTCACGGGTCATTCCTTCGGGGTTTTACTACAAGACATTCATGTGGCCCAGGCGCGCGTGGATGAGCTACGAGTATTTCATCCGTAGGGCAGCCGGTCTGGGTCGCGCTCCCGATGGGCCGGATCCCGATATCTATGACAAAATGCATGCACACTGCGACGTGCTCGTAGCTGGCGGTGGTCCGGCTGGGATCGCCGCCGCGCTGGCGGCGGCGCGCGCCGGGGCGCGGGTGATACTCGCCGACGAGCAAGCCGAGTTCGGCGGCACCTTGCTCGGACGCACGGACAAGATCAACGACAAGCCGGCCATGGAGTGGGTCGGTGCCAGCGTGCGCGAGATTGAGTCCTGCGACGACGTTCACCTGCTCCCGCGCAGTACGGTTGCCGGGTACTACGACCACAACTATCTGACGATTGTCGAGTGCGTCACCGATCATCTGCGGCCGGGCACCACACCGGATCGCCCACGGCTGCGGCTGTGGAAGGTGCGTGCCGCCCAGGTCGTGCTCGCGACCGGCGCCCACGAACGTCCACTCGTGTTTAACGATAACGATCGACCGGGCATCATGCTCGCGTCCGCGG
>JBFICP010000324.1:0-3445 GCA_041581935.1 Gammaproteobacteria bacterium | reverse complement strand
TACGCTCTTCAGCATGCCATGACCGGCGAGCAAATCCGCGCTTATCAGGCGCTCGTGCGCCGTGTCCCGGTCTCGGAGCCGGTGCTACAGTACGCACTTTCGCTGGTACGCAAGAGTCGTCCCGGAAAGGAAGCGGCCGCCGAGTTCGTCGACAATTGGATTTCCTACGGCGCCAGTGTGCGTGCCGCCCAGTACCTGGTGCTCGGCGGCAAGGCCCGTGCGCTCACCCGCGGCCGCTACCACGTCAACTACGAGGACATTCGGGCGCTCGCCCACTCGGTGCTCCGCCACCGCATACTGCGCAATTTCCGCGCCGAAAGTGAGCACGTCGGGCCCGACCGCGTCATCGACGAGCTGCTCGCAGCGATTCCGACTCCGAGGTCGGGTCTCTAGCGGATGCTTGATTGATGGCCTTGCCCCCGTTCAGGAGCGACTCCGACAGTCGAAGATAGATGAAGCTGACCCGCGATACCGCTACTCCTATCCCAGGCACCCGCTTCATCGACCCGCAGGTGCTCGCCCGCGTGAGCTCGCTCGAGCTCATCGCCAAAACCGTCGTCTCGGGCTTCATCAGCGGCCTGCACCGCGCCCCCTATCTCGGTCTATCGTCGGAATTCGCCGAGCACCGGGCCTACATGCCTGGTGATGATGTGCGGCGCATCGATTGGCGCGTCTACGGTCGCACCGATCGCCTGTTCGTACGCGAGTTTCAGGCCGAAACCAATGCGAATCTCAGCCTGGTCCTCGACGTCTCGAAATCAATGGGATTCGCGAGCGCCGGCATATCAAAGCTCGACTATGGCCGTTTCCTCGCCGCCAGTCTCGGCTATTTGTCACTGCAGCAACGGGACCGCGTCGGCCTCATCACCTTCGACGAAGAGGTCGTTTCTCTGGTGCCGCCGTCGGTGAAGCACTTCGATCGCGTGCTGCACGAGCTCGATAAGGCAACGCCTGACCGTGCCGGGGAATTCGAGAAGCCGCTCGCGACGATCGCCCGCACTCTCGGGCGCCGCGGGATCGTTGCACTGATCTCCGATCTCTATGTCGATCCGAAGGTGCTCCTGGATGCTCTCGCCGAGCTTCGCTACCGCGGTCACGACGTGATGGTCTTTCATATTCTCGACCCGGACGAGGTGCTGCTGCCTAAGTCCGACGCACGCCAGTTCCAAGACATGGAAAACGACGCGCGGCTCCCCATCGTCCACGATCAGATGCGAGAGTCCTACGCCGACGCTGTGCAGGCGCACATGGAAACGCTGCACCGAAGCCTCGGCGAGCATCGCATGGATTACCGCTTTTTTGATACGTCAGAGCCGCTCGATCACGCGCTCTTCGAGTATCTTACCGAGCGTCAACACCGCATGCAGGTCCGCTGATGAGCTTTGGATTGCTAGCGCCGCTGTTTCTCGCTGGACTCGCGGCTGTCGCGATACCGATTGTTGTGCACCTGGTGCGTCGCGAAGAGCAAATGTCATTCGCGTTTCCGTCGCTCATGTTCTTGAAGCGAATTCCCGTGCGCGAGCACCGCCGACGCACTATCCGACACTGGTGGCTGCTCGCGCTGCGCTGTCTGATCATCGCGTTGCTATGCTTGGCGTTCGCCAGACCGTTCATCAATTTCCCATCGGCGTCCGTCGCATCACTCGTCGACGGCCGCGATCGTGTGGTCCTGCTCGATCGATCGCACAGCATGCGGCTTGGGTCCCGATGGGATACTGCGTCCGACATCGCTCTCGAAGCCATCGGTGAGCTCGGGGGGGGTGATCGGGGCGCCCTGATTGTCTTCGATCACAACACGTTGGTCAGCCAGGAGCTTACAGCGGATCACGTGTCGTTACGCGCGCTGGTCGCGGGTACGAAGCCGGGTGACGGGCATACCGATCTCGTCGGCGCCGTCGCGCGCGCGAACGCACTGCTCGAGAAAAGCGATGCAGCCAAGCGCGAGATCGTGCTCATATCGGATTTTCAGCGAACCGGCGTCAACGGCCAGGCGCACGTCGCGCCGGGCATCGACATCATTCCCCATGCAGTGACGGGACCGGACAAAGCAAATGCAGGCATTGCCGGCGTCAAGCTGCGGCGCGCCCCGCTCGGCGTCGGCGACGCCGTGGAGCTGGAAGCACGCATCGTCAACTCCGGTGTGCTGCCAATCGAAAGCGCGGATCTGGCCATGGAAGTAGATGGTCAGTACCGCGATCGGCGAATCGTATCGCTCGCCGGGGGCGAATCTCTCGATGCGGTGTTTCGTCTGGTACTCGCTCCCGACGAGCTCCTCCAGGTACGCATCCACCTCGGTGACGATGCGCTCGAGGCCGACAATAGCTTTCATCTGGTGGTGAGCGGCCGCGCCGTCGTTCCCGTATTGCTGGTCCAGGACCGCAACGCGCCTCCGGGGAGCGCACTGCACCTGGTGCACGCGTTGGGCCAGGGCGGCGCGCCCGGCTTCCGCGTCACCTTGCGTACCGTCTCGGAGCTGCGTGAAGCGGACTTCGACAGCGTAGATGTCGTCATCATTGACGACGCCCCGGTCCCCGGCGGCAGCGTCGGCCAACGCCTGCACCGATTTCTTCATTCGGGAGGCGGAATGCTGGTGGCCACCGGGGGGCGCACCAAGGGAAACTGGCCCGGTGGCGAGGACGGTATCGTTCCCGGTCGATTGGGTCCGTCCGTCGCGCGCGCACGCTCGGATACCGGGCGCCTGCTCGGTATCAATCGACTGCATCCCGCGCTCGCCGGTTTCGCCGGCAACGAGGATGGTGATCTTGCCTCGGCGCAGGTTTTTAGCTATCGATCGCTTACCGGCGTCGACCAGGGCGCGGTTCTGGCCCGCTATGACGACGACCGTGTGGCCCTGGCGGAACGCGAAGTCGGTCGCGGCCGTGCGCTCGTGCTGACGACGACTCTCGGCCCCTCCTGGAACAACCTCGCTTTACAACCGGGCTTCGTTCCGTTGGTGCACGAGACGTTGAAGTATCTCGCATCCCATGTTCCCACGACCGAGTCCGTCGTTGTCGGCGACACCGTGGATATCGCCACGTACGCGAGAGGTCTGCCCGGCCACACTCGCAGCGCTGCGGCGCTGGCGCGTGGCACCGTGACCACCCTGAGAACGCCGTCGGGACAGAAGGTGCACATGCCGCCCGGCGAAGCCTTCGCCCAGATTGCTGAAGCGGGATTCCACGAAGTGCATGTGAGCGGCGGCGGAACGAGGAGCATCGTCATCGCCGCCAATCCGTCGCCCCGCGAGTCGAATCTGGAGCCGATGTCTATAGAGGCATTTATCGACAGCATCGGGGTAAAGGACGGCGGTGGGACTACCCGACAAATATCCGCTGCGCGAAGCGCCCATTCCGGCGTCGATCAACGTGGCTGGTGGTATCTGCTCCTCGCCTGTGGTCTCCTGCTCTTGCTCGAGACATTACTGTCCAACCGACTGTCGCAATCG
>JBFICP010000323.1:0-3447 GCA_041581935.1 Gammaproteobacteria bacterium | reverse complement strand
GTCTGCATACCGGTGCCCATGTATCACTGTTTCGGTATGGTGCTCGGCACTCTGTGTTGCGTTGCCCACGGGGCGTGCATGGTTTTCGCATCCGAAAGCTTCTCGCCGAACGCCGTACTGAAAACCATCCAAGCCGAGCACTGCACGGCGCTGCATGGCGTGCCGACCATGTTCATCGCGGAGCTCGACGAGCCGGATTTCGAGCGCGTCGAACTGACGAGCTTGCGCACCGGCATCATGGCCGGTGCGCCTTGCCCGGTCGAGCTCATGAAGCGCGTCATGGAAGACATGCACCTCGCGCAGATCACAATCGCGTACGGCATGACCGAGACCGGCCCTGTGAGCTTCCAAACGCACGTAAAAGACGACCTCGAGCGTCGCGTGCACACAGTGGGACGCGTGCTCCCCCACATCGAAATCAAAATCGTCGACGATGAGGGGCGCATCGTCGAGCGAGGGGTGGCAGGCGAGCTTAAAACCCGGGGCTACTGCGTGATGCCCGGTTATTGGAATGACGCGAGTCGAACCGCGGAAGCCATTGACGACGCCCGCTGGATCGCCAGCGGGGATATTGCGAGCATCGACGAAGATGGTTACTGCCAGATCGTCGGACGGGTCAAAGACATGCTGATCCGGGGCGGCGAGAACATTTACCCTCGGGAAATCGAAGAGTTCCTATACACAAATCCGAAAATTGACGAGGTCGAAATCATCGGTGTTCCGGATCCCAAATTCGGTGAAGAGGTGTGCGCCTGGATCAAGCTGCACGAGGGCGAAGAAGCAACTGCCGATGAAATTCGTCGCTTCTGCAAAGACCGCATTGCGCACTTCAAGATTCCGAAATACATAAAATTCGTCGAATCCTTTCCAATGACCGTCACAGGAAAAGTGCAAAAATTCGTCATGCGTGAGCAGATGAAGAAGGAGCTCGCCGCCACGCTCAAAGGCTCGAGAGGCATCTGAAATGACCGACGACATTTGGGACTTCACAGACGACCTCGGACCCGAGAAGATCGTGTATCTGCACGACTTCGAATCCAGCCTGCGTGCCATCGTCGTGATCGACAACGTTGCCTGCGGCCCCTCCATCGGCGGTGCGCGGATGGCGCCCGACGTGTCCGTGGACGAGTGCGTGCGGCTCGCTCGGGCAATGACTTACAAGAACGCCGCCGCCGGAATCGCGCACGGCGGCGGCAAATCGGTGATATTCGCCGACCCGGTAATGGCGCCCGGCGAGAAGGAACGCCTGATACGCAGCTTCGCCCGCGCCATCGGAGATCTCCGCGACTACATCGTCGGCCCCGACATGGGCACCGACGAAACCTGCATGGCATGGTGCCAGGACGAGATCGGAAGGGCCGTCGGTCTTCCGCCCGAAATCGGCGGCATTCCGCTCGATGAGATCGGTGCCACGGGCTTCGGGCTCAGTGTCTGCGCAGAGGCTGCGCAGGACTTCTGCGACGTGAAGCTGGACGGCGCGCGGGTCGTCGTCCAGGGGTTCGGATCGGTCGGCCGGCACGCCGCGTGCTTTTTATCCGGGAAGGGTGCGCGCCTGGTGGCCGCGGTCGACTCGCGCGGCGGAGTGCTCGCCGAGGATGGCCTCGATGTGAGTGCGCTGCTCGAGCACAAGGCCAGGGGCGCGAGCGTCGTCGAGTTTGCCGGCGGCCAGGCCATCACGGGCGACGCTTTGCTCGACGTCGACTGCGACATCTTCGTGCCGGCGGCGCGTCCCGACGTCATTCGTGCAGACAATGCGCATCGCGTAACCGCGAAGCTGATTCTCTCCGGTGCTAATATCGGCGTGACCGAGGAAGCCGAACGGTCTTTGCACGATCGCGGTGTGCTCGTCGTGCCCGATTTCATCGCCAATGCCGGCGGCGTCATCTGCGCCTCGGTGGAGTATCACGGTGGCATGCAGAGCCAGGCCTTTGCCGTCATAGAAGAGAAGATCCGCGCCAACACCAACACGGTGCTTTCCAACGCCGCCGCCAAAGGAGGCCCACCGCGCGCAGCGGCGCAATCCATGGCCGAGCAGCGCGTGCGCCGCGCCATGGCGTTACGCCGTTGACGTGCTACTTCTTCATGGCCTGCTCGCAGGTATAGGCTTGCCAGGTTTGCGCATCGAATACGCCATCGACGTCCCCGGCATCACATCCGAGAGCCTGCAGACGCGCCTCTTCGCTGCGCACGTGCTGCGCGGCGTCCTCGAGCACCCGACCCAGATCGCGGCCCCGGATCGCGAGTCCGTACACGTCCGATTGCAGCACCCCGACAGCCATGCCGATGACTTCACCATCACGATTGAGAATCGCTCCGCCGCTCAATCCCGGGTTGAGCGCGGTATCGAGCTCGAGTATGTCCTCTGTCACGCGTCGCACGAAACCCGTGACCCCCTGAGGCACTGCCCGACCGTCTTCGAGCCTGGAAAACGGATAGCCGATCGCAAGAGCATCGTCGAGTGGCTCGACCGCTTTGCTGGCAATCGTCAAATAAACAAAAGGCGCATCGAACTGCATCAGCTGCAGCACGGCGACGTCGTCGGAGCCCGCCACCGGCATCGGTATGCTGACCGTGCCCACCGGCGCCTCGATCAGTTCCTGCGTAAACGCCATAGGCGGCGAGTACAGGTGGCGCAGCGCGCGAACTTCGGAGCGACTGCTCCACGCGGTCTCGGCATCAAAAATCGGAACGCCCGCGGCGTCCTCACCGGCCAGCACGCGCTCATCGATGGTCCATACGCTCCAGCTGACAGTCTCTTCTCTGACACGGGCGAGTCCGAGAGCCACCAGCACCTGCAGCTGCCGATCGTAGTGCCATGGGAACAGCACGTGCCGGGCGCCGAGGGCCAGCCCACGCTCGGAGATCAAAAAGCCGCTGCCGAAACTGTGCTGAGTGACGACTTCCCCGGCTCTGGCGAATTCGATGTCGTACGTGGTTCGCACGAACAACGACGCAGCGCGCGCATCCTGAAGCAACCGCTTGAAGCGGGCGCCGGCCGGCTCGATCGCTTCGAGCCGTGCTCCGAGCGACTGGATGAGCCTTTCCTCGATGCGTTTGAACTCCTGGTAGGTCTCCACCATGCGATCCTCGAGTTCCTTTCTGAGTGCGGCAATCTCGGCACGGGTATCCGCCTGAAGGCGTTCCCGGGCTTCGACATCGCGCTCGGAAATACGCTGGAGCGCGCTGCGGGCCCGCTCGGTAAGCGCCGTAAGTCTCATATCGAACTCGGTGCGAATAGCACGCTCCGACAGGGTTTGCGCCTGCTTGATGTCGCGTATGGCCGACACGAACTCGCCCTTGGTAGCCGCCAGCCGCTCGTCGACTTCCTGGAGTCTTCTTCGTGCGCGCTCCACGTCGGATTCCGCCTGTTTCAAGCGCTCTTCGGTTTCACCGAGCTGCGTCTGCGCGCCCTCCAGGCTGTAGTAGAAGTAGGTGCCGTAGAGCATG
>JBFICP010000322.1:0-3497 GCA_041581935.1 Gammaproteobacteria bacterium | reverse complement strand
GGGGAGCTCGGCATGGGTCAGCACGCAGACCACTCCGGGCAGGGCGCGCGCCTTCGACGCGTCGATGCGCACGAGACGCGCGCTCGCCTCTGGGCTTCGCAGCACTTTCGCGTGAAGCATGCCCGGCATAACGTAGTCACCGGCGTAGCGGGTCTTGCCATGGGATTTACCCGGCGCGTCGATACGCGGCAACGGCTTGCCCACCTGACGGAACTCGATGTTGGCGCCGCCTCGGGCCGTCGATGGCGGATCGTTCACGACGCTCATGAGGACTCTCCTCGCTCGCGAATGATTCGCGCCGCCTCGGCGACGGCGTCGAACACCTTTGTATAGCCCGTGCATCGGCAGAGATTTCCACTCAATGCGAGCCGGATGTCGTCTTCGCTGGGATCCCGCGTGTCGTTGTCGAACATCGACTGCGCCGCGATGATGAGCCCGGGTGTGCAGTACCCACACTGGGCGGCGCCGCGCTCGATGAAGGCTTTTTGGAGCGGATGCGGCGAATCCATGGTGCCGAGCCCGGAGACGGTCGTTACATCCGCGCCCTCCACTGTCCAGGTCAGCGTCAGACAGCTGTCAACGGCCTCTCCGTCGACGAGCACGGCACAGGCGCCGCAATCACCCTTTTCACAGCCGCTCTTGACCTCGAAACAGGCGAGCCCGCGCAATGTTTCCAGGAGAGTCTCGTTGGGCGGCGTGCTGGGCTCGCACGCGTGACCGTTGACGCTGAGTCGCACTACCTTTGCATCGTTCATGGTCGCGAACCCCTTGTCTTTTGACTCCCCGACGCGAGCTGCTCGCGGGCCCGGGTCAGCAGGCGCCGCACCAGAACCTGCACGCAATGACTGCGATAGTCCGCCGATGCGCGAATATCATCGATGGGATTCACCGCATCCATGGCGGCGCGCGCGGCGGCATCGATACGCTCCGATGTCGCCGCCTGGCCCTCGAGCACTTGTTCCGCCGCCGGCGCCCGCGTGACGACAGGAGCCACCGAGCCGAGCGCGATGCGCACACCATGACACCTGCCGGCCTCGACGCGCATGGCGACGGCGACACCGACTACCGTGATGGCATCACCTTTGCGACGCGCGAGCTTGTAAAACAGGTCGGTCGCATTCGCCGCCGGCGCGTCCCAGCTCACTTCAGTGAGCAGCTCGCCGGGACGGCGCGCCATGACCTTGTAGTCCTGGTAGAACTTGCTGAGCGGGATGGTCCGATTAGCGGACCGGCTGGCGAGCGTCACGTCGGCGTCCAGCGCGAGCAGCGGCGGCACCAGATCCGCGGCCGGTGAGCCGCTGCAGATGTTGCCGGCGACGGTGGCGGTATTGCGCACCATCTGTCCCGCGAAGACCCGCGCGGACTCTACGAGCGACGGCGCGAAGGCACCGAGCTCCGCGTGCCGCAGCATATCGCTGACGGTCGTCCGTCCCCCCATGCGTACGCGACCGTCACGAATGGTGATGCCGCGGATTCCGGGCACCTTGCCGATGCTCACGAGCGCCCCGGGAGATACCGCGCGTGCGCGCAGGTCGACGATCATGTTGGTGCCACCGGCGAGCGGCATGATGACGCCTGGCTCGTCGCTTTGCGCGAGCACTGCCAACGCGCCATCCAGATCCCTCGGAACGTGGAGATCGAATTCTGCATACATGTCGGTGTCCTCGATTGGGTCTCAGACGTCCCAGCCGCCGTCGACAGTGATCTCCTGTCCGGTCATATTACGACTGTCTTCGCTCGCCAGGAACAGCACCGCATCGGCGATGTCCTGTGGCTCGGTGACTCTTTTCAGAATCATTTCGTCCACGTACTCCTGGTATACCTGTTCGACTGTCCAACCGCGAATCCGAGCTTTCTCCTCGCAAAGCGTGTCCATGCGCGGTGTATGCACGATGCCCGGGCACACCACGTTGACATTGATCCCGTACTCGCCGGCATCGATGGCCGCGGTACGCGTGAGCCCGCGCACGCCCCATTTCGATGAGCTGTAGGCCGCCCGATATCGATAGCCGCGCAGCCCGGACGTGCCGCCGATATTGACCACTTTGCCGCTGCGCTGGCCGACCATGGTCTGCAGAACGTATTTCATCGGCAGAAACGTGCCCCGGATGTTGGACTCGATGACATGGGAAAAGTCGTCAGCCTCGAGCTCCCACACCGGCGTTTCGATGGGACCGGTCACACCCGCCACGTTGACGAGAATGTCGATGCGCCCGTCGAAGAATGCACGCGCCTTCTCGACCATGGCTTTCACGTGCCCGTCGTTGGTGACGTCCGCCGCCACCACCTCGGCGCGCCGGCCCAGCGCCCGCACCTGCCCGGCCACCTCATCGAGCGCCGCCGTGTCGCGGGCGGTGAGCACCACATCCGCCCCCTCGCGTGCGAGCGTCAGCGTGATCGCCGCGCCCATGCCTTTCGCGGCCCCGGTGACGATGGCGTTTTTGTTTTCCAGTTTCATGATCGACCCCTCGATGACTTTCAGTTCTTGGTCGTCGCAGCTTGGGCTCAGCGTTTCGTTACGTCGGCTTGCCGTAACCACCGCCTCCGCAGCTTTCTACCACGACGCGATCGCCCCTGCGCAGTTCCACATTGGCTTTGCCCGCCAGCCGGTACGCTTCGCCGGCCACCGGGATGACCGTGACTTGAAACGGCGCACCCGGCGCGCCGCCCTGAAGGCCGTAAGGCGGCACCACCGCGCGCTCGAACATGCTGGTCAACGACATGCGCTCGGCCAGCACCCGGTACTCGCGGTGCAGTCCGTCGCCGCCGCGGTGCACACCGGCGCCGCCGGAGCCACGGCGCAGGCGCTGGCATTCAATGCATACCGGGTACTCGGCCTCGATGACCTCGGCCGGTGTGTTCATGACGTTCGACATGTGCACCCGCACCACGGGCGCGCCGTCGCGATCCCGGCGGGCACCCTCGCCGCCGCCATGGGTCTCGTAGAGTGTCGTCCACGCGCCGTCGGATCCTCGCCCGGCAAACAGCAGCAGACCCGAAGTGGTCGGCCCGCCCGCGCTCAGGCGCTCCGGCACTGCCGGCTCCAGGGCGCGGAAGATGGCATCCGCCACCCGCTGCGAAGTCTCGTGATTGCCGCCGACCACCGGGTGCTCGGGACCCGGATCGAGCACCGATCCCGCACGCGTGACCACCTCGAGCGGCCGGTAGCAACCGCCGTTCGCCTGAATATCCGCGCCGACCAGCGCCTTCACGGCATAGAACACCGATGCCGCGGCGATGAAGCGCGTCGTATTCACCGGTCCCCGGGCCGCGTCGCCGGACTCGGAGAAATCGAACCGGGCCCGATCGCCTTCGAGGTCGATGCAAACGCGTATCGGCAGTGGCTCGCCGCCCGACGCATCGTCGTCCAGCCAGTCCTCGCCGCGATAGGTGCCCGCCGGCAGGCTTTGCAACGCGGCACGCATCTGCGCTTCGGCGTGATCGTGCAGCCTCGACATCGCAGACACGCTGTGTTCGGTGCCGTGGCGTGAAAACAG
>JBFICP010000321.1:0-3546 GCA_041581935.1 Gammaproteobacteria bacterium | reverse complement strand
TCGGACGAGGGTGTAGTCTTGCGCAATATACGCATCGAGCGCGGAAATCAGCCGTCATATTCCACCGGCCCTTGGCCGCGACACGGCGTTGCGCGAATCGAGCCTCGAGCGAGAAGCCTGCACCCATGAAACGCGCCAACGGAAAACCACAATCGGACAAGCCGGAGCCGGGCTTGCTCTCCGAGGGCGAATCCAACCTCTCGCCGCGGCGCACGGCGTGGCTCGACGAGCACGTGTCGAGCGAGAGTCGCCGCTGGCTCCATGCCGATGCCGAGGTGTTCTTGCACCAGTCTCTTTCCACGCCGTGCCTGGACGTACTCGAAGGCGCGAGCGGCGCCGTCATCGAGAGTCTCGACGGCCGGCGCATCCTCGACTTCCACGGCAACAGCGTTCACCAGGTGGGCTTTGGACATCCGCACGTGGTTGCCGCAGTCAAACGTCAACTGGACACGCTGCCATTCTGCACCCGTCGCTTCACCAACCGCGCCGCCATCCGACTCGCGCAACGCCTCACGGAGCTCGCCCCCGGAGATCTTTCCCACGTGCTGTTCGCACCCGGCGGCAGCAGCGCCATCGGTATCGCGCTCAAGGTGGCGCGCGCCGCCACCGGCCGTCACAAGACGGTTTCCATGTGGGATTCCTTTCACGGCGCCTCTCTGGACGCTGTCTCGGTGGGCGGCGAGTCGCTGTTTCGGCAGAACATCGGGCCGCTGCTGCCGGGCACCGAGCACGTGCCGCCCCCCGATCCCGTGCACTGCCCCTTCGACTGCGGCGACCGCTGCTCGCTCAAATGCGCCGAGTACGTCGACTACGTGCTCGAGAAGGAAGGTGACGTTGGCGCGGTGATCTCGGAAACCGTGCGATCGACGCCCTACGTGCCTCCTCGCGAATACTGGCGGATCGTGCGCGATGCCTGCGATCGTCACGGCGCGCTGCTGATACTCGACGAGATCCCCACGGCGCTCGGGCGCACCGGTGCAATGTTCGCCTGTGAGCACTACGACATCGTTCCCGACATGCTGGTCATCGGCAAGGGACTCGGCGGGGGCGTGTATCCGCTCGCCGCCGTCATCGCGCGCGACGGCCTGCAGGTCGCGCCGGACCGCGCCCTCGGCCACTACACCCACGAGAAGAGCCCGGTGGGAAGTGCCGCCGGCCTCGCCACCCTGGAGGTCATCGAGGACGAGCGCCTCCTGGATCGGGCCACGGCACTCGGCGCGCAGGCGCTCGATCGCCTGCGTGCCATGGCCGCCGGCGATGCGCGCGTGCGCGACGTGCGCGGCATCGGGCTGTTGCTCGGCCTCGAGTTCGGCGCCGAGGATCGCGACGGCGTGTCGACGACCGCCGAGGAACTCATGTACCGTTGCCTGACCCGGGGTCTGAGCTTCAAGATCTCCATGGGCCGCATCGTCACCCTGGCCCCGGCGCTTACCATCGACGAGTCGGAGCTCGTGCGAGGCCTGGAGATATTGGAAGAGAGTCTTGTCGCGACCGCCTGAACGCGCTGGCAACGGCGTTTTGTTGCAATGCAGCATCGAGGCCTTATAATGCCAGCACCTATCTGTCACCCACGCATCATGGAGGGGATCCAACAATGAACGACGTCGTCATCGCATCCGCGGCGCGCACCCCCATCGGCGCCTTCAATGGCGCCCTGTCCTCGGTGAGCGCTTCCTTTCTCGGAGAAGTCGCCATTGCCGAAGCGCTGAAACGCGCCGGCGTCAGCCCGGAGGACGTCAGCGAGGTCATCATGGGACAGATTCTCACCGCCGGTGCGGGCCAGAACCCGGCACGCCAGGCGGCTGTCGGCGCCGGCATACCGGTGGAGAAGACCGCCTACAACATCAATCAGCTGTGCGGCTCGGGGCTGCGGGCGGTGGCTCTGGGATACCAGGCCATCAAGCTCGGCGACAGCGGGATCGTCGTTGCCGGTGGCCAGGAGAGCATGAGCCAGGCGCCCCACTGCGTGCATTTGAGGAATGGCCAGAAGATGGGCGACACCCAGCTCGTCGACACCATGATCAAGGACGGGCTGTGGGACGCCTTCAACGGCTACCACATGGGTAACACCGCCGAGAACGTCGCCCAGAAGTGGCAGATCACGCGCGAGGAGCAGGACGCTTTTGCCGCCGCCTCACAGCAGAAGGCGGAGAAGGCTCAGAAGTCCGGCGAATTCGACGCCGAGCTCACTCCCGTCACCATAAAGACGCGCCGCGGCGAGACCGTCGTCAGCGCCGACGAGTACCCGAAGCACGGCACCACCGCGGAGAGCCTCGCGGGGCTGCGCCCGGCGTTTGTCAGGGAAGGCGGAACGGTCACTGCCGGTAACGCGTCGGGCATCAACGACGGCGGCGCGGCGCTCGTGCTGATGAGCGGGACGGAAGCCGATAAGCGCGGCATCGCACCGCTGGCGCGCATCGTGTCGTGGGCAACCGCCGGTGTCGATCCGTCGATCATGGGCAGCGGCCCGATCCCCGCAAGCCGCGCGGCGCTGGAAAAGGCCGGCTGGAGCGTCGCCGATCTGGATCTCATCGAGGCCAACGAAGCGTTCGCCGCCCAGGCCTGCGCCGTCAACAAGGACCTCGGCTGGGATACCGAGAAAGTCAACGTCAAGGGCGGCGCCATCGCTCTGGGGCACCCGGTCGGCGCTTCCGGAGCACGGGTGCTCACCACCCTGCTCTACGGCATGCAGCAACGCGACGCCAAGAAGGGCCTCGCCACCCTGTGTATCGGCGGCGGCATGGGCATCGCCATGTGCGTCCAGCGCGACTGAAACGACAACGAAAACTTCTCTTCTCGGGAGTCAAGGAGGAATAACAAATGTCACGCACAGCTATAGTGACCGGCGGCACCCGCGGTATCGGTGAAGCGATTTCCGTGGCGTTGAAAGGCGCTGGGTACGCCGTCGCGGCCACCTATGCCGGAAACGACGAAGCGGCGAATCGCTTCAGCGACAAGACCGGTATCGCCGCGTTCAAGTTCGACGTCTCCGACTTCGACGCATGCACCGAAGCGGTCGGCAACATTGCGAGCGAGCTCGGTCCCGTGGACGTACTCGTCAACAATGCCGGTATCACCCGCGACGGGACCCTGCACCGCATGACCGCCGAGCAGTGGAACAGCGTCATTCAGACCAACTTGAGCTCGTGCTTCAACATGTCCCGGTGCGTCATCGAGGGCATGCGCGAGCGCGGTTTCGGCCGCATCGTCAACATCGGCTCGGTGAACGGCCAGGCCGGCCAGTACGGCCAGGTGAACTACGCCGCAGCCAAGTCGGGGATTCACGGCTTCACCAAGGCGCTCGCCCAGGAAGGCGCCGCCAAGGGCATCACCGTGAATGCAATTGCCCCGGGCTATATCGATACCGACATGGTGCGCGCCGTACCGGAGCAGGTGCTGGCGAAAATCATCGCGGGCATACCCGTCGGCCGCCTGGGTCATGCCGAGGAGATTGCCCGCGGCGTGCTGTTCCTGGTCGCCGACGAGGCCGGATTCATCACCGGCTCGACCTTGTCGATAAACGGCGGTCAGCACATGTACTGAGCC
>JBFICP010000320.1:0-3557 GCA_041581935.1 Gammaproteobacteria bacterium | reverse complement strand
CGGGGTCGAGCGCCGTAGGGTCGCTAGCGTTCTTTGAGGATGCGTTGCTTCTGGCGCTGCCAGTCGCGCTCTTTCTCCGTGGCGCGTTTGTCCTGCTTGCGTTTGCCCCGCGCGAGGCCGATGTCGAGCTTTGCCCGCCCCCGGTGCCAGTGCATGCGTGTAGGCACGACGGTGAAGCCGCGCCTCTCCACTGCGCCGATCAGGCGATCGATTTGCTCACGGTGCAGAAGCAGCTTTCGGCTGCGGGTGGGATCGGTGTTGACGTGGGTGGAGGCGCTCACCAGCGGCGTGATATGTGCGCCGACCAGCCAGGCCTCGTTGTCCTTGAGCACGACATAGGCTTCGCGCAACTGAACGCGCCCTTCGCGCAGACTCTTGACCTCCCAGCCTTCGAGCGCGAGCCCGGCCTCGATACTGTCTTCGATGAAAAAGTCGTGGCGCGCCTTCTTGTTGAGTACGATGGTGTTGGCGTCTGCGCCTTTACGTCGTTTTTTCTTTCCCATGGCGTTTCCGGATGTTGGGAATTGTTTCACAACCCGGGCGGTGTCGATAGGCGCATGTGCTAACATCGCGCCGCCCCGATGGTCGATATGCTACAGACAGTCAGCAGAAGTGCGCTCGTGCCCTACACGGCCAGTGAAATGTATGCGCTGGTGGCGGATGTGGAGGGCTATCCGGGGTTTGTGCCGTGGTGTCGGGATGCGCGCATACTCGCGTCGGGTCCGGACGCGGTCGAGGCGAGCCTGGAAATCGGACGCGGGCCGTTGCGCAAGAGCTTCACCACGCGCAACGTCATGACCCGCGATTCGCGCATCGACATCGAGTTGGTTGACGGGCCGTTCAGCCACCTCAAGGGGTGCTGGCAATTCGTGGCACTCGATGCTATGTCGTGCCGTGTTCTACTGGATCTCGAGTTCGAGCTTTCGAATGCCGTGGTACGGCGCACCCTGGGACCGCTGTTCGGTGAAATGGTCAACTCCATGGTGGAAGCATTCTGCCGGCGGGCGAAGGAGCTTTATGGCTGACGGTGCGGCCATCGATGTGGAGGTGGCGTACGCGGAGCCGGACGAGCAGGTCGTCGTGTCTCTGCGGGTACCGGCGGGAACCAGCGCCGGAGAGGCAGTGCGCAGATCGGGATTACTGGAACGCTTTCCGGGAATCGATTTGCGCCAAAGCACGCTCGGGGTGTTCGGTACGCCGGTCTCCGCGCGCACCCCGCTCGAAGCGGGCGACCGGGTGGAGGTCTACCGCCCGTTGCAGGCGGACCCCAAGCAGGCGAGAAGGCAGCGTGCGGCGCGCGCCGCTGCCAGGCGCCGGCGCCGGACGTGAACGCCGTTCAGTCTCGCGTCGGGCGCGTGGGGTCGCGGGGACCGAAATCGGCGGGTGCGGACGGCACCGCGGAGGGTTTCGCGGCCGGTGGCGTGGCCTCGGCGCCGAAATTGTCGAACAGCTGCTCGAGGTATTGAGAGCGATCCCGGGTCTCGGCGGAGAGGGTTTCCACGACGGGGCCGGCGGCGGGCACGACGGCGCCGGCGCTTTCGGCACCGACGGGGCTGTTGGGTGCGTAGATTTCGCTCGGCAGCGTCACCTCGTCGACGCCGGGCTCGATGGCGGCCTGGGTCGCAATCGCGGGGTCGATCACTTCACCGGTGCCGGCGGCTGCGGCGGATTGGTCCGGCGCCGGCAGCGCTTCGTTGAAGCCGGTAGCCAGAGTCCTTTCGATCTCGTCCTGGGCCTGCTCCTCTTCATCGCGCTTCAAGAATCCGGGGGTGATCGCGGCAAAGAAGCCGCCACTTTTCTTCGGCGGAACGATGAGCACCTTGTCGGTCGCATGTGTCACGGTGTGATAGTCGATGTCGGAATCGATATCGGCATCGATGCGTGCGAGCCGTTCATCTTCGAAGAACAGCGAAGCCCGCTGCTGCACGGTATCTCCGCCGCCGGGGTTGTAGCTGTAGAAATAATCCCAGCGATCCAAGTGAAACGCGTCGATGACGAGCGGTGTGCCGAGTATGAACGTGACCTTGCGCTTGTCCATGCCGAGCTTGAGCTCTTGAAGCATCTCGACGGTGACGACGTTCCCCTGTTGAATGGGAATGCTGTAGACGCCCGGAATCTTGCCCGAGCATGCGACGAGCGCCAGGCATGCGAGCAGGATGATCGATTGCCACGGTTTTTTGTGGTAGCGGATTGCCATCTCAGGGGCCAATCTCAGCAATATGCTCGCAATTTGTAAACCGGCGCGGGGAAGATTCGAAGTATAACCCCGAAGAACGAGCCCCGGGCTTCATGTTCGCTCGAGCATCTCGCGCGCGTGGGCAAGGGCCTGGTCGGTGATGTCGACGCCGCCGAGCATGCGGGCGATTTCTTCCACGCGGCTCTCTCCGCTCAGGCTGTGCAAATCGGTGTGCGTCTGGCGACGCTTGCTGCGCTTCTGCACGCGCACGTGCTGCTGCGCGAGCGACGCCACCTGGGGAAGGTGCGTGACGCACAGCACCTGGCGGTTGTCCGCCAGGCGCCGCAGCTCGCGGCCGACAATCTCGGCGACGCGTCCGCCGATACCGGCGTCCACCTCGTCGAAGATCAACGTCGGAACGCCGCTGCTCTGGGTCGCAATGACCTGGATGGCGAGGCTGATGCGGGAGAGCTCGCCTCCGGAAGCAACTTTCGCAAGTGGCTGCAGAGCCTGTCCGGGATTGACCGCAACCTGAAACGCGACCGTGTCCGCGCCTTCGCGTGACGGAGGCGCATCGAAGTTCGCCTCGACGCCGATTTCCAGGCGGCCCCGGGGCATTCCGAGCGATTGCATGTTCGAGGTGATCGCTGCGGCGAGCTTGGCGGCGGCACGAACGCGGCTTTGGTGCAGCGTGCGCGCAGCGGCGGTGTACTCCTCGTGGATCTGCTCGAGCGACGCCTGCAGCTCCGCGAGTCGCGCACTGGAGCCCTCCAGCTCGGCCATCTCTTCGCGCAGCTTCTGGTGAAGCGCGGGCAGCTCGCGGGCTTCGACCCGGTGCTTTCGGGCACTGTCGTGAATCGCCGTGACGCGCTCGTCGAGCACTCGCAGGCGCTCGGGGTCGATGTCGATGCCGTGCTGGTAGCGGCGCAGCTCCGCGGCGGCCTCCTGAAGCTGAATGCCAGCGCCGCCGAGCAGCTCGCGAATGCCCTCGACCTTGGGATCGATAGCGGCCATGTCGTCAATCGCGTTTGCGATTGACGCAAGTCGTGACGTCAGCGACGTGTCGGCGTCACCGTCGATGTCCTCGAGACCGCGCGCGCAAATCGCGATCAGCTCGTTCGAGTGGCTGAGACGCCGATGCTCGTCATCGAGCAATTCGAGCTCGCCACTGTGAACATCGAGCGCGTCGAGCTCGCCGACCTGATAACGCAGATAGTCGAGGCGCTGCTCGCGCTCTTCCGGTCCGCCGGAGAGCGAATCCAGTGCCCGCCGGGTGCACTGCCAACGTTCATGCAGATCCGCGAGTCGCAGCAGGGCACCGTCGTGTTTCGCATATTCATCGAGGATGCGGCGCTGGGCGACCGGCTTGAGCAGCGATTGG
>JBFICP010000319.1:0-3588 GCA_041581935.1 Gammaproteobacteria bacterium | reverse complement strand
GCAACCGTAAGATGGCAACGGCGTGATGACGAGCCGTACGTCGACAACAAGTTCAGTCGTGCCCACGAATGGCGCTTTGACGGGGGCACATCGATCCCAGCATCATCTTCTCCCCACGTGCTGCCTCCTCCCTGCTCGGTGGAAGCGAACGTCGACCCAGAGGAAGCGTTTGTTGCGTCGCTATCCAGCTGTCACATGCTGTTTTTTCTGGCCATCGCGGCAAGGCGAAAGTTTATTGTCGACGAGTATGTTGATGACGCCGTCGGCGTTATGGAAAAGGACAGCAGTGGTAAGATTTCAATAACGAAGGTGTCGCTGCGACCGAAAATCACGTTTTCTGGGGAGAAGCAGCCAACCTTGGAAGAGCTGGAAAAAATACACCATCAATCTCACGATCAGTGCTTTATCGCCAATTCGGTCAAATCTGAGGTGGTAACGGAAATCGTCGTCTGAGAGGGCGCTGTGCCTGGCGGGGGACTGCCACACGGCTTGGTGCAACCCGATATCGGGCGACAGACGACAATGGAGGCATCGTAATGCAACGCGACGCGGACAAATCGCCCTGCATCGATCGCATATCCTGGGGTCGTATGGAGGTGGCGGGACTGGGTGTCGGTAAGGATTTCAAGCTTTGGCCGGGCGGTGGTCGGGAGTGGGACTGGCGGGAAACCGGCACCCACCACGTGCCCGGCATTCAGCCGGTGGACATCGAGGAGCTGCTCGACAACGGGAGTAAAACAATCGTCCTCAGTCGGGGGATGTTGCTGATGCTGCGTACCTGTCAGGAAACGCTCGACTTATTGGAAAAAAGGCGAATTCCCGTCCACATTGCCGAGACGAAGGCCGCCGCCGAGTATTACAACCGGTTGGCCTCGTGCGGCGAGCGGGTCGGGGGACTGTTTCACTCGACGTGCTGAGCTCATTCGACGACGCGTAACAGCGCACGCACATTCCTTCGAGCCGTGTCCCCTGGCGGTTCGTCCAAGCCGCCGTGCGTGGTCGGTATCTCGGCTCGAAGACCAGGCGGCCTTTAGACCCGCAACAGGGTGATCGACGGCGTATTCTTCATCGGATCCGCGTGGAATCCGCGCACCAGCAGCACGAACTCGCCGGGCTCGGCGAGGCCGAGCGTCTGGGCGCGGTCGCGCGCCATGGCGATGCTGTCCTCGAGTTCCTCGTCCCGGACAAGGTGTGGCACCACGCCCCACATCAGACTCATCTTGCGACAGCTGGCGGCGTTGTTCGATATCGAGACGACCGGCGCGGCCGGGCGTGCCGAGCTCATGGTCGCGGCGGACATGCCGCTGTGGGAGATAACGAGAATGCCGCGTACCCTGAGGTCGCGCGAGAGCTGTCCGCTGGCGCGCGCCACCGCATCGCCGAACGGAATGGGCGGCTCGCCGCGATCGCGGAGATCAAATCCGCCGAACGCCCCTTGTTCCCAAAGATAGGCTTCGGACTGTCGGGCGATGCGATTCATCATCTCCACGGCCAGCACCGGATGACTGCCCGTGGCCGTTTCGCCGGAGAGCATGATGGCGTCGGCGCCGCTCAGAACCGTGTGTGAAACATCGGAGACTTCCGCGCGCGTCGGGCGCGCGTTTTCGATCATGGATTCGAGCATCTGGGTCGCCACGATGACGGGCTTGTTTCGCGCGCGCGCGGCATCGACCAGCTGACGTTGGGCAATCGGCACCTGCTCCGGCGGAAGCTCGACGCCGAGATCACCGCGCGCCACCATGATGGCGTCGGCGCCGTTGACGATGGCATCCACGTCCTCGAGGGCCTCGGGCCGCTCGATTTTGGCAACGATGCCGGCGGTGGCACTACACGCCTTGATCAGCTCCGCGAGCTCGGCGACGTCGCTTGCCTGGCGCACGAAGGAAAGCCCCAGATAGTCGATCCCCAGATCGAGCAGAAACCGCGCGTCCTCCCTGTCCTTTTCGGTGAGACAAGGCGCGGAAACTTTGACCCCGGGCAGATTGATACCTTTGCGATCCTCGAGCACGCCGCCATGGGTCACGGTGCAGGTGATCTCGGTGCCCTCGATGCGATCGACTTCGAGCTCCATGACGCCGTCGGCGAGCAATATGCGATCGCCGCGACTCACGTCGTCGGCGAGGGCCTCGTACTGGGACGGGATCAGTCCGGTCTTACCCTGTACGTCGCGCGTGGTTACCGTGACCGTGTCGCCGAGCTCGAGCACGATGGAGCCGTCGACGAAGCGGCCGACGCGAATCTTGGGCCCGGCGAGGTCGGCGAGAATCGCGATGTGGCGGCTCGCTTCCTCCGCAAGACGCCGGATGCTCTGAAAGGTTTCTCGATGCCCCGCGTGCTCGCCGTGGGACATGTTCAGGCGAAACACGCTGACACCGGCCTGCATGAGCCGCGCAATCGTGACGGCGTCGTTCGAGGCCGGCCCGAGGGTCGCTACGATCTTGGTGCGACGCAGCGCAAGCAGCTTGACTTCGGTATCGATAGCCACGCCGCGTAGCGTAACACGTTGACGGCGGGCGGCTGCGTCAGGCTTCGCCGCGGGCCGGATAATCCTTCTCGGTGATGAACTCCAAAGCGCCGAGCACGTCCTTGAAGCGCGGGCGGGTGAACGGCATGGTGACGATGTTGGAGGCGTACAGGGTCTGGTCGGGCCGCACCAGAAACAATCCCGGCTCGTTGAACAACGCCGGCTCCTCGATCCCGGCCGACGTCTTGCCGCGGCTGGTGGAAATGAACAGACCCCACTCCCGCGCCTTGTCGATGCCGAGGCCATAGCCGATGGTCAGATTCTCGAGTTCCCATTCCCGCTTGGCCTGCTCGGCCCGCTCGCGATCGTCGCTGCTGACGACAACGGTTTCGACGCCGAGCTTCTCGAAATCGTCCTTCATGCGGTCCAGATCGCGCAGATAGCCTTTGCAGATCGGGCAGTGCAGGCCGCGATAGGCAACGATCATGGTGAAGTTTTTCGGCTTTCGATCGGCGAGCCGCCATGTGTCGCCTTCAAGGGTTTTGAATTCGAGATCCGGTGTCTTTTGGCGGGGCGTAATCTTGCTCATCGTGACTCCTTAGCTCTGTGCTTCTCGAAAGTTTTCTGCGCGCATCTTCCGCGTGTATGAGCGAGCTTGCTCGCGAATGCGGCTTCGTTCGCGAGCAAGCTTGCTCCTACTCGCGAATTGCTGCTCAGTGTTTCCGGTATTCTTCCAGCAGGTGGTCCAGCCACAAATCAGACAGCTTTTCCTGCACGGAGTTCTGGCGCAGCCGCTGGTGCAGGTTCGAGAAATCCACCTCGTCGAGAAACTGATCCTGATTGTTGCAGGAGTACACGAAGCTCTCCTCGCCGGTTTTCGGATCGACGTGCCGGCAAAGGCACTGGGCACAGACTCCCTTCATCATGCACTGCATCGAAGAGTTGATGGAGCCGATGGCCGTGTGCTTCTCTTTGAGATACGGTGCGAGCACGCCGTAGCGAGCAGCCTTGACTGCCGCCATCATGCCGTCTGAGCCGATGGCGATGATGCGATCGACATCTCCGAGCGCTATCGGCACATCTCCGAGCTCACCCTTGGCATAGGCAAGCATCGCTTCGACGAT
>JBFICP010000318.1:0-3592 GCA_041581935.1 Gammaproteobacteria bacterium | reverse complement strand
GGTCCGCGTAAATAAGGTGGGAAACCGGGTAGTCCCTCCAGATTCTCGAGCTCTTCGAGATCCTCGGCCGTGTAGAGTGCTTTTACTTCGATGCCTTCAGGCGTCGGCCATTCGAGCTCGTCAATGTTCCGTCCTTTCAACTCTTCGACAGCACGTACCGCCCAGTCGTCGAGAGACGGTTTCTTGAACTCCGCCATGACCGCTTACCTCCTCGGACTGTGCATCATGCTCCTTTTGCGTAGCCCAATCCCTGCAACGCTTCTGTGATCTCGTCGAGAATTGCCGGATCGTCGATTGTCGCCGGCATTTTCCATTTCTCACTGTCGGCAATTTTTTGAATCGTACCACGCAGGATTTTTCCGGATCGTGTTTTTGGCAGCCGTTTGACCACCGCAGCAGTCTTGAACGCTGCCACGGGCCCGATTTCACTGCGTACCATACTCACGACCTCTTTGACGATATCGGCTTCGTTTCGCTCGACGCCGGCATTCAGCACGAGAAATCCCACGGGTAGTTGACCCTTGAGCTGGTCCGCGACCCCAACGACGGCGCACTCTGCAACGTCCGGATGGGCGGCAAGCACCTCTTCCATTGCGCCAGTCGACAACCTGTGACCGGCAACATTGATGATGTCATCCGTACGCGACATGACGAACACATAGCCGTCATCATCGATGAAGCCGGCATCTGCAGTCTTGTAGTAGCCGGGAAATTCGGAAAGATACGCATCGATGAAGCGCTCGTTGGCGTTCCATAGCGTCGGAAACGTGCCGGGTGGTAGAGGCAGCTTGATTACCAGAGCGCCGACGTCCCCGGATTTGACCGGGCGGGAGCTCTCGTCGAGCACCTGAACATCCATTCCCGGCGCAGGCTTTGTTGGAGACCCCTGCTTTATCGGCAGCTGCTCGATGCCGATGCAGTTCGCGCATATCGCCCAGCCTGTTTCTGTCTGCCACCAGTGGTCGATAACGGGGACGCGGAGCTTTTTCTCCGCCCAGTGCAAGGTATCGGGGTCGGTGCGTTCGCCGGCAAGAAACAGAGTACGGAAATGGTCGAGATCGTACTCTGCAATCAGTTTGCCCTCGGGATCTTCCTTCTTGATGGCACGAAAGGCAGTCGGTGCGGTGAACATGACAGACACATTATGCTCGGAGATCACTCGCCAGAAGGCCCCGGCATCCGGGGTGCCGACGGGCTTGCCCTCGTAGAGAACCGTCGTGTTGCCGTTGAAGAGCGGCGCATACACGATGTAGGAGTGACCCACGACCCAGCCGACGTCGGAGGCGGCCCAGTACACTTCTCCGGGATCGACGCCGTAGATGTTTTTCATCGTCCATTTGAGCGCTACGATGTGGCCGCCGTTATCGCGCACCACGCCCTTGGGCTGCCCGGTTGTTCCCGATGTATAGAGAATGTAGAGCGGATCGGTGGCCGCCACAGGCACGCAATCATGGGGCGTCGCCGAATCCATCGCCTCCTTCCAGTCGATGTCGCGCTCCGGGTCGAGCTCGGCGCGCTTTGCCGAGCGTTGCACGATGATGTTTCTGTCAGGCTTGTGACTCGCAAGCTCGATAGCCCTGTCGAGCAGCGGCTTGTACTCGACGATTCTGCCCGGTTCGATGCCGCACGACGCCGACACGATCACCTTCGGCTGCGCGTCATCGATTCGCACCGCCAGCTCGTTGGATGCAAATCCTCCGAATACGACCGAGTGCACCGCCCCGAGTCGCGCGCACGCCAGCATCGCGACCACGGCCTGGGGTATCATAGGCATGTAGATGATGACGCGATCGCCTCTGCTCACTCCCTGTCCTGCCAGCGCACCGGCGAAAGTGGCTACCCTGTCGCGAAGCTCGCGGTAGGTGAAAGTCTTGACGGTGTCGGTGACGGGGCTGTCGTATATGAGCGCCGCCTGATCGCCGCGACCGTTGTCCACGTGCAGGTCGAGGGCGTTGTAGCAGGTATTGACCTCGGCGCCGGTGAACCAGCGATAAAACGGTTCGTTGCTCGTGTCCAGCACCGAGTCCCACTTGCGGTACCAGTGCACGGCTTCGGCGGCGTCGGCCCAGAAGCGCTCCTTGTCGCTGAGGGAGCGCGCATAAACCTCGGCGTAGCGACCCGTCATTGTCCGTCCCCCGCTGGTGACACGTTGTTGAATATGGCGTAGATTGTGCGCCGCAACAAATTCTGTCCGTCGGCACTCGAAGGGACTTTTTACCCGAAATGCCGCCCTCGTGCATCCGCCGACGGGTCGCGCTTATGATCGTGTGCGTGGCAATGCGATAGGAGGTCCGCGAGATGGACTACGAGAACATTCTGACGTCCACCCGGGATGCGGTGGCGATCATTACGCTGAACCGACCGAAGGTGCTCAATGCGCTCAGCCACGACATGATGGCGGAGCTCGCGCATGCAGTCGACGTCTTCGAGGCCGACGACACAATAGGCACAATCGTGATCACCGGCAGCGACAAGGCGTTCGCTGCCGGCGCCGATATTTCCGAGATGGTGGAGAAAACCGCCGTCGACATGTACATGTCGGACCATTTCGCGCGTCATTGGGAAAGGGTGTCGAAATGCCGCAAGCCGATCATCGCTGCCGTTGCGGGCCACGCGCTGGGCGGTGGCTGTGAGCTCGCCATGATGTGCGACCTGATCGTGTGCGCGGACAATGCGCGCTTCGGCCAGCCGGAGATCAAGCTCGGCGTGCTGCCGGGTATTGGCGGTACCCAGCGCCTGGTGCGCGCTGTCGGCAAGGCCAAGGCCATGGACATGTGCCTGAGCGGCCGGACCATGGATGCCGACGAGGCGCAACGCTCGGGTCTCGTGAGCCGCGTATTCCCGGCAGACACCATGCTCGTCGAGGCGATCAAGCTGGCCGGCGAGATCGCCGGGATGTCGCGCCCCGCCCTCTACATGGTGAAGGAAGCCATCAACCGGGCTTACGAGACGACACTCTCCGAGGGCCTGCGCTTCGAGCGCCGCCTGTTTCACTCGGCATTCGCCACCGACGATCAATCCGAAGGGATGCAGGCGTTTCTCGAAAAGCGGGCGGCGGATTGGACTCATTCTTGATGCGCCGGTCGACTTCTACTTCTGGGCAACGCGTCACATCTCCGCCAGGCACGATCATTAAGATAGGAAACGTGGGTCCCGTGACCGGGCCCCATGGAGAGCAGTGGACATGAACGACCACACGCCGGGCATTCTCGATCGCACCCTGAGGCGATTCCGTCGCGCCTGGCGCCTGGGTGGCATCGCAAAGGGGCCGCTCAAGGACGGCGTTGCGCCGGATCTGCCGGACGCCGACGCCGAACGCCTACGAAGGCAGATCGACGCTTGCCTCGAGACACGCGGCGGACAGGTATCGGCCCGGGCCCGCGCGGCGGAGCTCGGCGAGACCTATCTGGTGCTCAATGAGCAGGGGCGCCGGCGCTTTCTCGAAATACTCGCGCGGGATTACGACGTGAACACCGTCGAGGTCGATACGGCCATCGCGGCGCGCCAGGAGGCTCGCGAAGAGGCGGAGCGGCGTCGGGCCGAGAATTACCTTCGCGAGGCGTTAGTGCCACCGCGCGTCAAGCTCCTGAGT
>JBFICP010000317.1:0-3608 GCA_041581935.1 Gammaproteobacteria bacterium | reverse complement strand
TGCGGTTTAGCCTGGCGTTACCAAGCAACGCCTGCATGCGCTCCAGATAGACGACGACGTCGGGAAGCTCGGGCACGAACCGTCGGAACGACTAGTCGCTCGCGCGCAGATCCCTGAAAAAGTCGTAGGCGGCCATCACCAAAACCGAGCAGACAATGATCCAGAGCGCGATCTTGTTGATGTAAACGAGGACGATTCCCATAAAAGCAATCAACGCAATCAGAGAAATAATAGCAAGCACCTTGTCGGCCATGGTTGATTACTCCGCGAGATGACGGTCGAGCCAGCGCGCATTGCGCAGCAGCCTGGCATCTCCGTTTCGGTGACCGATCATTTGCACACCGATTGGCAATCCCGTGCCGCCCTGGAGAAGCGGCATGCTCACGGCCGGCAGCCCGACGAACGTCCACAGACTGCAGAATATCGGGCTGCCGGTCGTATCGAGGCCCTCGGGCGCTTCCCCGGGGGCCGCCGGTGTGAGAATCGCATCGTAGCGCTCGAATATCTTTTCAAGGCCCGCATTGAGAACTTCAATCATGTCCACGGCACGATTGTAATCCACCGCAAGGCATCCCTGCCCTTCTTCTATCATCTCGCTCAGCACGTCACTCAAGCAGTCCCTGCCGTCCTCGTAAATCCGCCCGAGACTTTTGGCGAGATCGGCGCACATGATGGTTCGGTGCCAGCGCACGGCCTCGTCGAACGGCGACGGCAGCTCCACTTCGTCGCACCGTTCGCCGAGCTCGCCAGCGAGCTCCGCGAAGCCCTCGCGGGTATCGTCATCGGCCTGCTCCCAAACGGGCGATCGGACGAATGCGAAGTTCGGCGCGAGCGGCGGCTCCGCGGATGCGATCGACACGAGATTCTGACGCGCGTGAAGATGTGTGTCGGGGTCGTTCTCATCGAAACCGAACAGCGGCTCTGCGGCGAGCGCGACATCCTCGACGGTGCGCCCGAACACTCCGACGGTATCCAGTGGTCGGGACAGGGCCAGCACGCCGGCCCGCGAAATCGCGCCGAAGCTCGGCTTGAATCCGTAGACGCCGCAGAACGAGGCCGGACGAATCACCGATCCGTTGGTCTGACTGCCGATTGCCAGCGGCACCATATGGCTCGCCACGGCCGCCGCCGAGCCGCTGGACGATCCACCGGGCGTGTGCGCCGGATTGTGCGGATTGGCGGTCTTGCCGGGCGCGTACATGGCGAGCTCGGTGGTGACGGTCTTGCCCATGATCACGGCGCCCGCTTCGCGAAGCGCACTCACAACGCGGGCGTCGCGATTGGGCTGGCGGGCGCTGAAATAAGGGGTGCCGCACTCGGTGGGCATGTCGCGGGTATCGATGATGTCCTTGACCCCCACCGGCAACCCGTGCAACGGCCCGACGCAGGCGCCCGAGGCGCGCCTCTTGTCGGCCTCGCGTGCCTGCTCGAGCGCGTAGTCCGGATCCATGTGGGTCCACGCCTGCACGCTCGGCTCTAGCGCCTCGATTCGATCCAGGCAGGCGCGCGTCAGCTCTTCGGAGCGCAATGCGCCGTCACGAAGACGGCGGGCCGCGTCGCTGGCTGTCAGCTCGCTGGCGTCCATCGATTCAACGCCCGTAGATGATCTTCGGCAGCCACAGGGCGATCTCCGGGAATACGTACAGCAGGAACATCGCCAGGAATACCATGGACAGAAACGGCAGCACGCCTTTGAAAATCTCGATGAGCTGCACATGGGGCGGCGCCACCCCCTTCAAATAATACGCGGCCATCGCCATCGGCGGTGTCAGGAAGGAAGTCTGAAGATTGAGCGCCACAAGAATGCCGAAGAACAACGGGTCGATTTCGAACACCGCCAGCATCGGCAGGAAGATGGGCACGAAGATGATGATGATCTCGCTCCACTCGAGCGGCCAGCCGAGAAGAAAGATGATGATCTGCGCGAGAATCAGGAACATCAGCGGCGAGAGGCCGAGACTGAGCACGAATTCCTGAATGAGGTCGTGGCCGCCGAGGTAGGAGAACACCGACGCGAAGGTCCAGGACCCGACAAACAGCCAGCACACCATCGCCGAAGTTCGCACACTCAAATACACCGACTCTTTCAAGCGCTGCCACGTCAGCGCCCGGTAGGCCGCTGCCAGCACGAGCCCCCCCAGAGCGCCGATGGCAGCCGCCTCGGACGGCGTTGCCAGGCCGAACAGGATGGCGCCGAGCACCGACAGAATCAAAAAGGCCAGGGGGAAAAACGACGTTGCCATCATGATCAAGACTTTCCAACGCGTTATACCCTCGACGTCTTCTTCCCGCAGCTTGGGCGCCAGGCTCGGATTGAGATAAGACCGCCCCATGACGTATACGATGTAAAGGCCTGCCAGCATGAAGCCGGGAAAGATGGCGCCGGCGTACAGGCGCACCACCGACACGTCGGATGTGGCGGAATACACGATGAGCATGATGCTCGGCGGGATGAGAATTCCCAGACAGCCGCCGGCGCAGATGACACCGGCCGCGAAGCTTATGTCGTAGCGCGCCTTGAGCATGGCAGGAAATGCCAGCAACCCCATCAGTGTCACGACCGCGCCGATGATGCCGGTGGCGGTGGCAAACATGGCACACGTGCCGAGCGCGGCGATGGCCATCGAGCCCGGCATGCGCCGTAGCGCAATCTGCAACGTCGAAAACAGCCGATCGACGATATTGGCCCGCTCGACGATGTAGCCCATGAATAGAAACAAAGGCACCGCGGTCAGCACATCATTGGCCATCACCGAATAAGTCTGGTTGACCAGCAGATCGAAAATCTGGTTGTCAAAGATTGAGCGCACCCGCTCGGCATCGTAGTAGGCGTAGTAGCCGAAGCCGACGCCCATCGCCATCAGCGTGAAACAGATGGGAAACCCGAGCAGGATGGTCAGCACGAATATGCCGAGCATGAAGACCGCGACCATCGGGTCACTCATGTCCTGTCATCCTCGACGATCTTGTCCGCGTCCGGCCGTGACTGTGATTCTTCCTTGGCCTGGTGCTGCATGAGAATCTCCATCTCTTCCACATCTTCGAGATGGGCCGGCCATTCGCCGGTGCGTATGCACAAAATGCAGCGACATACCTGCGCAAGACCCTGGAGAAACAAGAGTCCACCGGCGATGGGGATGATGGTTTTGAACTGGAAGATGGGTACGTTGGCCGGGCTCATCACGCTGACCTCCCCGTAGAACCAGGACTCTCTGGCGTAGTCCGCGCCGGCGATAATCAGCGCCAGGATACCGGGGAAGAAAAACAGGATGTACAAAATCAGCTCGATGACGGCCTGGGTTTTCGGTTTCCACAGACGATAGAGCACATCGCCGCGCACATGACCGTCGCGTGCGAGCGTGTAGGCGCCCGCCATCATGAACAGCGTCCCGTACATCATGTAGCTGATATCGAATGCCCAGGCGGTGGGATCGCGCAGCACGTAGCGCACGAAAACCTCATAGCTTACACCGAAGGTCATGATCAGGATGCACCACGCAAAGGCCTTGCCTGCCCAGGCGGTGACCTTGTCGACAAACAGGATGAAGCCCATCATCTCCGATACCCCGATTCCCCGAGAATGCGGTAACGAAAAAGCGAGGGGCGGC
>JBFICP010000316.1:0-3615 GCA_041581935.1 Gammaproteobacteria bacterium | reverse complement strand
GCTACCAGCGACTGGTAGGCATGGGGCGCGTTGGCAAGCAGATTGTCCTCGGCATCGGCCTCGCCCGATTCGATCGCGGCGATTTCCCGGCGAATGGCGATCATGGCGTCGCAGAATCGATCCAGCTCGCGCTTGGACTCGCTTTCGGTGGGCTCCACCATCATCGTATCGTGAACCGGGAACGACATGGTCGGTGCGTGAAAGCCGTAGTCCACCAGGCGTTTCGCAACGTCATCCACTGTGACCCCGCACGACGCCTTTATCGGACGCAGATCGATGATGCATTCGTGGGCGACGCGCCCGCTTCTGCCCGTGTAGAGCACCGGGAAGTGCGGGTTGAGGCGCTCGGCAACGTAATTCGCATTGAGAATGGCGACCTCGGTGGCGCGGCGCAGTCCCGTGGCCCCCATCATGATGATGTAGGCCCACGATATGGGGAGAATCGAGGCCGAGCCCCAGGGTGCGGCCGCGATCGCGCCGATGGTTCCGGATGACGCGGCCGCCGGATTGACACCCTCGACCACCGGATGATCCGGCAGATACGGCGCCAGATGTGCGGCGACGCCTATGGGCCCGACGCCGGGACCCCCGCCACCATGAGGTATGCAGAAGGTCTTGTGCAGGTTCATGTGTGACACGTCGGCGCCGAACTCGGCGGGACGACAGATCCCGAGCATGGCGTTGAGGTTGGCGCCGTCCATGTACACCTGCCCGCCATGCTCGTGGATAATCTCGCAGATTTCGCGAATCGCCTCCTCGAACACCCCGTGGGTGGATGGATAGGTGATCATCAACGCACCGAGCACGTCGGCGTATTGCTGCGCCTTGGCGCGCAAATCGTCGACATCCACGTTGCCGCGCTCGTCGCAGTCGACGACCACCACTTTCATACCGGCCATGTGGGCACTGGCGGGATTGGTGCCGTGGGCCGACGAAGGGATCAGGCACACGTCGCGGCCGCCCTGCCCGCGGTCCGCGTGATACTTGCGTATCGCCAGCAGACCGGCGTACTCACCCTGGGAACCCGCGTTCGGCTGAAGCGAGACCGCGGCGAATCCGGTTACCTCGCAAAGCATCGCCTCGAGCTCGGTAATGAGCTCGTGGTAGCCCGCTGCCTGGTCGACGGGCGCAAACGGGTGGATGTCGGCGAACTCCGTCCAGGTGACTGGAATCATCTCGGTCGTGGCATTGAGCTTCATGGTGCACGAGCCGAGCGGAATCATGGATCGGTCGAGCGCGATGTCCTTGGCCGCGAGACGCCGCAGATAACGCAGCATCTCGGTTTCCGAGTGATAGCGATTGAACACCGGATGGGAGAGATAAGGGCTCGTGCGCCGCAAATCCTTCGGAATGCACTCGGCGAGATCGGCATCCAGAGCGTCGACTGCCGGCAGCGGCTGCGCATCGGCAAACACGCTCCACAGGGCAATCAGATCGTCGCGGGTCGTGGTTTCGTCACAAGCAATGCCAAGCGTGTCCGCGTCGACCGGGCGCAGGTTGATGCCGGCGCCGCGTGCCGCGTCGATGAGCGCTGCCGCGCGTCCGGGAGCGCTCACGGTCAGAGTGTCGAAGTACGCGTCGTGAACCGATCCGAATCCGAGGTTGCGTAATCCGGCCGCAAGTATGCGCGTCAAACGGTGCACGCGCTCGGCGATGCGCCGGACACCCTTGGGTCCGTGATACACCGCATACATCCCCGCGATCACCGCGAGCAGCACCTGGGCGGTGCAGATGTTGCTGGTGGCTTTCTCCCTGCGTATGTGCTGCTCGCGCGTCTGCAACGCCATGCGCAGTGCCGGGCGCCCGGATGAATCCACCGACACACCGATGATGCGCCCCGGCGTGGAGCGCTTGTAAGCGTCGCGGGTCGCGAAAAATGCCGCGTGGGGCCCGCCATAGCCCATGGGAACTCCGAAACGCTGGGAGTTGCCGAGCACGATATCGGCACCGAGCTCGCCGGGAGATTTCAGCAGGCACAAGCTCAGCAGATCCGTTGCCACGCAGACCAGGGCACCGACCGCCTTGGCGCTGCGAATCGCGGGTTCGATGTCGCGCACCGCGCCGCTCGTACCCGGGTACTGCAACAGCGCGCCGAACACTTGCTGACCGTCCAGATCGGTGCCGGCATCGCCGACCGTGACCTCGATACCGAGAGGATGCGCGCGGGTCTGCACCACGGCGATGGTCTGGGGATGACAATCGGCGTCGACGAAGAAGCGCATGGATTTGCTCTTCGAGAGGCGCTTCGCCATGGTCATGGCCTCGGCGGCGGCCGATGCCTCGTCGAGCAGCGAGGCGTTGGCGAGATCCATGCCGGTGAGGTCCATCACCATTTGCTGGTAGTTGAGTACCGCCTCCAGGCGGCCCTGGCTGACTTCCGCTTGATAGGGCGTGTAGGCGGTGTACCAGCCGGGATTCTCGAGCACGTTACGTCGAATGACCGTGGGCAGAACGGTGTCGTAGAACCCCATGCCGATCATGGAAACCAGCTTTTGGTTGCGTTCGGCGAGATTCGCGAGCCTTTCCAGGGTCTGTTTCTCGCCCAGTCCACACGGCAGATTGGATGGCGTATCGGACACGATCGAATGCGGCACGGTCTCGGCGACCAGTGCCTGCATCGAATCCACGCCGAGCTCGCGCAGCATTTGCGCCACCTCTTCCTCGTCGGGTCCGATATGGCGAGCGATGAACTCCTCTTGTGTCTCCAGTTCGTCGAGCGAGCGGCTGGTATCGGGCATATTCAGTATTCTCTCTCCATCGTTCGAAACAAGGCGCATGAAGGTCGTGGTGCTGCGCCCGATGCTCAAAGTTCTTCTGTGTACTCCTTGTAGTCTTCCTCATCCATGAGCTCGTCGAGCTCACTCGCGTCGTTCACGCGCAGCTTGATGAACCACCCTTCGCCCATGGGATCGCTGTTGACCTTCTCGGGCTCATCGGCCAGCGTCTCGTTGACCTCGACGATCGTGCCGCTCACCGGTGCCTTCACTTCACCGGCGGCCTTGACGGACTCAATCACCACGGCGTCGCTGCCGGCGTCGAACTCCTGGTCCACTTCCGGCAGTTCCACGTAGACGAGCTCCCCCAGCTGATCCTGGGCGTAGTCGGTAATTCCGACGACGCCGATCTCATCGTCCTCCATCAGAATCCACTCGTGATCCTTCGTGTACTTGACATCACTCATGATTCCCTACCCCCTTGGTCCCGCGTGCGGGATGCCGCCCTTTCAGCCTCGATAATAACGTCTTTCGACGAATGGAAGCGCCACCACCTCCGTCGGCAGCCGCTTGCCACGCACCACTGCCTGCAAAACGTTCCCGGGCGTGGCGTGCGCGCTACCAACATAGCCCATCGCCACTGGACCTCCCACCGTCGGCCCGAAGCCGCCGCTGGTGACCGTTCCGACACTGTCGCCGTCGTCATCGACCAGGTCGGCGCCGGCGCGGACCGGCGCCTTGCCCCGCGGCCGCAGCCCCACCAGACGCCTGGAGACGCCTTCGACGAGCTCGGTGAGAATCCGGGCCTCGCCCGGAAAGCCGCCGGCACGTGCGCCGCCGCCGCGCCGCACTCCGGGAATCGTCCAGGCGAGCCCGGCCTCGACCGGGCTGGTGTTGCGGC
>JBFICP010000315.1:0-3618 GCA_041581935.1 Gammaproteobacteria bacterium | reverse complement strand
CGCTGGAACCGGTCGCAGGCGAGCCGTGACAGCTCGCTGGGTTCGCCAGTCCGAGCGCGGCAGTCGAGCGCTCATCGTCCTTATTGGTTGGATTACGCTCAATATCGGTCGCTGGGCGGCTCGGCCGTTGCTCTATCCAATCACTCTATATTTTGTCCTGACGGCGCGCGAGCAGCGGCTGGCTTCACGTCAGTTTCTATCTCGCGTGCTCGACCGGAATGTGAGCTGGTGGGATGTCGTGCGTCATTTCCACTCTTTTGCCAGCACGATACTCGATCGCACGTATTTCGTTACTGGTGACCATCAACGCTTCGACTTGAGCACGCACGGTATCGATATTGCGTTCGAGCAGGTAAACAAGGGTCGTGGCTGTATTTTGCTGGGGGCACATCTCGGCAGCTTTGAAGTCATGCGTATGCTGGCGATGATGCACGATCGGATTCAATTGAAAGTCCTCATGTACCAGGATCATAATGCCACCCTCACAAAATTGATTTATTCACTCAACCCGAATTTTTCACAATCAATTATCCCGCTTGGCCATGTTGATTCACTGTTGAGAGCCGAGGAATGTCTCGGCCGTGGTGAACTCATCGGCATACTCGGTGATCGGATAGCCGGGAACGACAGGACCACTCGTTGCCGGTTCCTCGGTGACGAAGCGACCTTCCCCGCCGGCCCGATGCTGCTCGCCTCGATGCTGAAGGTTCCGGTGCTGCTGTTTTTCGGCCTCTATCTGGGAAAAAATCGGTATGCGCTACACTTCGAGCAGTTTGCTGATGAAATACAGATTAGGCGCGAGCATCGGGACTCGGATATTCAGCTTTGGACTCAACGCTATGCCGACCGACTGGCGCATTATGCGCGAAGCGCCCCTTTTAACTGGTTCAACTTTTATGATTTCTGGGAGGAAAGCTGACCGGTTCGCCCACATTTTCATGTCGAGTCTGCGCGTGTATATCCTCCTCGTCTTGTCAATTTCACATGTTCACGCCGAGTCGACGACCGATATCAAGCCCGATCAGCTCATGGAAAAGCTTGCCGCAGTGCGCGTATCCGGAGGAAGGTTCACCGAGCGCAAGTATCTTTCTATCCTGAGTGAGCCCTTGATTCTGCGAGGCACGGTGCTCTACGAAGCTCCGGACTATGTGAAGAAAGAGTACGACGACCCGTATCGAGAACGCTTCGAGGTCCGCGGTGACCATCTCACCATCGAGTTTGCAGACGGTCGGAGGCGTGATCTATCCATCGACGAGCATCCCGTGCTGCGTGCGTTCGTGGAGTCCTACCGCAGCACACTTTCAGGGGATCTCGAGACTCTTGGAAGTTTTTTCGAAATCGAGCTGACTGGCCCTCTGGACGACTGGGAGCTACGTTTGAGACCGCTGCGCAAGGATCTCGGGGACTTCTTGAGCGCCGTCGTCATGCGCGGCCGGGGCGATGCGATCTACAGCGTAGAGACGCTCGAAGCAAACGGTGATCGCAGCGTCATGACGCTCGATACTCCCGGTGAGTAGGCAACGTCTGGCGGCGTGGATGTGGCTGACGGTGCTTGCCGCGGCAACGGTGTATGCGACGGTCCAGACCCGCGTGCGCAATGACATGACTTCGTTTATGCCGCGTGCCGCAACACCCACGCAACGCCTGCTCGTGAACGAGCTCCGCGCCGGACCGGTGGCGCGCCTCACGATCATAACGATCGGCGGTGCTACCGAAGAGCGTCTGGCGGCAGAGAGCAAGCGAATCGCGGCACGCCTGCGCGCAAGCGGACTGTTCGCGCGAGTTGCGAACGGCGAACAGCTTCTCGACGACGCCGAACGCGAGCGCCTGTTTGCGTATCGATATCATTTGAGTCCCCAAGTGAATGCCGATCGCTTCTCTGCGCAGGGTCTGCGCGATGCGCTCGAGATGCGCTTGCGCGAGCTCGCTGCTCCAGTCCCGACGTTCGATAGACCGTGGCTTGTGGAAGATCCGACCGCGGAGCTGCGCGCCATAGTCTCGACCTGGCGCGGTCGGTCCCAACCGCGCACCTTTAGTGGCGTGTGGTTCGATGCCGAGGGAAAGCGCGCGTTGCTGCTGGCGCAGACGTTTGCCCCCGGGTTTGACCTGGATGCCCAGCAACGGGCGCAGCAGGAGATTCGCGACGCGTCCGGCCAGGGCGGCAGCGATGCGCTCACTCTCGGCATGAGCGGTCCGGGGGTTTTCGCGGTGGCATCCCGCGACGTCATTCGTTCGGAAACGAGACGTCTCGGCATTGCCGCCGCAATCGTCGCGATTGCCATCCTGATCGTGAGCTATCGCTCGGTGCGCCTGTTGCTCGTCGGCGGCCTGCCGCTGCTGTCTGCGGTCGTCGCGGGCATCCTTGCGGTGAATCTCGTCTTCGGTGCTATTCACGGCATCGTCCTGGCCTTCGGCGTGACTGTCATCGGCGTCGCTATCGACTACCCGATTCATCTATTCAGTCACCTCAAGGCCGGCCAGACGGTGGAGCGAAGCCTGGCCGCGATCTGGCCGACAATTCGTCTGGGTGCCATCACCACGGCCATGGGATACCTGGCCATGACCGGCACCGACTTTCCCGGTCTCGTGCAATTCGCCACGTTCGCCATCGCCGGGCTGCTGGCGGCCGCAGCCTGTACGCGATGGGGTCTGGCCGGATGGTTGCCGGTGACCTGGGCAGCGCGCCGCACGTCGCCGGTGGCCGACTGGTACGCCCGTTGCGCAAGACCGGGGGCAGCGTGGGCGGGGCTCGTGGTACTCGCCGGCGCGGTTGCGCTCGTCTACCTCGTAAGTCGCGACGATCCGCCCTGGGAAGACGACATCGCGGCCTTGAGCCCGATTCCGCGATCGGTGATGGCTCGTGACCGGGATCTACATGCCCAGCTCGGGGTGCCGGATACGAATTACGTGCTGCTGGTCGAGGCGCCGGACGCCGAATCGGCCCTGCAGGCCAGCGAGGCCCTGGCGGTGGATCTGCGCGGGCTCGCCGAGCGAGGCATCATCGGCAGCTTCGACCACGCGGCTCGCTATCTGCCCAGCACGCGCACCCAACGCGAGCGTCGCGACAGCCTGCCGCGCGCGGCGCACCTCGGCGAGAATCTTGCTGCGGCGATGGCCGGAACGCCCTTCAGGGCGGGCGCTTTCGTAGCGTTCGAAAAAGCGGTTGCGACGGCGCGCACGCTGCCGCCCCTGCTGCCCGCGGATTTGGACGGGACGATTCTAGGTGCGCGCGTGCGCTCGATGCTGCTTGCGATCGACTCCGGCTGGATCGCCCTGGTGACACTTTCCGGAGTCCGGGATCCGCACGCATTGCAGGAATGGATATCCCGGCGCGCGTTTCCGGGTCTCACGTACCTGGACTTGAAACGGGACACGGAGAGTCTGATGAGCGATTTTCGCGAGCATGCGTTTGCCAGGGTCGCGTGGGGCCTTGTCGCCATCGCCGCCGTGCTGTTGCTGGGCCTGCGCTCGGTGAGGCGCATGATCGTCGTGCTGTTGCCGGGACTGCTCGCAGTGCTCATCGATATCGCCCTGCTTCGCATCGCGGGCGAGCGGCTGTCGCTGTTCCATCTGGTATCTCTGCTGCTGGTGGTGGGGATCGGCATCGACTACGGTCTG
>JBFICP010000314.1:0-3665 GCA_041581935.1 Gammaproteobacteria bacterium | reverse complement strand
CTGTGAGCCTCCCGAGCTCGAGCGATCCGCAGTGATACGTGTGCTCTCTGAGTTTACCGGGGTGATCGAGCAGATACCTCCAATGCACTCGGCCATCAAGCATCGGGGACAACGCCTTTACAAGCTCGCCCATCAGGGACTTACTGTCGAGCGGGAGCCGAGACGGGTGACGATTCATAGACTCGAGCTGCTCGGACACGGCGACGGTCGCCTGCACGTGGAGGTCGACTGCTCGAAGGGAACCTATATTCGGACGCTTGCGGAGGACATCGGCAAGCGCCTCGGGTGCGGTGCGAGCGTGGAGACCCTGCACCGCGTCGGTGCGGGACCGTTCGATGCCGCGGACATGGTATCGCTCGCTGAGCTTGAGGAGCGCGCGGAACAAGGATTCGACTATCTCGATGAAGTGCTGCTGCCCATCGAGGCGGCGGTGGCGCACTGGCCCGGTGTCAGTCTTCCGGACGGGGTGGCCTACTACTTGCGACGCGGCCAGCCGGTTCTCGTGCCGCATGCTCCGACCGAAGGTTGGGTGCGGATTTTCGCCGGCGAAAATCGCTTCGTGGGGGTCGGCGAAGTTCTCGACGACGGACGAGTGGCACCGCGACGACTCATGAATGTCGGCTGAAAATAATTTGGAATCAGATAGTTACGCCCGAATTCAAAAGCCGCCTTACCCTTGTTCGGGCAACGGCGGCAGAGTAGAATACGCGGGCTAAAATTGGAGCAGAGGACAGATTGAGCGATGTCGATAAGCGTCACGCAGAAGCAGGAAGTCGTCAGCGAGTATCAGCGCGGCGCCGGCGATACCGGGTCACCGGAGGTTCAGGTGGCGCTGTTGTCGGCACGTATTCAGAATCTGACCGATCACTTCAAGTCGCATATCCACGATCATCACTCGCGTCGGGGCTTGCTCAAGATGGTCAGCCAGCGCCGCAAGCTTCTCGACTATTTGAAGAACAAGGATGTTGATCGCTACCGCGACCTCATTTCGCGTCTCGGCCTGCGCCGGTGATACCGCCTCCGATGGCGATATCCGGCAACCAGCAACTCCATCAATGATTCCGTCGCCGACCAAGGGTCGCGCGGCCGCGAACGCTCACGGCGTACACTCCAAAGGCAAACTATGACCCCCATCAAGAAGTCCGTCCGTTACGGCGCCCACGATCTGATCCTCGAAACCGGCGAAATCGCCCGCCAGGCTTCGGGTGCCGTCATCGCAAGTCTAGGCGACACGGTCGTGCTGGTAACGGTCGTCGGCAACAGGAACTCCGATCCGAATCGTGGATTCTTTCCATTGACGGTGGATTACCAGGAGAAGACCTACGCCGCCGGCAAGATCCCCGGCGGATTTTTCAAGCGAGAGGGTCGCCCGACGGAAAAGGAAACACTGACCTGTCGCCTGATCGACCGGCCGCTGCGTCCGTCGTTTCCAAAGGGTTTTCGCCAAGAGGTACAGGTGATTGCGAATGTGTTGTCACTCGATCCCGAGATTGACCCCGACATTCCGGCGCTCATCGGAGCATCGGCCGCGGTTTCAATTTCCGGCATGCCTTTCAGCGGCCCCATCGGTGCGGCGCGCGTCGGTTATATCAACGGTGAGTTCGTGCTCAATCCGACGTTCACACAGCTGGAAGAGTCGGATCTCAATCTGGTCGTTGCCGGAACCGCGAATGCGGTTCTCATGGTGGAGTCCGAAGCCACGGGTCTCGCGGAAAGCGTCATGCTGGACGCGGTGCTTCACGGACACGAGCAGATGCAGTCGGTCATCAATCTAATTCGTGAGCTCAAAGCCGAGGTCGGTGCTCCGGAGTGGGAGTGGGAGCCCGAAGCCGACGACGCGGAACTCGCCGAACGGGTTGCCCAGAGCGCCACCAGCGCGCTCAGTGAAGCCTATCGTATTCCGGAGAAGCTCGTGCGCCAGCAGCGTGTTTTCGATGTCAGAAGCAAGATCATCGAAGAGCTGGCCGGCGACGAGGACAGCAAATGGCAGGAGAGCGAGGTCGTTGCGGCGTTCTCGGATTTGGAAAAGCGCATCGTGCGTGGCTGGATCCTGGACGGCCAGAAGCGCATCGACGGTCGCGACAACTCGATGGTCCGAAATATTACGACGCGCGTCGGCGTGCTGCCGCGTACGCATGGATCGGCGTTGTTCACCCGTGGCGAGACCCAGGCAATTGTCGTCACCACGCTCGGCACAGGCCGCGACGCGCAGATTATCGATGCCATCGAGGGTGAGCGGCGCGAGCCGTTCATGATGCATTACAACTTCCCACCCTTTTGCGTGGGCGAGACCGGTCGGGTCGGGTCGCCGAAACGCCGCGAGATCGGCCACGGGCGACTCGCAAAGCGCGGCATCGAAGCGGTAATGCCGGATCTTACCGAGGAGTTCCCGTACGTCGTGCGCGTGGTGTCGGAAATCACCGAGTCTAACGGCTCGAGCTCCATGGCGAGCGTGTGTGGGACCAGCATGTCGCTCATGGACGCCGGTGTGCCCATCAAGGCACCTGTCGCCGGTATTGCGATGGGACTGATCAAGGAAGGCGATAAGTTCGTCGTGCTTTCGGACATCATGGGCGACGAGGATCATCTCGGCGACATGGATTTCAAGGTCGCGGGTACCCGCGACGGCGTCACGGCTTTGCAGATGGATATCAAGATCGACGGGATCACCCGCGAGATCATGCAAAAGGCGCTGGATCAGGCTCAGGAGGGCAGGCTGCACATTCTCGGGGAGATGGAAAAGACCATCAGCGAGCCGCGCTCGGAGATGTCGGATTACGCCCCGCGCATCATCAGCATCAAAATCCACCCGGACAAGATCCGCGACGTCATCGGCAAGGGCGGCGCCACCATACGCTCGATCACCGAAGAAACAGGGACCACCATCGATATCACCGACGATGGGACCGTCAAGATAGCCTCGGTGGACAATGCCGCCGGGCAAGAGGCAAAGCGTCGCATCGAGCAGATTACCGCCGACGTCGAGGTCGGGATGATTTATGAAGGGCGGGTCGCCAAGCTCATGGACTTCGGTGCCTTCGTGAACATTCTTCCGGGTAAGGACGGTCTGGTGCACATCTCGCAGATCTGTGAAGAACGCGTCGAGAAGGTCAGCGACAAGCTGAGTGAAGGCGACCGTGTTCGGGTCAAGGTCCTCGAAGTCGATCGCCAGGGACGCATCCGACTGAGCATGAAAGCCGTCAGCACGAACTGACGTCGGTTTGTCCGCCGTTTCCGCGCGAATACGCCTCGAGCATCGAGGCCGCGTGGGTGCTCGCGAATCCTGCGCGGACCACGTAACATCTCTCAAACGGGTCGGCTCCCCCCGATCGAAAGCGTCTCCTGGTAGCGCAGTGAATCGAATTCCGCCTTGTTTCGTCATCCTGCCGATGCTGCTCGTCAGTGCCTGCGGCGGTGAGCGGGAGTCTCTCCTCGAGGCGACGCGCAACGGAGAGCTCGTGAAGGTGCAGAGTCTGATCGCGGAAGGGGACGACGTCGACGCGCCGGATCCAGGGGGATTTTCCCCGCTGCACGCCTCGATCATGCACGGCCATCCGGAGATTACACGCTATCTTCTCGAGCGAGGCGCCAACGTCAACGCGATTGCGATTTATGGCGTAACGCCGTTACACGTGGCTTCGGATGCGGATACCGTCGAGTGGCTG
>JBFICP010000313.1:0-3713 GCA_041581935.1 Gammaproteobacteria bacterium | reverse complement strand
CGGATTGCCGAGGAACGCCGTCGGACTCGGGTCGAACCCGAACAGATCGAAAAAGCCGGGATTCTTCACGCCGGTACCGACGCTGCCGTGCAGACGCGAGCCACTTTCCGGATGAACGTATGCTCCTGTGAAGCGGTAGGTGGTTGCGTTCTTGAAACGATCGTTGTTGTCGTATCGCAGCGAGCCTGTTAGGAAGACCCGTTTCCAGAGACCAACGAGATATTCGCCGGCAACACTGGACCTGTTGAGCGACTGCTCCTGGGTGGCGCTCGGAAAGCCCGCGACCTTGTTCTCGAATGTTTCGTGAGCATATTCCGCGTAAATCGTCACGGTGTGATTCGCCGAGGCAACGCTCGGTGTGGAGAAGTACAAATTCGATTGATAGTCGAGTCGACTCTTGCTGCCCGCGTTACTGCTGGAAAAAGTCTTATCGACCGTATTCTCGAAGTCGGTGTACGTATAGTTTCCGCCGACAATGTGCTCCCACTGGCCGCCGAACGTTTTCAGCTTGCCCTGGGCACGACCGTAGAATTGATCGCCGTTGCGCTCCTGATCGCCGTCGACGAATAAACCGCTGGCAAAGTCCTGGGGATCGCTCTGCACGTTATTGGCAATGTAGGTGCCGTTGACTGACAGCTCCAGCGTGTCGGTAGGGTCGATGGCGCCGGAAAGGTTGAGTGTCCCGTTCTTGTAGCCGTCGGTTTCCTGGCCGCTTCGGGACATGTTGACGCCCTGGGTCGTGAAGAACGAGCCGCCGGCAAAGTATCGGTAATTCTTTCCGGCGCCGCTGAGCGCCGCGTTACCCGAGTAGGTATCGAACGACCCGGCCTCGAGATAGCCGTTTGCCCGCGCGCCGCTCTCCCCGCGTTTTGTAATGACGTTAATGACGCCACCGATGGCATCGCTGCCCCAGATCGCACTCTGAGGACCGCGTATGATTTCCACGCGTTCGATGTCCGCGGCGAGCAAGTTCGCAAAATCGAACTCGAAGTCTCCGGACGGGTCGTTGGCTTCGACGCCGTCGATGAATACCTTGGTGTGGTTTCCCTCGTTGCCGCGAATTCGAATCTGCGTGAACAATCCCCGTGGACCGGTTCGATTGACGCTTACACCGGGCACATCGCGCAAGGCGTCCGCGAGGATACGGATCTGGCGATCCTCCATCTCCTTGCCGGTGATGACCGTGACCGCGCTGCCCACTTCGCTCGAAGGCACCTCGACGCGATTTGCCGAAACCACCGTGTCTGGAAGTATTTGTACCTCAGGCTCGGCATGCGCTGCGCCGGCGATTGTCATTGCCGCAGCGGCCGAGCCGATGAATGCTACAAGCGGATGCCATTGCCGATGGCGCTGGATACTCTTGGTGTCGTCGTGCATCCCCGTACTCCTCGTGTCGTTATTGGCGTATGACGAGGAAGCGGGTGGGCGCGCGACGATGGCGATCAGCGACCAGGCACGGTGCGTGCAAGCGGCAGGGGGGGTCTGAACCGGGCCCGGGGTCCCTCGCGCTCGCTCAACCGCGCTTCCCGCGTCGCCGACACGGGGGTCCGCTCCGCCGAATGTTCCCCGTTCGGCGGCAGGGCGACGCTGGCGGCGGCAGGTCTCCTGGCTCGTGGATGCTTCCGCCGAGTCGTGATGCACACGACTCGCGGATGGCGCTTGCGCCCGGCCTTCCCGGTTTCCCAGTGGCCTGTTGTTCGGGCGCTCGCTACCCACACACAGTTGCGGGGGCAGCCGGGGCTTCGTCGGCTCGCGCCGACCGACCCCGTTCCCTTTTTCTTCCCCGAAGGGAACCGTCGCTAACGGGTACCAATATCACATCGCGACTCGGGTGCCAAACGCCCGTGTTTCGACATTGATTTGGACGCAAGCTAAGATTCCCGGCGGAACCGACAGGAGAGGGGGCCGTGGGACATCGACTTTCCAAAATCTACACCCGCACCGGCGATGACGGCACCACCGGTCTCGCCGACGGGAGTCGCGTAGACAAGGACGATATTCGCGTCGAGGCAATGGGCGCGGTGGACGAGCTCAACAGCTACGTCGGTCGAATACTCTCGCACAAGGTCCCGACAGAGATGCGCGAGTGCCTCACCGACGTGCAGCACACGCTTTTCGACATCGGCGGCGAGCTCGCGATTCCGGGTTCGAGCACGGTAACGGCCGAAGACGTTGCCTCGCTGGAGTCGGTGCTCGATGAGTTCAATGCACCTCTGCCGCCACTGAAGGAATTCATCCTGCCGGGCGGCGGCGGCGCGGCAACCTCGACCCACGTGGCGCGCGCGGTGTGCCGTCGCGCCGAAAGGCGACTGTTGCAGCTTTCGCGACGTGATCAGGTGAACGCCAACAGCCGCGCCTACCTGAATCGATTGTCGGATCTTTTTTTCGTCCTGGCGCGCGTGCTGGCGCGGACCCACGGCAGCGAGGTGTACTGGGACCCGAAACGTAATCGCGGCTGATTCGCCCGGTCTCAGTATTTCTTGGTGAGCTCCAGCACCTGTCCGTCCTGGCGCATGTTGAGGCGGCTCAAAAAAGACATGCCCAGCAACGTCGCCGGCGGGAAGTCGCCATCGTGCACGGCGCCTTTCACGTTTCTGAGCTCGATGTCGCCCACCTTGACTCTGTCCAGATTCACCAGGTAGATCGCGTCGATGCCGGAAGCCGTGGAGGATCTGCCCGGCGTGCCGACCACCCGGTAGTCGATCCCGAGTCGTCGCGCTTCTCGACCGCTCAACGACACCAGGGTGGCTCCCGTATCGACGACAAAATTCACCGGATACCCGTTGATGCTGCCAACCACCACGTACATGCGATTCGGCGTCGGCCAAATTCGCACGGTCACCTGCTCCGGGCGCGCGTAGCTGCCACTAATCTGACCACCGAGCCCGTAGCGTTTGCGCTCGCCCGCGATCTCGAGCACCGCTTCGTCGCTGTCCGCCGAGATCAGCGTAACGCCTTCGGGACTCGTGTCACCGCTTCTCAGCAGGCGTCGCTGACCGTCGATCATCACGATTGCGGTATCCTTGAAAAGGCCGACCACCGATATCTTGGCAGCCAGCGCCGCACCCGCCGTCAGGGCCGACAACGCGATGACGAGCAGGGCGGTGCGCGTGACTAATTCCATCGTCTAATAGTCCATGAGTTCGCCTGACTTCGGCTGCACGTAGCGCGCCGCTTTCCCGGTAGTCCAGTGAATCGCGCGCTGTCGCGGCACCCGATCCGTTCGCCAGTGTACGATGGCCCAGGACCACAGCTCATCGAGCGTCGCGTCCAACAACTGCGCGTTGGGTTGCTGACCGAGATAACTCAGTGCGCTGATGATCAGGGGAACGGCCGGCTTGTCCACCACCGGCTCGGCATAGGTTTGCTTGCTGAGCTTCTGTCCGGCGCCGTTGACGGCCACCGGCAGGTGCGCATAGCGCGGGACCGGCAGGCCGAGGGAGCGCTGTAGATGAATCTGGCGGGGCGTGGAGTCGAGAAGATCGGCACCGCGAACGATGTCGGTCACGCCATAATCGGCATCGTCGACGACCACCGCCAGATGATAGGCGAATATTCCGTCTGCCCGCCGTATGACGAAATCGCCCACCGATTCGTCGAGGCGCTGAGCGCAGGCGCCCTGGATCGCGTCGTCGAATTCGATCGAGACGTCGGCGACACGCATGCGCCGGGTGCGCGCACGCTTGCCCGGCGCTAGGCCGTAACGGCAGGTG
>JBFICP010000312.1:0-3726 GCA_041581935.1 Gammaproteobacteria bacterium | reverse complement strand
CCCGTGCTTTCGTCGATCCCTCGAGCTCGCTCCCGATCAGGCCGAGGTCTGCAACAATCTCGGTGCCGCCCTGCACGCGCAGGGGGCGTACGAGGAGTCCGAACGGCAGCTGCTCGCCGCCGCCGACATCAACCCGGCGCTCGCCAACGTGCAGTTCAATCTGTCGCGGCTGTACGTCGATCAGGGAAAGCTGGATGCGGCCGTCGGCGCCGCGCGCAGGGCCATCGAGTTGAATCCGCGCTATCCCGAGTGCTTCATCGCGCTCGCCACGGCTCAGCGCGCCATGGGTGAGCTCGAGGAGTCATTGAGCTCACTGCGCGCGGCCGTGGCCCTGAATCCCACCCACGCCATGGCGCTGAACGACATGGGTGTCTGCCTGCTGACGCTCGGGCGCTTCGAAGAGGCCGATGCGAGCTTTCGCCGTGCGCTCCACTCCGCGCCGCGACTCGCCATCGCCCATGAGAATGTTGCCCGCACCCGGCGTTACCAGGAGAGCGATCGCGCGAAGATCGACTACGTGGAAAGCCTCGCCTCGCAGCACAATCAGTCCGACGAGGGACAAGCGCACCTGCACTTCGCGCTCGGAAAGATGCTCGACGACATCGGCGAGTACCAACGTGCCATGGGGCACTTCGTGAGCGGAAATGCGCTCGAGCACAAGCGCATGCATTTCGATGCCGCTGCCGGGCGTTCATTCGTCGAGCGCAGCCGGGCGGCGATCGACGCGGCACTGATCGAGGAGAAGCGGGCGTTGGGACATCCGAGCGACCTGCCGATTTTCATCGTTGGCATGCTTCGCTCGGGCACTACCCTCGTCGAGCAGATACTCGCGAGCCACCCGGCCGTGCATGCGCTGGGCGAGCTCGAATACTTCCGCAACGCGAGCCGGGATCTTCCGCAGGGCTTCGGCGGACAGCCTTATCCCGATTGTCTGAGTGCGCTGGACGCCGAAACGGTGGGCGTCGTTGCGAACGGCTATCTCGACTGGTTGCGCGAACGCATCGGAGACGCACGGCGCTTCACCGACAAGAATCCGCTCAATTTCGAGCACCTCGGCCTCATCATGATGGTTTTTCCGAATGCCCACGTCATTCACTGTCGTCGCGACCCGATGGATCTGTGTCTGTCGATCTACCGTCAGCATTTTTCCGAACGCCACGATTTCGCTTACAGCTTTGCAGACATCACCGAATACCATCGGCAATACGAGCAACTGATGGCGCACTGGAATGATGTTTTCCCCGGGCGCATTCATGACGTGGGCTACGAGGATCTGGTGGCGAATCTCGAAGCCGTCAGCCGCGGCATGATCGAGCATGTCGGTCTCGAGTGGGACGAGAATTGCCTCGAGTTTCACCGCACCGTGCGGCCCGTGGGAACTGCCAGTCACTGGCAGGTGCGGCAACCGCTTTACACGCGTTCGGTCGGGCACTGGCGCCATTACGAACCCTACCTCGAGGAGCTGCGCGCCGCCATCGGAGACCGGCAGGGGTAATAATCCGTGTCACCGAGTGCGATCCTGAATGGCGCGTAGGCGGCTCAGAACGTCCACGGAGCGCGCCGGCCGCGCGAGCCTGGGCCAGCGTCGCCACGCGCAACGGCGTTTCGAGCAGGCGCTCGAAGCCCACCGCCAGGGTCGCATCGCCGATGCGGAAAAACTCTATCGGGAGGTGCTCGAATTCGACCAGCGTCACGCCGGCGCCTTTCAACATCTGGGAATTCTCGCCCAGCAGCGTGGCGATTTCGACGAGTCCGTGCGGCTGCTCGCGAAAGCGGTTGCCATCACGCCGACGGATCCGCTGCTCCAGAACAATCTCGGCAATGCATTGCGCAGCCAGGGTAATGATACCGAGGCCATCAGCGCGTACCGTGCGGCGGTCGCGAGCGACGCGGGCTATGTCAACGCGCTGTACAACCTCGCCGGCCTGCTTCACGAGCGCGGTTCTCACATAGAGTCGGAAGCCTGTTACCGGCGCGTGGTGGCGCTCGAGCCGACCGATGTCGGCGCCTGGATGGGGCTCGGAATGACCTTGCTGGATCGGGGACGCGAGGAGGATGCCCTGCCGTGCTTCGAGCGCGCGGTGGCGTTGCGACCCGAGGATCCCGTGTGTCAGTACAACCTGGGTAACGCACTCCGGACCGTTGATCGCATGGACGATGCTGCGCGTGCCTTTCAACGCGCGATTGCCATCAGCCCCGAGTACGCCGAGGCGCACCACAACCTCGGAATGGTTTTGGGATCTTTCGGCGATACCGATGGGGCTGAATCGGAGTTCCGCGAAGCGCTGCACTACCGTCCCGACTACCCGGTTGCCTGCGTGAGCCTTGGCGGTATCCTGCACGAGCGCGGCGACTACGTGGGCGCGGAGTCATTGTGCCGCACGGCGCTCGCGACAGACCCCGACGAGGTACGCGCATTGCGTTTGCTCGGGCTCGCGCTGCGTGCGCAGGAACGGCATCAAGAGGCGCTGCAGACGTTGCAGCGTGCAATCACCGTCGATCCCGGGGATATCGATGCGCGCCTGTGCGTGGGTGAATTGCTGCTCGAGTTCGACCGATGGAGCGAGGCGGCGGAAGTGCTGGAAAAGATTATCGCCGAGCATCCGCTCAACGCGGCCGCCCACAGCGCTTTGTCGAAGGCATATACCCGGGCACATCGCACAGCTGCGGCCATCGAGGCTTGTCGCAAGGCCATTGCCGTGGACGCGGATTTCGCCGATGCCCATTGCAATTTGGGACTGGCCCTTCGCAAGCTCGGCGATACGGCGGGCGCCATCGAGGCCCTCGAGACGGCCATTCGTATCGAGCCGGATTTCGCCGAGGCCTACAACAATCTCGGCCTCGTCTATGTCGACGCCGGTGACATGCAGCGTGGAATGGAAAGCTTTCGCAAGGCCCTCGAGCTCGATCCGGGCATGGCCGCCTCATCACTGAACATGTCGCGCGCAAGACGCTTCGACGAGGGCGACCTGCCGGAGATTTCGCGCATTGAAGCGCTCCTCGAGGATGACGGCCTCGCCGACGAAGTTCGAATGAATCTGCACTTTGCGCTCGGTAAGATGTTCGACGACTGCGGCCATTACGATCAGGCGTTTGCGCATTTTGTGCAAGCCAACCGATACAAGCGCAAGCACGTGCGATTCGACGCCGAGCACTATGGGCACTGGAGTGGCAAGTTTCTCGAAGTATTTACACGCGACTACTTCGAAGAGCACGCGGAACTCGGTGAGCCGTCCGAGAGGCCGGTATTCATCGTCGGCATGCCGCGTTCCGGCACGACGCTCGTCGAGCAGATTCTCGCAAGTCATCCGCTCGTTCACGGGGCCGACGAGCTGACGACGATCTACGATACCGTGAGCGTCCTGGAAAAACGCGTCGCGAACGGGGCTGCGTACCCGGATATGGTTGTGCAGCTCGACGCAGCCGCAATCGAGTGGGGAGCGAAGCGCTATCTCGAAAAGCTCGACTCCATCGACGCCGAGGCCGCCCGGGTGACGGACAAGATGCCCACGAACTTTTTTCACTTGGGGATGATAGCCGTCATGCTGCCGCGCGCACGCGTCATCCACTGCCGGCGAGACGCCATGGACGTCTGTCTGTCGAACTTCGTCCAATTGTTCGCCGAGGGCCACTACTACTCCTACGACCTGTCGGATATCGCCGCCTATTACCGTGGCTACGAGCGGATCATGTCGCACTGGAGAGAGGTATTACCCATTCGCATGT
>JBFICP010000311.1:0-3766 GCA_041581935.1 Gammaproteobacteria bacterium | reverse complement strand
CACGATCTGAAGAAGCTTCTCATCACCGAGTTCGGCGCCAACGTCAACATCGCCAACGTGATGCCCGACGACGTCATGGAGACCGAGGTGCTGCGCGCGGGACTGAGCGTCATTCACGTGGACAACGCGGCGCAAACCGCGCAGACCGCCTGAACGATCCGACATGCGGCTCGACGACACCGAACGGGCAATGCGCGCGGGAGAATTGGGCGCAGCCCGGCGTGCGGCCATCGAGCAACAGATCCAAGTCGGCATAACGTTCGATGCCGAGGACTTCGTCGAGGTCAGCCAGGTGCACCTGATGGCCGACACCGAGTCGCTGGGAGAGTCCGGGGTCGCGTATCTGGAGGACATCGCGGCGTTGCCCGACGACGAGCGCCGCGTGCGCGTGCCGACGGTCACCGATCCGCGCGGAATCGACCTGTGCGCCTACCGAAAGCTCAACCAGGAAGAGCGCTTCGCCGAGCTCGAGCGTCGCGCAATCGCCGCGCTCACGTCGATGGGCATTCTCATGACCGACACTTGCATCAACTATCAGACGATTTTGCCGCCGGTGCGCGGCGAGCACCTGGCGTTTGGTGATACCGGCTCCACCATCTATGCCAACAGTGTATGCGGCGCACGGAGTAATTTCGAAGGCGGACCGGCGGCGCTCGCCGCGGCCCTCACTGGCCGGGTGCCGCGCTACGGCTGTCATCTGGATCGTGCTCGCCTGGGTACGCATCTGTTCGAGGTGCAGGAATGTCCGACGGCGTTGAGCGACTGGGGTGCACTCGGCGCGCTTCTCGGCCTGCGCACGGGATCATATTGGACGGTTCCGGTCGTTACCGGCATCGACGCGTCACCGACCTCGGACGAGCTCAAGCATTTCGGCGCAGCCCTGGCGAGCTACGGATCGGTGCCGCTTTTTCACATGCCCGGGGTGACTCCCGAAGCGGACGACCTCGGCAGTGTGTTCGATGGCCCGACGCCGAAAGCCGATGTGATCACACGCGCCGATGTGGACGGTTTTTATGCGTCGTTCGGTCGACACGAGGATCGCGTGGACGTGGTCGTTTTTGCCGCACCGCAACTTTCGATGGTCGAGATGCAGGAGCTCGCCCGGCTTCTCGAAGGAAGGCGCGTGCACGAGCACACGGCACTTCTCATCGCTACGTCCCCGGAGAACAAATCTGCCTGCGATCGCATGGGAATTACCGAAACCATCGAGACGTCGGGTGCCATGCTCTTGAGAGGCGTCTGCTTCTATCAGATGTACGCTCGCGAGCTCGGTGAAGCGAACGGCTGGCAGCGACTGGTGAGCAACTCCGCTAAGCTCGTCAACATCATCAGCGGCTACGGTTATCGACCTGTCCTCGCCACCACCGAAGCCTGCATCGATGCGGCCGTCAACGGACGAATGTAATGAGCGAACGACGCATAACGGGACACGTCGGCGTCGGCCCGAAGGCGAGCGGCATCGCGCTTGTCGCGCGGGACAACTTCAGCGCCCGCTACGATCTCGATCGACTGCGGGGCATTTTCTCGCGGCCCGCCCACGCGCTTTACGGCCAAAGCTACGTCGACAAGGTGCTCGTTCTGCACACGGCCAAGGGCGGCGTCGCCAGCTCCTGGATGCTTCGCGAAATGAAGAGCCGTGCAATGGCACCGGCGGCTCTTCTTCTCAACTACGGCAATCCGATCATGGCCCAGGGGGCCGCATTCGCAGAGCTCGCATTCATGGACCGCTTCGAATTGGACATCACCGAAGCCATTCGAAGCGGAGACCGAGTCAGCGTCGACCCTGGGGCGGGGCTTGTCATAGTCGGTTGAAACCGGCAGGAGATACACACATGCCCTTCTGGCAAAGACTGCTGATTACCCTGATCGCCATGCTGGTCGTCAGCTTCGTGGCGGGCCTATTGTGGCAAGGCGTATTCAACCTGCGTCTGCCGAGCTATGTGGCCGGCGTCATCGGCGGCCTGACCGCGCTGCCGCTGTGGGACTTTCTCAAAAGAGTCGGCTCACGACATTAGCGCGGCTGTCGTTTACTCCCGGGAGCCGACGCGGTGAATCGTTACACCGAAAGACTGGTCTCGATGTAACCGGCTATATCGCGAAAAGACACGACCCCGGTCGGCTGACCGGTCGCAGTCACCAGAGGCACGTGCCGGATTCTTCGCTGCGCCATGTGGCCGAGGGCCGCGGCGATGGGATCCCGTGTCCAAAGCTTGATGACTTCCTTGGACATGTGACCACCCACCCTCTCCGAATCGAGTTTCTCGATTTTGCCGACGACCTTGGTAAGCACGTCGCGCTCGCTGAAAATGCCGACTATACGGCCTCCATCGTCCACGACCATCAGCGATCCGATGTTCTTCTCCCGCATCGTGTCGATACATTTCGCAAGAGTCGCATCGGCGGTTACCGTGACCGGGTCGCTCGACATCAAACCCGAGAGATTCACGAGCGACAGACTGTGCTGTACGGACGGCTCGCTTTCTTCCATGGCGGCCTCATTTCGAACGAGCGTGTCGGCGAGCTGCATCAGGCTGAAATGAGTCAGATTGCCGACAACTGCGTCTGCATCATCCATCACGGGCACGTTGCGGAATCGGTGGGTGTTCATCAGATGCAGGGCATCCATGGCCGTCGCCTTGGATGCGACAGTGCGCGGTGTGCGCGTCATCACGCTGTCGATGGGGTCGACCCAGCGATCCGGCGCATCGACAACTTTTGTGAGCACGTCGCGATCGGTGAAGATGCCGACGAGCCGGCTCTGCTGCATGACGAAAGCGCAGTTGTTCCGCGACTCGTTGAGCTTGTCCAGTGTGGCCTTGACGGTGCATCCGCTGGCGACGCGGCAGTAGTAAGACAGGTCGAGCCGATCGACCTGCTGAACTCGGAAATGCTCGGCGATGTTCATACGAACCTCCTGATCCGAGGTACGCGCACCATGATGGCAAGAGTGCGTCGCGATTGCGAGCGGCGCGGCGTCAGCGACTCAGGCGCCGATGTATTTCCAGTAGGTATCCTTCTTGGTCACCAGGCCGCCACTGAACGTCCAAATGTCGCAACCCAGCCAGTCGATGGGCTCGCCGTCGACCGGTGTGCCCCTGACGGTCCACTCGGAGCACGCCTTGGTTCCGTCGGCCGATATGAAATGGGTCATGTCCTCCCAGCGCATGTCTGGAATGACCGCGTAGCGCGCCGATAACACCTCGCCAATCGCGGCCTTGCCGCGAAGTCGCTTGCCCTCCCATGGATCGGGACCCCGCGCCATCAACCACTCGCACTCGTCCGCGAAGTAGGACAGGATGCCATCCACGTCGTGGCGATTGAAGGCGTCCTGGATCGCGTCGAGGAGCTCGATACTTACCGTTTTCTGGCCGGTCATTCGTTATCCCTCCTGTAGGAGCGGCGTTGCTCGCGAACGCAGTGCCCGCAATGTTCGCGAGCCAGGCCGCTCTCTCACGTCCATGCGCTTCGCGGCGCAAGCACTTCCGCGTGCAAGCTAGCGCCTACAGGAGGCATCGGCGAGCGCCGGGGCCAACCGCTAAAAATGCAGCGAAATATCGCGGTGCTTGGCGGTGCAGCCGATCAGCTCGACGGCCTGCGCGCGGGGCATCCGGGGCTGCTGGCGAAGTCCGATGGTGTCCCGGATGGTCATCTCGTAGCTTTCCAGGCCCGCTAGCAATTCCGTCGCCGCGCGTTGCCGCCAGGCGAGCTCTTCCCGGTATTTCTCGATGGCGCTGTCGAATTCCTTGACGGCCTTGTCGAGATCAAT
>JBFICP010000310.1:0-3779 GCA_041581935.1 Gammaproteobacteria bacterium | reverse complement strand
TTGAGCTCGTGGGAATCACCGAGCCACATGACGAGCTCGGTGTGGTCGTACATGTCATCGCCGGACAACCCGTGCACGAACACCGTCAGCCCTTTGCGATTGAGCGCGAGCCACGGCACCGCGGTGCCGAATTCCTCCGCCTTGAAGGCAATTTGAAAGCTCCAGCGCGGATGCGGTCCGACGTTTTTTTCGTGGAATCGGCCGACCGCGTAATCGAACTCCTCGCTGACCCGCTCGCGTAAGGCCCGCGCCTGCTCGACGGTCGTCTCGTCGAAGTACACGTGGGCGTGATAGCCCTTGATAGTCCGCTTCTCCATGGCTTTGCCGTGCTCAATTCGGTTCGTTTGCGGCTCTATGGCATAGCCCGTCGAAGCCTGTCAACGGTTCTTGCCGGCACCATCGGGCGCTGGCTCCAAAAATCGATCGCCCGTGGCCCCATTCACCGGGTTGATCAGGGCATCTCGAACCCGATATAAGGCCGCCAGCCATTTCAGAGGGCGTTAAGCGTGAGAAGACAACGCAGCCGAAGCCGGTTGCTTACCTGGCGGCGTGCACGTCGGCCCGGGACCCGTGACAGGGACCTGAGGGCGGGTCCGAGTCCCGAATTCCGGGGGGCCGCCACCAGGCGGGCCCTTTTTTGATTTCTGAATTTTCGTCGAATTGCAAAAGGAGTATTCGAAAAGCTGGTAACAATGTCCGTACGAGTGGGCGCGGCCTATATCGGCGCATGGGCCATCATCGCGATGTTGATGCAGTTAAGCGCCTGAGCTCGAATCACCGACCGGCTTTCGGCACCAGCGGTGCCGCAAGCCGGTCGCCATGTGCGCGGCCCGAATCGATGTCGAGCAACACCTTGAGCACCCCGGCCCGCCGGCTGTGGGCAAACGCTTCGAGGCCCGCGCTCAGGGGGAATCGCGCATCGATGAGCGATTCGACTTCCACCCGCTGCTCTTCAAGCAGGCGTAACGCCGTGTCGAACGGCCCGCAGCGCGAGCCCACCAGGCGAAGCTCGTCGACCACCAACAATCCGGTATCGAGCATCGGGGTCTTCGGATAGGTGCTCTTCAAGACCAGGGTACCCTGAGGGCTCAATGCGCGAAGCGCGATCGGCAGTCCCGCCGGGTTTCCCGTGCACTCTACCGCCACGCGAAACGAGCGTGGCTCAATGTCTTCGACCCGACACGTGCCCGCAGCTATGCCTCGCAGTCGCTCGAGCTTCGATTCGCTGCGCCCTACCGCAACGACTTTCGCGCCGGCGCAGGCGAGTGCGCGGCACACGAGCTGCCCCAGCCGGCCGGCGCCGACGACCAGCACCGGCTCGCCATCGCGCAGCGGAACGCGCTCGACAATATCGAGGGCTGCAGCCAGCGGCTCGACAAATACGGCGGCATCATTCGTGACTCCGTCGGGCACCGGATACAAGTTTTGCGCAGGCAGCTGGAGGTATTCTGCGAATGCGCCATTGCGTCCGCGAATGCCGAGCGCGGTACGCGCGCGGCAATGCTTGGCCATCCCTGCCAGACACTCCAGGCAGCGGCCGCAGGTCGCGTTTATCTCGCCCACCACGCGTCTACCGGTGAGCGAAGCCGGCCCTTGGTCGACAATGCCGACGAACTCGTGACCGGGCACGCCTTCGAAGGGATAAAGACCGTCGACCAGAGCCAGATCGGTGCCGCAGATTCCGGCGGCGAGCACGCGTACGCGCGCCTCTCGGCTTGCCGTCCCGGGAAGATTCACGTCGTCACGTAAGCGCAGCCGGCCCTCGCTGAGCCACAGCGCGTTCATGCCGAACGCCTCCGCGGCGCTCCAATTGGCATTCGGTACGAATTTAAGTTGTCGTCACAATTCATTGAAAATCAATGACTAACGGGCGATTTCGTGATGCAGGCAAGCGATTCCGGAGCCGGCCTGAGCGGTTGTCCCTGTTGGGGAATTCCGCTAGTGTATAGATAGCGACCGCGGTTTTCGTGGGTCGTGCCTTCAGGATCTCAAGTCACTAACCGGTAGGCGGGCTTTCAATGTTCGAGTACGACCAAGCGATCGTTGACACACTTTTGCATGACAACCAACGCTTCCAGGAACTGTACAAACAACATCACGAACTCAAGGAAAAAGTAAAAAACGCCGAGCTCGGCGTGCTGCCCATGGATGGCGCAACCCTCGGAACCATGAAACGGGAAAAGCTCCTCGCCAAGGACAAGATGGCAGCCATGATCGAAGAATATCGCCGGGAGCACGCCTGACGCGCTTCCGAGACTCGCCGCGACATGCTCGCGGCGAGCGATGTCCGCTGCCAGGCATCGACTGAACCCCTGTGGGCTCGACTCACGGGGGTTTTTTATGCACAGTGATTTGCTCGCATCGCCCACTGTCAACCGATACGGAGCCTGAAAACCAATGTCAGACGCGCACGAACCCGGGATCGAAACCGGCGTCAAGCCGCCGCTGAGCGTCACGGTCTTCAGCGACTATATCTGTCCGTTCTGTTATGTCGGCGACGCCCGTCTGGACACGTTGCGCAAAGGTTATGAGCTCGACGTCGACTGGTGCTTTTTCGAAATTCATCCGGACAATCCCGCCGAAGGCAAGCCGGTCGAGGAGCTCGGCTACCCGCCCGAGCAGTGGAAACAGATGATGGCGAACCTGGAGCAGATGGCTCGGGAAGACGGTCTGCCGCTCGCCCCGAGGACCTTTACAACGAATTCCCACGACGCGCTGTTGCTCGCGCAAGCCGCGCGAACACTCGCCCCCGAAGCATTCGACAGGTTGCATAAGCGCTTGTTCGAGGCGTATTTTGCCGAGCGTCAGAACATCGGCAGCCGGGATGTGCTGCGTGTCATTGCCGACGAATGCGGGATCGAGCCAGGGGTCGTTGAGCGGGCATGGAGCGACCCGGTATACGAGCAACGCCTTCGCGATCAGTCCTGGCGGGCCGCCCAGCTCGGCGTCCAGGGAGTACCCGCGTTTCTGTTCGGCCGCTACATCGTCTCTGGCGCGGTGCCGGCAGCGACACTGTCTCGTGCCGCTGAATTCGTACGCAACGAAACGTCTCGAGAGGAGAACAAGGCATGACCGAGGAGATTTTTCGACAGGACGCGTACGTCAGGCAGTGTGAGGCACGGGTTACGGCCGTCGGCGAAGCCGGCATCCATCTGGATCGCACCGTTTTCTATCCCATGGGCGGTGGCCAGCCGGGCGACACGGGGGTATTGCGCCTCGAAGATGGAAGCCAGATCCGAATCAGCGATACACGCAAAGACGAGGTATCCGGAGACATCGTGCATGTTCCGGAATCGCAGGCGGAGACCGATCTCGTCGGCAAGCCGGTACAGGCATGTATCGACTGGGAGCGCCGGCATCGGCTCATGCGCATGCACACGCTCATGCACTTGTTGTGTGCGGTCGTGCCGGCCGGTGTGACGGGCGGATCCATCCGCGACGGCAGCGGACGCCTCGACTTCGATCTACCCGAGAGCACGCTCGACAAAGAGCACATTACCGCCGAGCTCAATCGACTCGTGGAAGAAAACCATCCAGTCAGCGCGCGCTGGATCAGCGACGAGGAGCTGACCGCAAATCCGGATCTGGTGCGCACCATGTCGGTCAAGCCTCCCATGGGCAGCGGAAAGGTACGGGTGCTCGAAGTACAGGGGGTGGATTTGCAACCGTGTGGTGGAACGCACGTGGCGGCTACCGGCGAAATTGGGCGGGTGCGGGTCAGGAAAATCGAGAAAAAGGGCAAGCACAACCGGCGGGTCAATCTCGAATTCGTAGAGTAG
>JBFICP010000309.1:0-3783 GCA_041581935.1 Gammaproteobacteria bacterium | reverse complement strand
GAAAAATATGAGCTCGACCCGGATCGATTCCAACTGGGCGCTGGTACACGATCGGCTGACCGAAAAGATGAGTCGTGTTCGCGACGAGATCAGTCATTACCCGGCTCCGATCCCCGCCTGCGATGCACAATTCAACCATCTCCTTGAAGCGCGGGACGCTCTTTCGACGGAAATTGCCCGCGTGCGCGAGCTGATGGATCAGAACGATTCTGAATGTGAGCGAGCATCCATCGAGGCATTCCTCGATTCGACCAACTGTCTGGACAATGCCGCGATTGCAGAGATTCGCAAACTTATCGAGAACGAAAATCCATAACGGGAGGGCGAGCAATGATCAAGAGCATACTGTGTGCGTTGGACGGATCGAGCCATGCGGACAAGGCCTTCAATCTGGCCATTGAAATGGCGAAGCGCTTCGACGCGCGACTTGTGCTGTTTCACGTGATGCTGCGTCATCTGGATCCCGAGGATATTCGCCGATTCTCCGAAATCGAGGGACTGACACCTGAGACCGTCTCGGAAGTCAAGCGATTGCAAAACGTGGACGGTCGCATCGAGGTCGGACATCCGTACGATCACAAGGGTATCCCGTCCAACATGCTCTTCGAGCTCGGTCAGCACATATTGAAATCCGCGCGCTCCGAAGCCGAGGAGAAAGGTCTGTCCAATGTGGCGGTTGCGATGGGCGATGGCGAACCGGCAGCGCGCATTCTCGCCTGCGCCAAGCAGGAGAAAGTCGACTGCATCATCATGGGCAGCCGGGGATTGAGTGACGTTCAGGCGTTTTTCGAGGGTAGCGTGTCGCGAAAGGTCGGTAACCGGGCCGAGTGCACGACGATCGCCGTCAGATAGTCATCCCTGCGTAGCGGACAACGCAACGATGTCCGGTTTGGGACGGGTAATACGGGCGCGTCCCTCGGCGTAGCGTTCCATGGCAGCGGCTACGGCGATGAGGAATCGCTCGGAGTGTCGCCGGGGCCCGACGATCTGCAGTCCGAACGGTGTGCCGGTCGCATCCAGTCCGCACGGAATCGAGACGATGGGATGTCCCGTGAGTGTCAGCCCCGAGGTCAGGTCCGCCCACTGAATGTAGTGCTCAAGCTCGACGCCGTTTATGTGGGTGCAGTAAAGCTGCTCGACGTGGAACGGTGGCACCGCGACGGCGGGACAGATCAGCACGTCGACCTCGTCAAAGAAGGATTGCAGCGCACGGTAGATTCGCACCTCCTCGGCGAAGGCCCAGCCCAAATCCTCGGGCTTCATTTCAAGACCCGCCTCGACGTTACCAATCACATTCGGGCCCAGAAGGTCTTTGTGGTCACGGTACGCTTGCAGGCGGCCGGCAAGATAGTAGACACCGCGGATCAACCAGAAGGCACGGCTCGCATTCTCCATCGCGGGGTTGCGCTCGACACACGATCCGAAAGCCGGCCGGAATTCCTCCACGCAGGCGGCGAACGTATCCCGGATGCCGTCGTCGACCGCAGCGAAGCCGAGGTCTGAGGACACGGCCACGCGCAGCGATGACAGGTCCACGGGCTCGATGATCTCGAGTGCTTCCCCGCCGAGCGCGTGAGACATGGGATCTCGCGGATCGTGATCGGTCATGGCGCCGAGCATGAGCGCCGCGTCCGCCACCGAGCGCGCCATCGGTCCCTGCACGTTGAAAGTCGTGAGTCCCACGATGCGGCGCTCCGACGCTACCACCCCGGGTGTGCAGCGAATGGCGGTGACACCGCAAAAGGCCGCTGGAATGCGCAGGCTGCCGCCGGTGTCGGAGCCCGTGCAAAGCGGCAGCATCCCGGTTGCGAGCGCTACCGCCGAGCCGCCGGAAGAGCCGCCGCAGGTGCGCGCCGTATCGAACGGATTGACTGTGGCGCCGTAGACCTTGTTGACGGTGTTGGCGCCTGAGCCGAACTCCGGAGTATTGGTCTTGCCGACCAGTATGGCGCCGGCGGCGCGCAGATCGGCAACCAGACGCTCGTCCTCTTGCGGCACGTAGTCCTCGTGTATGAGCGAGCCGAAAGTGGTGCGCACGCCCTCGGTGAGGTTGAGATCTTTCACGCCGAAGGGCAGTCCGTGCAGCGGTGCCAGGGGTTCGCCCTGCATGACGGCGCGCTCCGCTTCCTTGGCCTCATCGCGCGCGCGATCGTAGCAGGTGGCGACCACCGCGTTGACGGCCGGATTCACCGCTTCGATGCGCGCGATACACGAATCGAGAAGCTCGATGGGAGAGAGCTCACGGGTACCTATCAGACGACGCGCCTCGACGGCGGAGAGATCGCACGGATTGGTCATGGTTGTTTCCTTCGTCGGGCTTTGCTTCGCTCAGGCCAATCTATGTTATTTCGATTACAGGAGCGAAGTTGCTATCGAACCGGAAATCGTCCGCGAGCACGCTCGCTCCTACAAGTGTCTAGTGCACCTTAGGGGGTGACTCTCCCGGGTGCCGGTAAAACGCCGCAGCGATCGCCATGGGCGCGCCGGTGATTCTGCCGAGTTTGCGCTCGTTGGGCGCGTAACGGCAGCGGCCGGGGCTGGAGCGGGCGATGGAGCGGGCGATCCGGATCGTCGGCCAGCGCTGGTATCAGCCACCGGGCGTGCCGGCTGCGAACGGACTCAGCGCGGCCAGCACCACGCGATGAACCGGCGTGTCGACACCCGTCTCGCGCCCGAACCTGCACACGGCGCCCGACAGCCACTCGAGCTCCAAGCGCTTGCCGCGCTCGAGATCCATCAATGTCGATGCCTTCATGCTGTCGGGGAGCTTGGTCAGTATCTTCATCACCCTGTCCACCGCATCCGGAGAAAGCTGCACGCCCCGCGCCCGAGCGACGGCACCCGCCTCGCGGGCTGCGTCCTGCATGAGCTCCCAGCTCGCGGGATTGTCGCGAATCGGCCCAAGGGGCAGCCGCGTGAGCGCGGTCATTGCCGAGATCGTCGACATCAGAATGAATTTGTCCCAGATGGCTGCCTCGATGTCTCCGCGAAGCTCGGCATCGATGCCTGCAGCACGGGCAACATCGAGAAATCTGCGCAACCTTTTGCTTTCGTGTCCGTCCATCTCACCGAACTCGATGCTGGCGAAATCCGAGAGGTGCCTGATGACACCGGGTGCTTCGATCTCGGCGCTGATACGCGCGACGCCGCCGGCGACGTGCTCGGCTCCGAGCAAACGGGCGAGCTGCTCCTCGCTGTCGACGCCGTTCAGAAGTGAGATCACCGCCGTATCCGGGCTTAAGAAGGGCGTGCACATCTCGCCTGCGCTCTCGGTGTCGTAGAGCTTGGTGGCGAACAGCACGATATCCACAGGACCGATATCGGCCGGGTCGGAGGAGCAGACGGCGGGGTGAACGTGCATGTCGCCCAACGGACTGCGTACCCGTAGTCCCTGGCGCCCGATCGCTTCGAGATGGGCGCCGCGCGCGATGAAGCTGACTTCGTTGTCGGCCTGTGCGAGCCGGGCCCCGAAGTAGCCGCCGACACCGCCTGTTCCCATCACCGCGATTTTCATCCGGACCTCGCCAGCATGCGCATGACGTTTTCGATCAGCCGGTGCCCGGCCGCGTCCTCGAGACTCAGTATGGACTCGGGGTGAAATTGAACGGCGGCCACCGGCAGCTCCCGGTGCTCGACGGCCATGACGACGCTTTCCGGCGTTTCCGCCGTGAGCTCGAGTGCCTCGGGAAGCGTGTCGCGTTCGGCAATCAACGAATGATATCTGCCGGCGTCGAATTCCCGGGGATGCCCCTCGAGCAGCTTGCCACCCAGGACGCGCACAAT
>JBFICP010000308.1:0-3786 GCA_041581935.1 Gammaproteobacteria bacterium | reverse complement strand
CGACGACCTTCCGCCCGGCAAGATGACCTGTGTCGAGGTGGACGGACAGCGCATTCTCGTCGCCAATGTCGACGGCGTGTTCTATGCCACCGACGACACCTGCACCCACGAGGATGCATCCCTGTCGACGGGCTCGCTCGTGGGTGAGCTGGTGAAATGCCCGCTCCATGGCAGTCGATTCAGTCTGCGCACCGGGGAAGCTTTGGAAGACCCGGCGGAAGAGCCGCTTCGCTGTTATCCGGCCAGCGTGCGAGACGGCATGGTGCTGGTCGAGCTCCACTCGCGGACCCCGCGATGACCGACATGACGCCGGAAACGACGGGCGACGCGGGGGCAGCGATGCGCTCGTACCTGCAACGCATCGCCACGGGCCCCGAGCTCAGCAAGGACATCTCGCTCGAGGAGGCCCGCCACGGTATGCAGCTGATCCTCGACGGTGAGGCCGACCCGGTGCAGGCGGGGATTTTTCTCATTGCGCTGCGTATGAAACGCGAAAGCGACGACGAGACCCGCGGAATACTCGAGGCGATACGCGCGGCGACCATCAGGGTCGAGGCGGACGTCGACGATGTGCTGGAACTGGCCGACCCCTACGACGGCTACAATCGCACCCTGCCTGCTTCCCCGTTTCTGCCCGCGGTGCTCGCCGCCTGTGGCGTGCCGACCGTGTCCCAGGGTGTGCGCAGCATGGGGCCGAAATTCGGCGCAACCCACCATCAGGTGCTGAACGCGGCGGGCGTTACCGTCGACGAGCCACCCGAGCGAGTCGCCGCGCGCCTCGAGAATCCCAGCATCGGCTGGGGCTATGTGGACCAGAGTCGATTCTGTCCGAAGCTCCACGCTCTTACCGAGCTTCGTCGCCTGATCGTCAAGCGCCCCGCTATCACCACCACCGAGGTGCTTGCGGGACCTGTCAAGGGGCGCAAAACCTCACATCTGGTGACGGGCTTCGTGCACAAACCCTATCCGCGCATTTATGCGATGCTCGCGCGCCACGCGGGTTACGACTCGGCCCTGCTGGTGCGCGGCACCGAGGGTGGCGTCATCCCATCGCTGCGTCAGACGGGAAAGATCTGGCGCGTTCGCGCGAACGCAGAGGAAGAGGAGGTCGATATCAAGCCCGAGGCGCTCGGAATCGCGCAAGCGCTCCGCGCAGTGCCTCTGCCAGAGCACCTGCCGGGTTATCGCAAGAAAACCGATGGCGTCGCCATTGGCGTCGATGCGGAGGCCGTCGCGCAGGAAGCGGCGCGCGCGGGCATCGAAGCGCTCGAGGGCAGAACAGGCGCCACTTTCGACTCGTTGGTCTACGGCGCGGCCCTGTGTGTATGGCACCTGGGGCGATGCGCGTCACTGTCACAGGCAGCCGAGCGCGTTCGCGAGGCGCTCACATCCGGAAAAGCACTGGCGCACTTCCGCGCATAGTCGAATTTCGAACCCGTGCACCTGGCGGAGCGACTTTGCTCCGCCAGGTGCACGCATCAATAATCCCGTGCAGACGCTCCCTACTTCGTGTTCACCATTGGCAGCTCCATGCGCTGAGACCAATCGGCCATTGATCCGTCGTACATGCGCGTGCGCTTGTTACCGAGCAGCTCGCTCGATGCGAACCAGCCGAGCGAAGCCCAGTGGCCGGTATTGCAGTAGGTGATTTGCTCACTTCCCGGAGCGATGCCGGCCTGCTGCCACATCTCACCGAGCTTCTCGAGCTTGGTGAAAGACTGACTCGTCTTGTCGTAGAACTCTTCCTGGGGGATGTTGCGCGCACCGGGGATGGCGCCGTGGCGGGCGGCCACGCCGCTCTTGCTTTCACCCATGTACTGCGCCGCCGGGCGATTGTCGATGAGAACCGGGCCTCGCCCGGTGGTCACGACGCGGGTCACGTCGTCGCGGCTTGCGACGAGCTCCGGTCGGTAGCTTGCCCGAAACGTTTTCGGCTCGCGGCTGTTCGTGCCGGTCTCCAGTGCACGCCCCTCACTGGTCCAGAGCGCGTAGCCGCCATCCAAAATGGAGACCTCGTCGTGTCCCAGGACCTTGAACGTCCAGTAAACACGGGTTGCGCTGCCATAGTCGACGGCACTTACCCCGGCAGGAACGATCACGACGTGATCGTCGTTGCCGATACCGAGACTTCCTATGAGCTGCTCGAGATCTTTGACGTCGGGCAACATTCCGACAACGTCGCCCTTCTTGGCTCTCCAGCCATCTTCGATATAGTTGCTGTAAATGGCGCCGGGAATATGTCCCGCTTGGTAGACCTCTTTCGAACCATTGTCGATCTTGTTTCGTATGTCGAGAATCACGACATCGGATTTACCGAGATTGGATTCGAGCCATGAGCCGTCGACCAGCGGCTGCGCTGCAAGCAGCGGCCCGCTGACGAGACTCGCGGCGATTAACACTATGTACGCAGAGATTAGACGTTTCACGATGCACCCCCTGCTGCATGCGCTCTGATGCGGGAGCGAGCTCGAAGAAAGTTCGAGAGCAAGCCCGCACTCGCAGGTTGAATCAACGGCGCGGGGAAAGGGCAGCGAGCCCTTTTCACTTCGCCTTTTTACACCATCGGGCTCGCCAATGCAGCATGCCTCGGCCGCCCGCGCGGCGTCCGGAACGGTCTGCGAGTCGACGCGCACTCGCAGAGCACGCCCTCTGAGAGGCTCGGCGCATCGGAATCGAAGAGCACCGCCGTCATGTTGCGGCGACGCTTTGCTCGGTACCGGGCATTCCCATTGCCAATCACTAGAACTCCTGCTCGACAGCGATACCCAGCGTGCTCAAGTGCCTGGTGATGGTATCGCCATTCATTTCCCACAGGTCGCCAGGGTCGATCCGTATGCTCGGTCGTTCGGCGTAGTCCGCGATCCACACTTCGATTACCCGTCCTTTCAAGTCGCGCCCGGCGGTAATGGTGACGCGTTCGATTCCGTCGAAGTCGAAGCCTTTTTCGGTTTGATCGAACCAGAAGCCGGTGTGCTGCCGGATCTGGTGCTCGTCCACGACGACCTTGTCCATCAGCAGCATCGGACCGAAAAGGCCTCCGAAGAGCATTGCGAAGGCGGCGACGAGCAGACCCAGGATCCTGCTGACCTTCAAAAACAGAAAAAGGCCGATAAGAAAAGCCGAAGCTGTGATCGCAACCGGTATCAGGGCGATGTAAAGTGGAAAACCGATCTCCACGGACTGCTCACGCGTGCATCTCGGCGATCACGCTTGCATAGGTGAGCTGGCCATACCATTGGCCCTCCTCGACCCTGCGATCGGCCTCCGCCTTCAATGCCCTGACGCCGTCCTCTCCCATACGTCCGGACGCGAGCAGTGCGGCGGTGCCACGCTCAATCCAGGTGAACATGAAGCTCGGCTCCGGGTGCTCCACGTATGCGTAGGTTCGAAGGCGTCCGGGTCGGAAGCCGCAATCTCTCACAACGTTCGTCATCCTGCGCACGAACCAACGGTCGTGCACGATGTTCTCGACCATGACGTCGACGATGGACTCGAATGGGTCGAACGCCCCGGTGCTCAACGAGGCGGTCGAGAAATCGCAGTCGAACACCGCGAGCGATCCTCCAGCTTTCAGCACGCGGTGGGCTTCGAGTACGACGAGCTCGGGCTCTGGCACGTGACAGAGCAGCGTGTGCAGCACCACGAGATCGAATGACGATTCGCTGAAGGGTATTGAGCGGCCATCGCCTTCCTCGAAGCTCAGATTTTCGATTCCGGTTGCAAGCTCACGTGCTTTTGCGAGAAAAACCGGAGACGGATCGATTCCGATGACCTGCTGGGCGTTCT
>JBFICP010000307.1:0-3794 GCA_041581935.1 Gammaproteobacteria bacterium | reverse complement strand
CGCGAGAGCCATCGGCTCCGATCGAAAGATTCGCTGATCCATCAAAACCGGATCTTCTATTATCGGCACAAACGCCATGTGAGCGAGAATGTCGCGCTTGATGTCTACCCCCGGCGCGTACTCGATCAGCTCGAGTCCTGCGGGTCCCAGCGCGAAGACGCATCGCTCGGTGACGTAGTAGACCCGCTTGCCCTGCTCGGCTGCCAAGGCACCGCTGAACGTGATTTGTTCGACCTGCTCGGGAAACTTCTTGGAGCTCCCCTCCGTGACGATTGCAAGATGGCCGTCGCGCACCTGCACCTCGAGTCCGCCGGCGGTGAACGTGCCGGCGAAAACGACCTTGCGGGCGTTCTGGCTGATATTGATGAAACCTCCAGCGCCCGCGAGCCGCGTACCGAATCGACTGACGTTGACATTGCCCCTTGAATCGCATTGCGCCATTCCGAGGCATGCGAGGTCCAGACCTCCGCCGTCGTAGTAGTCGAACTGCTGATTCTGATCGATGATGGCATCGGTGTTGATTGCCGCGCCGAAATCCAGCCCGCCCGCCGGCACACCGCCGATGACACCCGGCTCAGCCGTGAGGGTCACGTGAGTCAGGACCTTTTCTTCGTTGGCGACGGCGGCAACGCCTTCCGGCATACCGATGCCGAGATTGATGACCCCGTTCGGAGGCAGCTCGAATGCGCATCGGCGAGCAATGATCTTACGCTCGTCGAGCGGCAGTGGCGCCAGTGACTCGAGCGGCACGCGAATCTCCGCCGCAAACGCGGGGCTGTACTGCGTTGCATAAGTCTGCATGTGGTGCTCTGGCGCCGCAATCACCACGCAATCGACGAGCACGCCCGGGACCTTGACCTTCCGAGGGTTCAGCGAGCCGCGCTCGGCGATCCGCTCCACCTGGGCGATCACGAATCCGTTACTGTTCTTGGCGGCCATCGCCATCGCCAGCGCATCCAGGGTAAGGGATTCTTTCTCCATCGTGATGTTGCCCGATGGATCGGCAGTAGTGCCGCGAATAAATGCAACGTCGATGGGCATGGCCTTGAAAAACAGCCACTCCTCACCGTCGAGCTCGATCAGCTCGACGAGATCGTCACGGGTGACGGAATTAATCTTGCCGCCCTCGATGCGTGGATCCACGAACGTTCGCAGCCCGACCTTGGACAAAGAGCCGGGCTTGCCCGCCGCGATATCGCGATAAAGATGCGAGATGCAACCCTGAGGCAGGTTATAGGCTTCGATCTTGTCTTCGAGTGCGAGGCGCGCGACCTTCGGAATCAGGCCCCAGTGCCCTCCTATGACACGCTTGAGTAGTCCCTCGTGACCGAGCCTGTTGAGACCCCGCTCCTTGCCATCTCCCTGCCCTGCCGCGAACAGAAGGGTGAGGTTGCGCGGCTTCCCGGTCTCGAGGAAGCGCCGCTCGAGACCGGCGAGCAGAGCGTCGGGAGTCCCGTTGCCGACGAATCCTGCGTTGCAGAGCGTATCCCCATCGCGCAGCAGGGCGACCGCGTCCTCGCAGCTAACGGTCTTGCTGTTCATCGCCGAGTAGTCGCTTGAGCTTGGCCACCGCCGATCCGGGACTCGTGAGCACGCGCCGCCCGGGAAGCTCTGGAACGCGATGCACGACGGGCGCCATGGAGAACTGCGCAAGCATCAGCACGTCGCAGGCACCGAGATCGGCCGCGGCGGCGAGCACCAGCTCGTCGTGCTCCTCGCGGTCGCCCCACAGGAGCGCATCGATGGCGCCGGCGATTGTTCTTGCGTCAAGCTCGTAGTCGAGCCCTTTGAGCGCTGCGTACTCGGCGATATCCGTGCTCATCATGTCGGCCGTGCCCGCGGCCGTTGCAAGCAACCCGAGACGCGGGTGTGACTTGCCCAGGAACGCCTCCTCGATCATGGCCTCGTACGCGGTCAGGACCGGTACCTCGAGGCGTTCGCGAGCGGCTTCAACCGGCTCGCCAAACAGCGAGCCCGTGAACAGGATGACTCTGGCGCCGCTCTCGGCGCTGAATCGAAGCAGGGACTCGATCCGCCGGGAAACTTCCGGTGTCACGCCGCCGGCCTTGTTGAAGTCGGCGTACAGGGATTGATCGTAGAGACTCACCGTCTCGGCTTCGGGCCAGAGTCGCGAGAATGCCGCCTCGATGGGTGCAATCGAGGCGTGCAGCGCGTGCACCAGACCGATTCGTGGTCGGTTCATCCGACCTCCTTCAACCGGAGCGGATCCGGGGCGCCTATCCCTGTACTTCCCCGATGGCCGCGTCCACGGCCGATCCCAGCTTGTCGACCAGCTCCTCGACGTGATTCCCGTCGATGATGAATGGAGGCGCGAGCAGAATGTGGTTGCCGTGCACACCGTCGATGGTGCCACCCATCGGGTAGCACATGAGCCCGCGCGACATCGCCTCCGCCTTGATCCGATTGTGCAGCTGCAGCCCGGGCTCGAAGGTCGCCTTGGTGGTGCGATCGGCGACCAGCTCCACGCCCCGGAACAGCCCGCGCCCGCGAATATCGCCGACATGGGGATGATTTCCGAACCGCTCGTGCAACGCCTCATCGAGGCTCTCGCCCTGACGTTGAACATTTTCGAGCAGGTTCTCGTCGCGAACGACCTTCTGCACCGCGAGCCCCGCCGCGCAAGCGGAAGGATGTCCCATGTACGTGTGACCGTGCTGGAAGAATCCGGATCCGTTGGCGATCACGTCGTAGATCTTCTTCGATACCATCATCGCCCCGATAGGCTGGTAGCCTGCCCCGAGACCCTTCGCGATCGCCATCAGGTCGGGCGCGACACCGTCGTCCTCGCAGGCGAACATTTTTCCGGTACGGCCCATGCCGCACATGACCTCGTCGAGAATCAAGAGGATGCCGTGCTCATCGCAGATCTCCCGGATTCTCTTGAGGTATCCCGGCACGGCCGGAACCGCCCCGGCGGTGGCACCGACCACGGGCTCGCAGATGAAGGCGATGACGTTCTCCGGACCGAGCACCTGGAGCTTGGTCTCGAGCTCGTTCGCAACCCGCTGACCGTAGGCCTCCTCCGTCTCGTCGTCCCGCTTGCCCCGGTAGGCATAGCACGGCGAAATATGGTGCGCTTCGATGAGCAGCGGCTCGAACTGGCGTCGGCGCCACATGTTGCCGCCGACCGACAGCGCCCCGAGCGTGTTTCCGTGATAGCTCTGCAGCCGTGCGATGAAGTAGCGGCGCTGACGCTGGCCTTGCTCGTCGAAGTACTGGCGGGCGATCTTCAGGCACGCCTCTACCGCCTCCGATCCGCCGGAGACGAAGTACACCCTGTCGAGGTCGCCCGGCGCCTGCTCGACGAGCACGTCGGCGAGCTTCTCGGCGGGCTCGGTGGTGAAGAACGCCGTATGGGCGTAGGGGATGCGGTCCAGCTGCTCTTTGATCGCGTCGATCACGACAGGATGGTGGTGACCGAGGCACGACACCGCCGCGCCGCCCGAGGCATCGAGATATCGACGGCCGTCCGCGTCGATGACGTAGGGCCCGTCTCCCCCCGCCGCGTAGGGCGGATTCATACGAGTATGGCGGTGAAATACGTGGGACATAACCTGATCTCCTGGAGAAGTGATTCCCGGCGGGGTCACTCCCTTATGTTTGATCATTGTCGTATACGGCTCTAGTCCCGTACCACCAGCACCGACGCGGTGGTGTGCCGCGCGACCCGCTCCGCGTTCGGACCCAGCAGGAAAGTCTTCAAGTCGGGACGATGGGCCGCCATGACGATGAGGTCGATGGAGTGTTTTTTCGCGTACTCGAGAATCAGCTCG
>JBFICP010000306.1:0-3812 GCA_041581935.1 Gammaproteobacteria bacterium | reverse complement strand
GCGAGTCCGTGCACGAGCACCAGGGACGGGTCGCCCTGGCCGTGCTCCTCGTAGTAAATCCGACCCGTGTCGACTTCGAAGAACGGCAACGCGTGCTCCAGGCTTTTGCGCTTCAGGTTACCAGCGCACCTTCGGACAAATCGTCGTCGCCGTGCTCGCGGGACTCCTGCTGACGGCGCCACATTTGCGCGTAACGGCCGTCCATGGCAAGGAGCGCGGCATGGCGACCCCGCTCGACAATCGAACCGTCGTCGAGAACGAGAATCTCGTCGGCGTCCACCACCGTCGAGAGTCGATGGGCAATGCACAGCGTCGTCCTGCCACGGGAGATCTCCCGGAGATTGCGCTGGATCTCCTGCTCGGTGTGGGAATCGAGTGCCGATGTCGCCTCGTCCAGCAGCAGTATCGCGGGATCCTTGATCACGGTGCGCGCAATCGCGACGCGCTGCTTCTCGCCGCCCGAGAGCTTGAGTCCGCGTTCGCCGACGATGGTCTCGTAGCCGTCGGGCATCGCCATGATGAAATCGTGCACATGGGCGGTCCTGGCGGCGTTTTCGACCTCGGCCGGCGTCACCCCCGGCTTTCCGTAGGCGATGTTGTAGTAGATGGTCTCGTTGAAGAGCACCGTGTCCTGCGGAACCACGCCGATGCAGGCACGCAGGGAATCCTGGGTGACTTCACGGACGTTCTGGCCGTCGATGCGGATAGAACCGTCGCTGACATCATAGAATCTGTACAGCAACCGGCCGATGGTGGATTTTCCCGAGCCGGATGGCCCGACCACTGCGACGGTCTTACCAGCGGGAACTTTGAACGATACGCCTTTGAGAATCGGTCGGCGGCCGTCGTATGCGAAATGCACGTTCTCGAAGCTGACTTCGCCGCCGTTCGGAGTCAGCGGCTTCGCGCAGCTCGAGTCCGCCACCTGGGGATCTTCGTTCAACAGATCGAACATCCTCTCCATGTCGATCAGCGATTGCTTGATTTCGCGATACACGAAGCCGAAGAATCCGAGCGGCTGATAAAGCTGCATGAGGTACGTGTTTGCCATGACGAACGTGCCGATGCTGAGTGCCCCGGTAATGATTCCACTCGCCGTCATCAGCATTACCGCCGATAGACCCACGGAGATGATTATCGCCTGGCCCACGTTGAGCAGCGCGAGAGAGGTTTGACTTCGAATCGAAGCCGTCTCGTAGCCACGCATGGCGGCATCGAATCGCCTCGCTTCGTGATCCTCGTTACCGAAATACTTGACGGTCTCGTAGTTGAGAAGACTGTCGATGGCCCGCGTGTTGGCACGGCTGTCCTCTTCGTTCATGGCGCGACGGAATTTGATTCGCCATTCCGTGACCAGCATCGTGTAGGTGATATAGATCACCACGGTCGCGATGGTCACGAGCGCCACCCAGGCGTCGAGTGCCCGCCACAGGATGACGAACACCAGCAACACCTCGAGCACCGTCGGCACGATGCTGAACAGGCTGAAACGAAGCAGGGTCTCGATGGCCTTGGTGCCGCGCTCGATCGAGCGCGAGAGTCCGCCAGTTTGGCGCGACAGGTGATATCCGAGCGACAATGCATGCAGATGTCGGAAGACCTGCAGGGCAATGGTGCGGATGGCGCGCTGTCCCACTTTGGCGAATAGGGCGTCGCGAAGCTCGCCGAACGCGAGAGACAGCACCCGGGCCGCGCCGTAGGCCAGAATGATTCCTAACGGCAGGGTCAGGGCGGCCGAGTTCTGAGACATGTCGAGCGCGTCGATGGCATCACGATAGAAAATCGGCACATAGACGACCGCCACCTTGGCCGCTATCAGACTGGTGACGGCGAGAACGACGCGCACGCGCAGATCCCACTCGCCTTCGGGCCAGAGGTAGGGCAGGAACCGGCGCAGCGTTCCCAGGCTTCCGAGCTCGTCTCGAGCCGAAGCGCTTCGCTCTGATGTGGATGCCATGAGACTGCGGAATGTATCATTCCCGCTGCGTTCGCCGCACTCTATGTCGAGCAGCAACAGTGAAAGACGGCAAATCGTTTTCGGCCGAAGGCGGCTGCACGTGCAAAAGCGTGCGCTATCGGATGACGCAACGGCCAATGTTCGTCCACTGCTGCCACTGCCGATGGTGTCAGCGTGAGAGCGGTGCATCGTTTGCTCTCAACGCGCTTATCGAGGCCGACCGCGTCGTGCTGCTCAGCGGAAACCCCGAGGTGGTGGTTACGCCGTCGGAGAGCGGTCGCGGGCAGAAGATCAGCCGGTGCCCTGGCTGCCGGGTGGCGCTTTGGAGCAACTATGCGGGCTCGGGTGAGGCCATTCGGTTCGTACGCGTCGGAACGCTCGACGAGCCGGACCGCCTGCGGCCGGACGTGCACATTTTCACGGCGTCGAAGCAACCCTGGTTGATGCTTCCGGGAGACGTTCCCGCCTTCGAAGCGTACTACGATCGCAACGCAGTCTGGCCGGAGGTAAGCCTCGCCCGTCGCCGGGCCGCCCTCGGGTGTTGAGACGCTAGTACGGTCCCGGCACGATGGCGCTGCCGTCGCTGAACCGTTCGAAGCGAAAGCGCGAAATGTCGTGTCCCGGTGGCCGGCCCTGGATCAGGTCCGCCAGAATGCGCCCCACGCCGGGGCCGATGCCGAATCCGTGGCCGCTCAGTCCCGTCCCGATAAACAGCCCGCGTAGTGACGGCGCCTCGCAGACGTAGGGCACGGCATCCGGTGTGACGTCGATCATGCCGGCCCACATCTCCGCGATTCCGACGCCCGCGAGCCAGGGGGCCCGTTCCGGCAGTCGGCGTTGCAATCGACGCCGCACCACTTCCGAAGGAGGTGGATTGAGCACGCGGGTGCGTTCGAAGGGACTCACCTCGTCGCCGGACCAGCGGCGATTCGATCCCCAGGCACCGGGATAGCCGGCGGGTGACGCGGGCTTCAAACGCACATCCTTGGCCGCCACCTTCACGAGCTTGAGGAATTTTCGAAAGTACTTGAACGAATTCGGCGAGAGGTAGTGCTCCGCGAGGTCGCCGGTAGCGACCGTGTAGCCGCCGTCGTCCCGGCTGCGTATGCCGAAACCGGCGACGGAGATGTTCGGTAGCACCCTGCCGGGCCCCGCGTGGGTGCGCCCGGCGGTGGATCGGACCGCGAGCTGCGGTAGGTCGAGTCCGATATTGGACGCGAAAGAGGTCGACCAGGCACCGCCTGCGAGCAGCACGCAACCGGTTCTCACCCGACCGTGCTCGGTTAGCGCGGCGGTTACCTCGCCCGACTGAGACTCGACGGTTCGCACCGCGCAGTTCTCGACGATCAGCGCGCCGAGCTTTCCCGCCGCCCTGGCAAGGGCGGGCACGGCCACGAAGGGCTCCGCGCGACCATCGCTCGCGGTCAGCATGCCGCCCGTCCACGCGCCGTTGATTCCCGGCGCGAGCGCCGACGCTTCGTCGGTGGTCAACAGCCGCGTATCAAGCTGGTGCTGTTTCGCCATCGCGTGCCAGCTTTCGTACTTGGCCATCTGGGTTTCGCCTTCCGCCAGGTAAATGCAGCCCGACTGGGTGAACGTCAGATCTTTCTCTCCGGTCCTGGTGGCCAGCTCGCGCCAAATCCGATTCGATTCCATCATGATCGGAAGCTCGGCCCAATCCCGCCCCTGCTGACGCACCCAGCCCCAGTTTCGGCTCGACTGCTCGCCCGCTACGCGCCCCTTCTCACATAGGAGCACCTTGGCACCACGCTCCGCCAGAAAATAAGCCGCCGACGTTCCGACAATACCGGCGCCGACGACGACGACATCGGCCGCCTCCGGCAGGCGATCGGAG
>JBFICP010000305.1:0-3818 GCA_041581935.1 Gammaproteobacteria bacterium | reverse complement strand
GGCATCCGATCTGGGCGTTGCCCGCAACACCGTCATGGCGGCGTTCGAGCAACTCGTTGCCGAAGGCTACCTTCAAGCACGCGTCGGCTCGGGAACGACGGTCACCGCCATCGCTCCGGACATGCTTCTCAACATCGCCGCGGCGCCGGCTGACAGCACGACGGTGGGACCCACGGAGTTGTCACTCTCGGCCCGCGGCAGGGTGCTCGCCGGAACCGTGCGCAGCATCCCGGATCCCGAGCAACGGGCGTTTCAACCGGGATTACCGGCCTTCGATGAATTTCCATTCAGCACCTGGTCGCGGTTGCTGGTGCGCCACAGCCGTAAGCCCTCGGCCGGCTCCCTCGGCTATGCGCAGAGCGGCGGCCAGGAAGCGCTGCGCAACGCCATCGCCGACTACCTGGGCGCGGCGCGCGGTGTGAACTGCTCGGCCGAGCAGGTGATCGTCGTCGGTGGCGCCCAGGCCGGTCTCGATCTCGTCGCACGCATGCTCCTCGATCCGGGTGACATCGCCTGGATGGAGGAACCCGGCTATCCGGGTGCGCGCAGCGCGCTGTTGGGCGCGGGCGCACGCCTGCACGCCGTTCCCGTGGACGACGAAGGACTCGACGTGGGCGCCGGGGAGCGCGCCGCACCGCGCGCGCGGCTCGCCTATGTGACGCCGTCGTATCAGTACCCTCTGGGAACGACCATGAGCCTGCAACGCCGTCTTCGCCTGCTCGAATGGGCACAGCGCGCCAACTCGTGGGTCGTGGAAGATGACTACGATAGCGAATACCGCTACCGCGGCCGCCCGCTATCCGCGCTGCAGGGCCTCGATACCGCGGAGCGCGTCATCTACGTCGGCACATTCTCCAAGACCATGTTCCCGGCTCTGCGACTCGCATACCTCGTCGTGCCCCGCGGCCTCGTTCAGGTATTCCGCCGTGGTCTGCGCCACACCGGTCAGGATGCGCCCTCGGCGATTCAGGCCGCGGTCGCGGACTTCATCGACGAAGGCCACTACGCGTCTCACCTGCGGCGCATGCGCGGGCTGTATGCCGATCGTCTGCAGCGGTTCACGACATTGTTGAACGAGCACCTCGGGCACGTGCTGGAGCTCGGTCCCGCCGATGCCGGCATGCAGATTGCCGCGTACCTTCCCCAGTCCGTCGACGACAGGGATATCGCGCGGCGTGCAGACGAAGTCGGTATCAGTCTCGCCGCACTGTCCACCTACTATCTGCGCGAATGCCCCCAGCCCGGACTGTTGCTCGGCTATGCCGCGGTGCCGGAGGCCGAGATGCGCGAGGGCGTGGAGAAGCTGCGACAACTGCTCCCGGTGACGGAAGCGCGTCGCGCGGTATTCTGAGCCGGTGACGGCACCGGAGCGGGGGGCCAGCCACCCGCTCCGGTGAGATCCTGCGCGCAACCCCGGGGCTGGCGCCGATTCATTGTCACTGCCACACTAACGGGCTCTTCGGATCGTTTTGCGATACGCACCGTGACGACGCAGTGATTCTCAGCGAAGAGCAATGCATGGTTCGCGACATGGCGCGGGACTTCGCGGCGTCGCGTCTCGCGCCCAACGCCGCCAAGTGGGACGTCGAAGCGCGCGTCCCGCGCGAGGTCGTTGCCGAGATGGGAACCCTGGGGTTGCTCGGCATGACCGTGCCGGAGCGCTGGGGCGGGGCCGGCACCGATTTTCTCTCCTACGTGCTCGCCGTCGAGGAGATCGCCGCCGGCGACGGCGGTGTCTCGACCATCATGAACGTCAACAACACGCCGGTGTGCGCGGCGATTCAAAGCTTCGGCTCCGATGCGCAGAGGCAGCGCTTCCTCGAGCCGCTGGCGCAGGGACGAATGCTCGGCGCATTCTGTCTCACGGAGCCCCAGGCGGGCTCCGACGCTTCCAATCTGCGTACCCGAGCCGAGCGCCGTGGTAACAAGTTCGTGCTCAACGGCACCAAGCAGTTTGTCACTTCCGGGTCCATCGCCGACGTCGCCATGGTGTTCGCAGTCACCGATGCGAACGCGGGCAAGCACGGAATCAGCGCTTTTCTGGTCCCGACCGAATCCGGGGGCTATCGCGTGGCCGGTGTCGAAAAAAAGCTCGGGCAGCGCAGCTCCGATACCTGTCAGATTGCTCTCGAGGACGTCGAACTCACGCCCGACCTGCTGCTCGGCGATGAAGGACAGGGATACCGGATTGCGCTCGCCAATCTCGAATCCGGCCGCATCGGAATCGCTGCCCAGGCCGTCGGAATGGCGCGAGCCGCCTATCAGGCGGGCCTCGATTATGCCCGCGAGCGTGAAACCTTCGGTGAACCGATAATAAAGCACCAGGCGGTTGCCTTCCGGCTCGCCGACATGGCGACCCGCATCGAGGCGGCACGCGGTCTCGTTCACGCAGCGGCGCAGCTCAAAGACGCCGGTCGGCCGTGCATCAAGGAAGCGTCTATGGCCAAGCTGTTCGCATCCGAAATGGCCGAAAGAGTGTGCTCCGACGCCATTCAGATCCACGGAGGTTATGGTTACCTCGCGGATTTTCCCGTGGAGCGAATATACCGGGACGTGCGCGTGTGTCAGATCTACGAAGGAACCAGCGACGTGCAACGCATGGTCATCAGCCGTGCCCTTTAGCCCGCGTTTCTCAGCGGACCGGGTCGCATCGGGAGGCCGTTGGAAAATGTCGAGCGGCACCCGCCGAGCGACGGATTCATGAGGGCGTCGGACAAAGTCGTCCTGGTCACGGGCGCTTCGCGCGGTATCGGCCGTGCCGCGGCACGCCTGTTCGCGGATAGCGGTGCGCGGGTAGTCGTTCACTACCGGCAGGACTCGGATGCGGCCGCAGAAACGCTGTCGAGCCTCAGCGGCGACGGACACTGCGCCATCGCGGCGGACGTCTCGGAGCCCGACCAGGTGGCCTCGCTGGTGGACCAGGCCACGAGCCGCATGGGCGGGCTCGACGTTGTCGTGAACAACGCAGGCATCGGCATGCACCACCTCGTCGAAGAAATCAGCTACGCCGAATGGCAGGACGCGTGGCGACAAATCCTGGCGACCAATCTGCAGGGGCCGGCCAACGTAAGCTTTTGCGCGGCGCGATTCATGATGCGCAACGGCGGCGGACGCATCGTCAACGTGTCATCGCGGGGCGCATTTCGCGGCGAACCGAAGCAGCCGGCGTACGGCGCCAGCAAGGCCGGACTCAATGCCATGGGTCAGTCGCTGGCACAGGCGCTCGCGCCTCACGGCGTGTTTGTATACACCGTCGCTCCCGGATTCGTGCAGACCGATCTGGCGGCTGCGCGGCTCGCCGGACCGGAAGGCGACGCCATTCGCGCGCAAAGTCCTTTGAACCGTGTCGCGCAACCCGAAGAGGTCGCACGGGCGGTGGTGCTACTCGCCACCGAGGCACCGGATTTCATGACCGGCTGCATCGTCGACGTCAACGGCGCCTCCTACCTGCGCTCGTGAGACGGCGACATTCGACAGCCGTGATGCTATCAGCGCGAATGCGTGCCCTCGTCGTTTTCGCCGCTGTCGGCGTGGCCGTGAATGCGCAGGCTGCGGAAGACGCGGTATTCGACAGCGAGCGCGAACGTTTCCGTGTCGTTACCTTGGTCCGAGGGCTCGAACACCCCTGGGGACTCGCGTTTCTCCCGGACGGGGACATGCTGATTACCGAGCGTCCAGGCCGCTTGCTGCGCGTCGATGCACGCACGCTCACACCACGGGGTGTTAGAGGCCTGCCTCCCATCGCCACCGTGGGCCAGGGCGGACTGCTCGACGTGACCCTGCATCCGGACTTCACATCCAACCGCCTGATCTACTTC
>JBFICP010000304.1:0-3824 GCA_041581935.1 Gammaproteobacteria bacterium | reverse complement strand
TTGCCCTTGGGATCGATGATGGCGAGCGTGTAGCGCCCGCGGGGCGCGGCGGTCAGGGTATCGTTGCTCTCGTTGCGCACATAGAGCTTGTACTCGATCGTGTCGCCGGCCTTGTAGATGCCCTGCGCGGTGAGGCCCCACGCTTTGACATGGCCGTGTCGCGGCCGCATGTGCGACCAGATCTGCCCTCTCGCCTGGAATCGCGAGTCGAGCGGCAACAACGCCATGTCGTCACCCTTGTCGACGCGTACCACGAGCATCTCGGTCGACCAGCGCCAGGTGGCCACGCCGATCAGTTTCGCGTCCCGGTCGATGGTCTCGGCGCCTGCCAGGATCGCGATACCGTGCTCGTCGGTGATCCCCGAAGCGAGAACGCCGGGGCTCGGCGTAAGATCGCTGTAGCGATCGAGATGAATTTTGACCGTTGCACCGCTGACGGGCTTGCCGGTGGCGAAATCCGTCACCCACACGGTGGTGTTGTAGTGACCCACCTTGGCGTGCACGCTGAACGGTGTTACCTGAGCGAAGAACGCCCTCGGGCCCTCGTGCCCGGCGCGCACGCGGGGATGCGAGCCGACGGACGCGAACAGGGCACCGGAGCCGCCGTCGAGGAGCGTGCGCACCCCGAGCGGATGGGAATAGGCAATGTCCTCTTCCTCCGACAGCTTGATTTGCGTGCGCCGATCCCGTGCGCGTGAGTCGCGGGTCAGGTGTCGGTAGCGAAGGTCCAGGCGTTGCAGATTGGTCACCACCACCGGAACGTCGGTCTCGACGCCCTTCTCGAGCACCGCCACGGGATGCGTGAGGCGGTACTCGGGCGCCCGGTGATCGGTCTGCAACACCATGGCCAGGGGCTCTTCGAGCGAGCGGCCGAACTCGTCGCGTAGCTCCTCGGCGCTCTCCAGCCGATAGCTTTCGAACGCTTTCAACACCTCCGGCAGCCAGACGAGGTACTCGCGGTCTTTGCGATGCGGCTGCTTGAGGCGCGAATACCCGCGGTAGTTCGCCCACGGATCGTAATCCTCACGCCCGCCGGCGAGATCCGGCGTGATCGCCACGTGATCGCGCACTTCGTCGGTGATCACCGGTGCGCTGAACGCGAGCCCGATGCTCGCGAGCGGGTTGCACCGAGGGGCGGTGTCCGGATCCGCCTGCGGCGCGACGCTCAGGCGCTCGCCGTCGAGATCCCTGCAGCGCACGCCCAGAAAGCGGAACTCGGGAAACGTGTGGAACTCGAGCACGCGCTTGTCCTGGGCGCCGGGTTCCGGGCCCGCGGGCGTTCTCAATCCCGGGCGCACGCGCACCGCCACCTGCGCGTCGGCGGGCAGCTCATCGACGGGCTCGATGAGCCAGACGCGCTGCGCGGGCGCATCCGTGTCGTCCACGTTCTGCTGAACGTTATCCGCCGTGACGATGGAGGCTTTCTCGCCGGGAAGGGGGAGCCTGCGTGGAACGTTGCGGCCTTCGGCATCGACACTCGCCTTCACGGGGACGGTCTCACCCGTCGCCACTACCTCGAGCCGCACGTGCTCCTCGACCGACGCGGCATCCACCTCGACGTTCATGAGCAGACGCATCACCGGCATTCCGGGTGCGCGCCAGGTCTTGAACCTCACAAAGCGCACCGCCGGTCGCAGGGTGACAAAGGTGTGCTCGAAGACCGTGTCGATACCGGCGCCGTCCTCCGCCGTGATGCCGGGGCGGACAGCGATCCGATACCGCGTCGCCTGCCGAAGGGCATTCTTCTCATCGAGCTGGCAGGCGAGCGCGCTCGTGTTGAGCCAGCGCCACTCGCAGCTCAGGGCCGGCGTGATGGTGACGGGGATCTCGCTGCCCTCGCGCTCCATGCGCCCGACGGGTACCACGGGGCGGTTGAACTGGATGACGATCTGACGCCCGGCCGGAACGTCATCGCCGGCAGGTGTCACTCGAACGACCCGCAAGGGCTCGCGAACGGCGTTGAAATCAGCCGAGTCGGTGGCCGCTCGGGCGCCTGCGGTAAGGGCGGCAAGAGCGACGAGACCGAACATTCGGAGCCAGTAGCCATGCATGAGCGTGTACCTGCTTCTGTGATTCGTGTTTGCGTGCGGGAAGGTCAATGTGCCGCAGGTTGTTAAATGAACGAATCGTTTGATCCCGAGTCTCGCCACCACGGGAGCGGGCGATACTCGTGCGACCCGATACCGCGACTCGGTCGGTTGCGGCAGACCGTCAATGTCATCTTAAGCGGGTCGGCACGGTCGGAGAGATTCGACTTCCTGCTGAATGTATCGGCCACAATCGGTGAAAGTTTCGCCCCCTGCAGTGGCCAGGGTTGCGGCCAATCGTGGCGAATTCGGGCGTCAAACCGGCCTAAGTGTCCTCGTAGCTGCCGCCCGACCGCGCCCTTTGCCCCGTGTCGTCCCGGGCTCTGCAGCTGAATCAGCGCGTCCCGACCGGCCGCCAGGTGCGAGATCCCGGCGCGATTATTGGATTTCCGTTACTTGATCCCTGCGTGCATAAACGATTGCACGAACTGTCGCTGAAAGAGCAGGAAGGCGATCAGCAACGGTGCAACCGCCAGCAACGTGGCGGCGGTGATGATCGACCACTCGACACCGGATTCCGGCGCGCCGAAGATGGCGAGCCCGACCGTCAGCGGCCGTGTCTCGACCGAATTGGTAATGATGAGCGGCCAGAGAAAGTTGTTCCAGTGGTAGCTGACCGATACGAGCCCATAGGCCAGGTAGGTCGGGCGCGCGAGCGGAATGTAGACTTTCCACAAGACCTGCATCATCGAGCAACCTTCTATTCGGGCGGCCTCCTCGAGCTCCCTCGGGACCGTCTTGAATGTCTGTCGAAGTAAGAAGATTCCGAACGCGCTTGCCATATACGGCAGTCCGATTCCGGTGATCGTGTCGACGAGGTCGAGCTTGCTCATCGTGCTGTAGTTCTCGACGATCAATACCTCGGGCATTATCATCAGTTGCACGAGCACCAGCGCAAACGCGACCTCGCGCCCGGCGAACTCGAAACGGGAGAATGCGTACGCTGCCAGCGTGCAGAGCACGAATTGCGCAGCCAGAACCAACGTCACCAGAATAAAGGTGTTGAGGTAGTAGCGGGCGAACGGCGCCTGGCTCCAGGCCTCCTCGAAGTTCGCAAGTGTCAGCGGAGCGAGCAGCTCGAAGCGAACTGCATATTCCGTGGGGTGAAACGCACTCCAGAATGCGTAAATCAATGGCAGCACCCAGATAAAAGCGAGCAGCCAGGCGGCTCCGATCTCGACCCAATACATGACGCCTTTCTGGACATGCATGGTCATCGGTAGTGGATCCGCTTGTCGAGAAGGAGAAACTGGCCAATCGAGATGATGGCGAGCACGCCGAGCAGCACCACCGTGAGGGTGGCTGCGTAGGATTCATCGAAGAAGCTGAACGCTACCTCGTAGATGTAGTAGAGCAGCAGCGAGCTCGCATTGTCAGGCCCGCCCTTAGTGAGAATGAACAGCTGATCAACGAGCTTGAAAGAGTTTATGACGGCATTGATCAATACGAACAGCGTGGTCGGCATCAAGAGCGGAAAGGTCACCCGCCGGAAAAAATACCAGCGGCTCGCACCTTCGAGCTGCGCGGCCTCCTCGAGCTCCGGCGGCAACGACTGCAGCGCCGCCAGATAGAAAATCATGAAAAACCCCGCCTCCTTCCAGATGGTCATGACGATGATGCATCCGAGCACGGTATCCGGATCGCCCAGCCAGTTGTGGCTGGGTCCTCCGAACTGTGCGACAACCTGATCGATGAGACCGATATCGGGCGTATAGAAGAACAACCAGATATTGGCGA
>JBFICP010000303.1:0-3838 GCA_041581935.1 Gammaproteobacteria bacterium | reverse complement strand
TGTCAATCTCGTACACGGGGGCGAATGTCTCGAACAAGGCGCGCCGATCGTCCGGGGAAAGATTCGGGATCCCCAAAGGCGCGCGGCTTGCGGATTGCAGCATCCTGCTCACCGATTCCGCCGACAGGCGCATGCCTTTCGGCGCCGGCAGATAACGCGTCAGGCGTCCGGCGACCGGAAGCGACACGAGCGACGTCGAAAAATCCGCCTGGATACCGCCGTGAAGATTTCTGACCCCGGCGATGAAGGGCAACGACGTGAACGGATAGAGTCCGATGACCCGCTTGGCGACGCTGTAGTCATCGTCGACCCGCACCACCTCGAGCAGCCGCGCGCGGGCATCCGTCGAGCTCAAATCCGCACGGCTCAGTATCGCGGCACAGGCGTCGAGTCGCTCTTCGATACCTGCGCCGAATCGGCTTTTCAAATCTCCGGGAAGGTTTTTCAGCTCGTAGCCGCGCGCCTCGAGATCGAGAGCCCGCATGAGCTCGACCCAGGCTTCGAAGTCGTCGCTGTCGGCATCGGGCTTGATCGCCTCGGCGGCCAGGAACCGATCGACGCGCAGATACGGATAGCCGGTAATCCGCGCGGATTGAGCATCCCCGACTCCGGCAGTTCGCACCGCGGCGTCCAGGTCACGGTACAGAGCCCGGCACCAGACGATGCTCGGCGGCTCCGCATCGTTGGCCCAATCGGTCGGGGTGAGAGGCGCCGTGCATGCAGCCAGGGACACGGCGATGGCCGTGACCTGGAGTAATGTCAACCAGCGCGTCATTCGTTCGTCTCCCGGCTTGTCACGTGACCGATCGCCTGTCTCGTGTAGTTTACTCCCCCGACGCGCCCCGGGTTGTGGGAGCCGAGACCGCATGGGTTTTTATCGGAAAGGCGCGCGCCGGAGGGGACGCCCTTACCCGTAGTACCGGACATACCGCCGTGCGCCGCACCCGTCAGTCGCGTTTACTGCGTGCAGAGCGCCGCGCACCGAGCACCAGGGCGCCGGCGAGCACCAGTGCGACCAGGGCAATGACGGCGACGTCGCCGAAGCGCGCGTACGGTGTCATGCCCGCCATAGGGAGAATTTTGCCTTCGAGAACCTGCACCTCGAATTGCGGAACGCGTCCCTCGACGACGCCGTCGGGGCCCACGATGGCCGTGATGCCGGTGTTGGTCGCTCGCAGCAGGAAGCGTCCGGTTTCGATGGCACGCGCGCGGGCCATCTGCATGTGCTGGTGTGGACCGATGCTGGTGCCGAACCAGGCATCGTTGCTGATCGTCACGAGCACGGCAGCATCGGGAAGTGATTCCAGGATCTCGTTACCGAATGCGATCTCGTAGCACACGGAAACCCCGAGACGATAACCGGCCGCCTCGAGTAGTTCCTGCTCGCGCGGGCCGCGCGTGAAATCGGCGACCGGAAGACCGAGCACCTCGGTCACGGGTCGAATGATCGCATCCAGGGGCAGATATTCGCCGAATGGCACGAGATGGCGCTTGTGATAAGCCATCTCGCGGCCACCGACTACGAATACGCTGTTGTAGAGCTCCAGCGTCTGGCGATCGAGCACCGGTACGCCGAACACGACGTAGCTGTCGTTCGCCTTCGCCTCGGTCGCAAGTCGCTCGACGTATGCGTCGAAGCTGTCGCGCAATCCGGGTAGCGCGCTCTCCGGCCAGACAATCAGATCCGCATCCCAGTGCCCACGGGTCAGCGTCAGGTAACGCTCGAGCGTCGGTTGTCGCATCTCCGGGAGCCATTTCCGGTCCTGCGCGAGATTACCCTGAACGAGCGCTACCTCGAGTGCGTTGCCCGCGGGTGCCGTCCATGTGATCAACCCGAGCAGCCCGCCCCCCGCCCAGATAACGGCGAGAGCCGAAAGCCAGAGCCAGCGTCGGGTGCCGTGCTCGCGCACGAGGAGCACGAGCAGCGCGGCGCTCAGGGCGACCGCCCAGCTCGCCGCGTAGACACCACCCACCGGCAGCAGCCCCTGGAGTGGCGAGCCGACTTGACTGTAGCCGAGCTGCAGCCAGGTGAAACCGGTGAAAAACCAACCGCGAATCCACTCCGCCAGCACCCAGGCTGCAGGCATGAGCAACAGCAGCTGGCGGCGTTCGTCGGCGCCAGCGAGGCGACGCACGGCGTACCCGACCGTCGCCGGGTACAGCGCGAGAAACATGACCAGCAAACCCGTGAGCAGCACCGCCCAGCCAATGGCGATGTGGTTGAACTGAAAGCTTTCGTGAATCCAGAACACGCCGAACGCGTAGGCGGCAAGCCCGTAGATCCATCCGCAGAGCAACGCCCGACGTGGCGGCACCTGCGTCCACACGAAAAACAGCACGCCGATCGAGAGCGGTGCCACGAAAAAGAGCTCAAAGGGCGAGAAGGAAAGCGGCAGCGCGAGCCCCGCGATCGCCGGCGCGAGCAGACCGAGCCGGCCGTCCAGCCTCATGCTCGCGCGCACTCAATCACGCCTGGGATCAGGCGCCGGTCCGCTCCACCGAGAGCACGCGCAGAAGGTGCACACGACGCTTGTCGGCGCGCAACACTTTGAAAGTGATGCCTCCGATGCCTGTCGTCTCGTCGCGCCTCGGCAGACGGCCGAATGCCTTGATCACCACGCCGCCGATGGTGTCGAATTCTTCGTCACTGAAGTCCGTCTTGAAGTACTCGTTGAAATCTTCGATTGGGGTGATGGCCTTTACCGTGAATTCCCCGTTTCCGTGACGGCGAATGAAGCTGCTCTCCTCGGTATCGTGCTCGTCATCGATCTCCCCGACAATCTGCTCGAGAACGTCTTCGATGGTGACGAGGCCAGCGACTCCGCCGTACTCGTCGACGACTATCGCCATGTGGTTTCGATTTTCACGGAATTCCCTCAATAGCACGTTCAATCGCTTGCTTTCGGGAATGAATACTGCCGGGCGCATGGCATCGTCCATGTCGAACTCCTGTTTCTCACCCCGCGCGTAATATCCGAGCAGGTCCTTTGCCAGAAGTATGCCCTCGACCTCATCGCGATTGTCGCCGATGACTGGAAATCGCGAGTGTCCAGACGTCGTCACCGATGTTATGAAATCGTCGGGATGGCTGTCTGAATTGACAACAACCATCTGCGCGCGTGGAACCATGATGTCGCGAACCTGCATCTCGCCAACGTGAAGTACTCCCTCAATCATGGCGAGCGCCTGCGCATCGACAAGATTGCGTTTCTCGGCGTCGCGCAGCACATCGATCAGCTGCTCGCGATCCTGCGGTTCCCCGCTCAGCACTTTGTTCAGTCGTGTTAGCCAGGACGGAGTTCCAGAGCCATTGCCGTCAGTGGCGTGATCCGCGTTCATGAGAGACCCCTTGAATCATAGGGATTATCGAAACCCAAAGCGCTGAGGATGCGCGTTTCCTTTGTCTCCATATCGTCGGCACCGGCACGAGTTTGATGATCGTGGCCGAGCAGGTGGAGCACACCATGCACCACCATATGCGCCCAGTGGGCGCTCAAGCTCTTGGATTGCGCGTGCGCCTCGCGCCTGACGACAGGCGCGCAAATGACAATGTCGCCGAGCAGTGACAGGGTCACCCCCGGGGGCGCTTCGAACGGAAACGAAAGAACGTTCGTCGCGCCGGATTTCTCGCGGTAGGTTTCGTTCAGTCGCGCGCTCTCAGCCTCATCGACAATTCGAATGGTGATCTCTGCGTCATCGCATAGATTCATGGCAGCGGCGTCTGCCCAGGCGCGCAATTCCGCCGGGTCAGGTAGGTCGTCGTCTTCGCTGGCAATCTGCACGTCCACTTCGAGCGTCATACCCGATCGTCGTCGCGGCCTTCACCGTTGCGAGTCTC
>JBFICP010000302.1:0-3870 GCA_041581935.1 Gammaproteobacteria bacterium | reverse complement strand
GGACGGCGCTCATGGTGGCGGCAGTCAAGGGGCATCTAGCGGCGGTCCGCCAGCTTCTCGCGAGCGGCGCCAATCCCAATCTGCGCGACATCTACGGTTGGACGCCGCTCATGCGCGCCGCGTACGAGGAGCGCGACGCGATCGTCGAGGTGCTCCTCGGTGAGCCCGATGTCGATCTCGACGCCAGGAACGACCAGGGCGCGACGGCGCTACACCTGGCGGCGGTCAAAGGCAACGAAGGGCTGGCGCGCTCCCTGCTCGAGGCGGGCGCGAGCCCTTTGATACGGGACCGGGCGGGCAGGACACCGGCGCTGATGGCCGTAGCCGCCGGTCACGAGGACATGGCGTCGATATTGGGGCATTCCGCCCCACAGTAGGCATCGCCCGCTCGGGCTAGCACATCATCTGTGAGCGTGAATACTCGGCCATGCTGACGACCTCGGCATCACCCGTCGCGGGCTTACGGATATCCGAAGTCTCGTGCTCGAGCGCAATTCGAAAGCCGAAGGTATCGAAGAACTCCTGATACAACTCGCCACCGCTGGTGCCTACCGCATGGATGTGACCGGTAGCTTCGTCGTGCTCGAGTGCAATCGCCGCCAGCGGCTGGGGGGCAGGACCGCCGAGCACGCGCGCTCCGTCCGCAGGGTCATAAACGCTTTTTTCGGAGCAGCAGTAAATCACCTGTGAGCGCTGGGCGGTGCGCTTCCTGGAGTTGCGAAAGCTCACGGTCTCGTGGCGATAGTTGATGAAGCTCACCGCCTTGGCGGGATGCGTCATCTTGTGGGCGCAGATGGCGCAGAAGGCGACGACGGAGCGATCGGGCCCGCACCCGCCTTCCCACACGTAGCGTTTTCCGGCCTCGGTGGTCAGTGCGGCGTTGCGCGAGGTCGGCTTGCCGAGATTCAGAAGAAAGCACGGGGTCGTCGTGTAGGGATAGTTGAATACGTAGCTCTCCCCGATATTCAACGTATCGGCAGTGACCGGTGTACCCTCTGGATCGACCAACCGTACGCGCTCGTAAGCCTTGAACGCTCCCGCGGGTCGCGCCAGGACCTGCGGGTTGGCGCCGACCGCAGCGGCGGCGCTGGCACAAAGCTTCACGAAACCCCGTCTTTTCATCGTCTATTCCTGGTTCCCGACACCGGCGGCTGCGGCGCGAGCGAACGTGTGGCAGACTTTCCCGACCGGCGGTCGCCGCGGCCGCGAGCAAACTGTACATGAATGGAAATTACCCGGCAAAGTTCCGCGTGCGTCTGATCCATGCCCTGGCTCTGGCGGTGTGGCTATCGGGCCCGTCGGCATTTGCCGACGACGCAGGCCTTGCCCAGCAGCTGCGCGTGCAGCAGCAACAAAGCCGTTTTCAGCTGATGCTGGAGCAGGTCCGGGAACGTGCCCGCCGGCGTTTCGAGGCCGGACACGTGGCCGCCGGTGCCGGTGTGTCCCGTGCCGCAGAAAGGGACCTCGGTGACCGCACGGAGTCGGTGCGCCTCGAGTCGATGGTGGTGATCGACACGGTGGAGCAGGGTGCCGACGAGGTGGCCCATCGGCGGCTCCTCGCCCAGCAGGATTTCGAGCGCGACCAGCAGCGCATTGTCCATCTGCGCCAGGATCGTCGCGTGCTCGTCGTCGGCCCGCGCATGGCCGGTCCGCCGGGAATCGACGCCTACGCAACCAAACGCCGCGAGCGCATACGCTACGAGACGCAGTCCGAACGGCGATCTCTGCAGCGCAAGCTGCGCCGCTGAAGCCGCCCCCCCCCGACCTTTCGGGTTGTGACTAATTGCACAGAACCCGGACGCGCCCCGTGTCAAAGTCCCCTTGACGCTCAAATCGGGAAACAGTTCATGGCGGAAAACCGGAGGCAATCAGACGGGTCGAGCGAGCTATCGCCGCAGTGGCCCAGCGAGGCGCAGCTGCGCAAGGACATCCGGTACTTCGAGGGTCAAATCGCGCGCCTGGCCGCGCCCGCCAGCACCTGGGAGCAGGGCGCGCTGAAATGCTATCAGGTGCTGGTGCAGCAGCGGCGCAGGATGCTGGACGCGCTGCAATCCGGCGCGCTCCCGACCAATTAGTCTTTGCTCAGCCCCCGCGAGCCACCGAGCGAAGTCGTTCCACAATCGCCGTCTCTCCGACCATCTCGGCTGCCTGGATCGCCGTCCAACCGTCCCTGGCTGTGGCACCCACGTCAGCGCCGCGTGTGAGCAGCGCTTCGACCAGATCTGCAAAACCGCTGTTGGCAGCGTACATGAGCGCCGTGTTGCCATTGCCGCGCTCCTTGCCGTTGACGTCGGCACCCGCTTCGAGCAGAACTTCCACGGTGGCGGGATTTCCGGTGCGCACCGCGATAATGAGCGGCGTCTGGCCGTTGGCGGCCGGCGCCTCGACGTCGGCGCCGGCCGCCAGCAGCCGCGCCACGATCCCTGCGTGCGCGCCGATGACGGCCCGGCCGAGGCAGGTCTCACCGTTTGCAGCGCGTCGGTTCGGGTCGGCGCCGGCGCCGAGGAGCGCCTCGACCGACTCGAGCGAGCCGTCCTCGGCGGCGAGTAGCAATGCACTTCGTCCCGCCTCGTCGACCACGTCGGGCGCGGCTCTGTTGAGCAGCAGCAGTTCGACGAAGTTTTCGTGACCCCGGCCCGCCGCCGCCATGAGCGCGGTTCGTCCGTCCGTCGCGGTGGCATTGACGTTGGCACCAGCGCCGATCAGCTCGACGCCCATGAGCGGATCGTCGCGCGCATCCGCCGCCACCATCAGCGGCGTATGGCCATTCGCGTTGACGGAGTTGGCATCTGCGCCGCGTTGGAGCAACAGGCGCACCGCCGGATAGTGTCCGCCTTCGATCGCCAGATGAAGCGCTGTCGCGCGCTGCGGGCGGTTGTCGCGCGCCTCGATATCCGCGCCGTTCTCGAGCGCAAAGGCAACCAGATCCGTGCGCCCGGCCTCGGCGGCCATCAGCAATGCCCGATCGGCGATTTCCGGCGTTGCGTCGCGCGCGGCTGAGGGTGCCGCGACGAGCAGTGACAGCAGGATCGGTGAGCTCAAGTGCCGCAAGATGCTCATGGCGCGTTGCTCAGTCGATGGATACCAGCCGCACGCGATCGCCTTCCACGCCCGTGGCATAACGCTCGATATCCAGACACATCTCGATGAACCCTTCGTCATAATCGAAGCTGTACGCATCGGCGTTCACCTTGAGCTCCCTTATTTCCCGGGAGTCGAGCACAATGACGGCATCACCGTTGTCGGAATCCTCTTCCGCGCGCCCGAAGCCGAACTCCTCGAGCAAATCTTCCAGGGAATATTCGCCGTCCTGATACTCGTGCAGCAATGTGAGCCCGCCCTGATCGTCGATGGCATACACTCCGGGGGCTTGTTCGTGACTGTCTCCGTACACGGCGACTCATCCGTGTTTGTCGCAGTGCGACAGGCGGGTTGCGGCTTTCATTGGTTGTCCAAAGCAAAGTACTCGTTGACGCTGATTCTGCGTTCGCCCTCACCAGGCACCGACAGAATCAGTCTACCCGCTTCATCGATTTCAACGAAGGTGCCTCGAAGCCTGCGCTCGCCGACGTGTAGGTCTATTTCCTCGCCAAGACCGTCGGCGCGAATCTGCCATTGCCTGGCGATGGGCGCGAATCCGTCCTCGGCCCAGCGGTTGATCCAGTGCAGAAAGTATCGTGTGAAGGCCTCGAACAGTTCGGTCACCGTGACATCCGGTGCGCCGCTTGCATGGACGCTCACGAACTCCTCCGGCTCGGGATTCGGCGGATGCAGCGCGACATTGATCATCACGCCGAGCACCAGCCATTCGTACGGGTCTTTGCCGGAGCCGGAAGATGCGAGCACGACCTGCCCGGCTCTGAGATCGTT
>JBFICP010000301.1:0-3889 GCA_041581935.1 Gammaproteobacteria bacterium | reverse complement strand
GGCTGGATCCGCGCATACGTATTCACGGAGATGCCTGATGCGCGTGTGGCTGCCGGCATCGATACTGATCCTCTGGATCCTGGCCGCATCACTGGGACCGCTGTTGCCGGCATCGCCGAATCGCATCGAACTCGCTCACATTCTCGCCGATCCCTCGCGCGACGCCTGGCTCGGCTACGACGAGCTCGGGCGGCCGGTGCTCGAGCGGCTGGTGGCCGGTGCGCGCACCTCGTTGATGGTGGCATCGGCCGTGGTCGCGTTGTCGCTCGTGATCGGCACCTTCATCGGCATCGTGAGCGCCTGGCTGGGGGGCGTGTGGGATCACGTCATCGTGCGGATAACCGATGTGTTTTTGGCATTTCCGGGCATCCTGCTCGCCATCGCCCTGGCTGGTATTCTCGGGCCCGGGGTCGAGAACGTGGTCGTTGCCTTGGCGGCGGTCGGGTGGGTCGGATTCGCACGCCTCGCCCGCGCCCAGGCACTGTCGGTGAAGCACCGCGAGCACGTGCTGGCGGCCATCGCGCTCGGTGCCCGGGCGCCGCGCATTCTGTGGCGGCACGTGCTGCCGTTGATCACCGCGCCGCTGATCGTGGAAGGCACGTTCGCCGTCGCCGGCGTGATCATCGCCGAGGCGGGGCTCTCGTTCCTCGGTCTCGGTGTGCAGCCTCCGGCGGCTTCGTGGGGCAGCATCATCCGTGAAGGCACGCGATACATGCTGGTGGCGCCGCATCTGGTTCTAGGGCCGGCCGCGGTACTCCTCGCCGTCGTCATGTCGGTCAATCTGCTCGGCGACCGGCTGCGGGATCGCCTGGACGTGCGGGGCAGGGAAGCGGAGACGACCGGAGCCTGAGGGCCCGGCGAATGAGCTCGGCGCCTCTCACGTGGCTTTCCCGCGATGCTGCGCCTAGACTTGCCGCCATGTGGCGCAGGGCCAGCAGCGCGCAGCCTCCGACCCATTCATGGCGTTAGGGCCGGTCATGCTCGGTATCGACGGTCCGCGCCTGGCGGCGGAGGACCGCGAGCTGCTTTGTCACCCCGCCACCGGCGGCGTCATTCTGTTCGACCGTAACTTCGAGAACCCGCCGCAGCTCGCCGCCCTTACGGCGGAAATTCATGCATTGCGCGAGCCCCGCCTTCTGATTGCGGTCGACCAGGAAGGTGGCCGGGTGCAACGATTTCGCAACGAGTTCACGGCGCTGCCCGCGCCGGCGAACTTCGGGACCCTATACGACGAAAATCCCCAACGGGCGCGCGATCTGGCCCGCGATTGCGGCTGGCTGATGGCGGCGGAGCTGCGAGCCTGCGGCGTCGACTTCAGTTTCGCGCCGTGCCTGGACCTCGGCACCCGGCAGAGCCGGGTCGTCGGAACGCGTGCCCTGCACCGAGAGCCGGAGGTCGTGGCGATCCTTGCACGCGCGTTTACCAGCGGAATGAGCAGCGGTGGGATGTGTTCCGTGGGAAAGCACTTTCCCGGTCATGGCAGCGTCGAAGCGGATTCGCACCTGGAGCTGCCGGTGGACTCTCGGGACCTGGATACCATACGGGACACCGACATGCTTGTTTTCGAGCGCATGATTCACTACGGGTTGCCGGCCATCATGGCAGCCCACGTGGTGTACTCGAAAGTGGATGGCAAGCCGGCGGGCTACTCTCGTCTATGGCTGAAGCAGATTCTGCGCGGTGAGCTGGGCTTCACCGGCGCCATTTTCAGCGACGATCTCGGTATGGCGGCCGCGCTTCTCGAGGGCGGCGCGACGCAACAGGCGAATGTCGCTCTCGAAGCGGGATGCGACATGATACTGTTGTGTAACGATCGGTCCGCGGCCGAAGCGGTGCTGGATGACCATCCACGAGGCGAGTCGGCGCTTCGATCGGCGCGCCTCGCGCGAATGCACGGCCGTAACAAGCTCACCTGGAACGAGTTACGTTCACATCCGCGGCACGGTGAGGTCGCCGTCACGCTCGGCAGGCTCGAGCGCGCGCCGGAACTGGATCTCGGCGACGAGCTGCCGCTTTGATTTGCCCAGCCCGATTTCGAGTGAACTCCGCTTCGTGCGCCGGTGCCCGGCGATCGTCGCCGCGCTGAAGCAAGCATGGGGAAAACTTCACGGTCCCTGCTGTTCGTACTCGCCTTTGCTGCGCTCGCCGGTGTCGCCGTTCTCGTCTATGCTCCCGGGCTGAACGGTGTTTTCGTTTTTGACAGCGTTGAGCGCGTCGTGCGCAACGATTCGCTCAGAATCGACTCGATCACCGCCGAACAGCTCGTCGGCGCCGCCTACGCCGGTCAGGCGAGTTATCCGCAACGCGCACTGTCATATATCTCTCTGGCCTTGAATTACTACTTCGCGGGTGGGCATTTCAACCCGTTCGCATTCAAGTTCACCAATCTCGTCATCCATATTATTAATGGGCTGCTAGTGCTGGTCCTTGCCAGGTTGATCATGACGCGCTGGTGGGAATTGCACGGCGTCGCAAGCCGCGGAGGTTCGCCCGCCGCGATTGCTGTCCTTTCGTGCTTCGCGGCCGCCATATGGGTTCTGCACCCGATTCAGCTCACCAGTGTTCTGTACGTGGTTCAGAGGATGACGAGCCTTGCAGCGACCTGCGTGCTGGTTGGCGCGATCGTGTATGTGATCGCGAGATTGCGGCTCGAGCGCGGAAGGCCATATTCCGTGTTGCTCATCTATGTCAACGTCGTAATTTGCACGGGCGTGGGATTCTTTTTCAAGCAGAATGCGCTCCTGCTGCCGGCATTCATCGCCATCCTGGAGGTGTTTCTGTTCGAGAGGCGTCCGCTCACGTCGCCGTGCAGACGGAAACTGCTTGTCTATTTCATAGTCAGTCTGGCTCTTCCGGTATTAGCGGCAATCGTGTTCATCGCGTCCGGTGCAGCGCCGGGCGGCGCCAGCTACGAGCTCCGGGAATTCGACGCGCTGCAACGCCTCCTGAGCCAGGCGCGCGTGCTTTTTTTCTATCTGAGCCTGCTGCTGCTGCCCGATATTCGCCGATTCGGACTTTACCATGACGACATCGCTGCCAGCGCCGGCATTCTCGCTCCGTGGACGACGCTGGTCGCGGTCATCGCCTGGGCCGTCGTAGTCGGCCTCGTCATATGGGGTGCCCGCCGTCGGGCACCGTGGGCGTTCGTCGTCGCCTGGTTTCTCGTCGGGCACGCCGTCGAATCCACCGTCCTGCCTCTCGAGCTGGTGCACGAACATCGCAATTACGTCCCGAGCGTCGCTATCTGGATCGGGCTCGCCCACTATGCGGGCGTTGCTTGGAACGGCGCGGGGCGTCTTCGACATGTGATCCCGTACGCAATGGCCGTGTGGTTGACGGCACTGGCGGCGGTAACATACTTGCGTGCCGCGTCGTGGCGCGATCCGGCGGTGTTGATGGAAACTCTCGTTCGTTACCATCCTCAATCCTATCGCGCGGCGATTGGTTATGCGTTCAACAGTATTCCCTCAAGTGCGGACCTCGCGATCCGTTTCAACGCATTTCGGCGAGCGGCGACATTGAACCCGCAGGTCGTATCGCCGTTGATCCAGATGAGCAGAATCGCAAAATCGCTCTACAATTATCTGGCCGATCGGGAGTCTGCGCCCGAAGCCGGGCACACGCGCGCGGAGATTACAAACATAGCCGTTGAAGACATGGTGCTGATGGCCGATACGGCTCATACCGCGCGCCTGCTGTCGGCCATCGATGACCATGTCACCCGCCGCCTCCAGCAACAACGGCCACGAACGGGCAATGCCGTCGCGCTGATCGCGTTGGTTGACTGCGCGCTCGATGGGCGCCGCGAGTGTGTGGATTTGCGTGAGTCGGCTACGCGCTGGCACCTATCCGCTTTATCCAATCAGCGCCTTCCAGCGCATTTGAGAGC
>JBFICP010000300.1:0-3949 GCA_041581935.1 Gammaproteobacteria bacterium | reverse complement strand
TCCTCACTTTGCGCTCGATCAGACAGTCCCCGCTCAGACTCGATGTCGATTGTGACCACCCGTACGGTGGGCACGGGCATGCCGTCGGTGTGTCGAACCCTGTATCCTTCGTGCAGCGGTTGACATGCGCCGGGCGGCTTTTACCGGATCGCGACTTCGGGGAGTGAGCAATGGTAGCAGACCAAAAAGACTGCGCACCGCGACGCCGTGGAGGAGGACGTTCGGCGCGGCGCAAGCTTCGAGAAGCAGGACCGGCGCGGGCGCCGGTGCGCGCGGGACTCGAGGGTGGCGCGTTCAAACCGCTCTCGCATCACGACATCGAACGCATTCACCGCACGGCCCTCGACGTGCTCGCCAATATCGGTGTCGCGGATCCGCCGCCGGAAATGGCCGAGCTGGCGTTGGCACGGGGCTGCACGCTCAACGGCGACGCACGTTTGTGCTTTCCACACGCGTTCGTGGAAGACATCATCGCGGGCGCGTGTCGGGAGATGACCATATTCGGACGGGATCCCGCCTTCGACATCCATCTTCGCGGCACAGAGGTTTCGTATTCCACGGCTGGCCAGGCGGTCAGCGTATACGAGAACGCATCACGTACCTACAGAAAGTCGACGCTGCTCGATCTCTACGACTTCGCACGGCTCGTGGATCGGCTCGATCACATCCACCGATTCTGTCAGCCGATCGTGGCGACGGATATTGAAGACGCTCGCACTCACGCAATCAACATCGCCTACGCGTGTCTCGCGGGAACGCTCAAGTCGTTCTCTTGCGCCATCGTCGCGCCGGAACACATCGAGCAGGCGGTCGCGATGTTCGATCTGGCTCTGGGAGGAGAGGGGCGATTTCGCGCCAAGCCGTTCTGCACCATCGGTGCGTGTCCCATCGTATCGCCGCTGCGATTCGGCGAGGATGGCGCGCGGGTCGGCATCACCTCGGTGCGCCTGGGCATCCCCTGCGATTTCGCGGTCGCACCCCAGGCGGGTGCAACCGCTCCGGCGGCGCTGGCGGGCACCCTGGTTCAGGTCACAGCCGAGACGCTGGCTACGATTATTCTCACCAACCTGTTCTCTCCGGGACATCCGACGGTCTACGCGGCGTGGCCTCTGGTCTCGGATCTGCGCACCGGCGCGTTCAGCGGCGGCAGCGGCGAGGAGGCCCTGCTTGCGGCGGCCGCTGTTCAGATGGGCAATTTCTACAACCTTCCCACCAGTGTCGGTGCGGGTATGAGCGATTCCAAGCTGCCGGACAACCAGGCCGGTTTCGAAAAAGCGCTGACCACCGCGTTGGCCGGCCATGCCGGAGCGAACTACATCGGCGAGGCCGCCGGGATGCAGGCGAGTCTGATGGGTTGCAGCTTCGAGGCGCTGGTCATCGACAACGATATGCTGGGTGCAGTGCAGCGAACGATTCGCGGAATTGAGGTGAACGACGAAACGCTTTCCTACGATCTGATTGCCGAGACCGTGACCGGTGCCGGGCATTTCCTCGGCAGCGATCAAACCCTCGCCATCATGGAAAGCGAGTATCTGTATCCCGACGTCGCGGATCGGCGTGCCGCGAGCGATTGGGAAGAGACTGGGTCAAAGGACATCGTCGAACGCGCCGAGTTACGCGTGAAGGAAATTCTGTCGAGTCACTATCCGACGTACATCGACGAGCGTCTGGACGAAGAGATTCGGCGCCGCTTTCCGATCCTGCTCACGAAGGACAAGATGAGTGCCGCGAGTGGTCGTTGGTAGATCGGCCGGCCAACGTCAATCAATGACGATGTGCTCGCGACGAAAAGGAGTGTCCAATGACTCGGGCTCGTCGCACTCCCGCGCATAGAGATGACCGGCATATACCGCCGCGGCGATGGTTGACGGTGCGTGGCAATCACCGATTCGATCGAGGTGTCGAATTCCTGCATCAGCCAGCGCGCGCGAATCGCTCTCAAGGGACGTAAACAGCGCGTCATCGGGTAATCGTGCGGTCACCAGCACGATGGACGCCGCATCCATTCGGGTCCGCGCATCGGTGTAGATACACGCTGTCTCGATCGCGCCGTCCTCGATCGCGGTCACGTTCTTGCAGGTCTCGACTCGAATGCCCGCTTTCATCAATTGCGACTGAATTCGAAACTGCTCGAGCGTTGCCCATGTCCAGGTGGACACCTGAGCCGCCGGCGTCACCAGTGTCACGTCGAGCCCGTCGGCGCGCAGCTTTTCCGCGAGCACGCCGCCGAGATACGCATGGTCGTCATCGAAGACGACCACGGGTCCGGCGATAGGCATACCGCCCATGACGTCTTCCGGCGTATGGACATTGCTCCCGGCCGAGCCGGGAATCGGTCTGCGATTCCTGCGCCCTACGCCATCGCGCCGCCAATCTGCCCCGGTGGCGATCACCACCCTTGGAAATCCGAACTCGAGCACTTGCTCGGCGGCGAGCCGGCTCGCGCGGTATACGGCGACATCGGCCATCTGATTCAGCTGAAATACCCGGTAGTCGCGCACGCGCGCCCATTCCGCGAGTCCCGGGAGGCGGCTCTCCGCCGTGACCCGCCCGCCGAGCTCGTCGCCGGCCTCGGCGAGCGTGACCGCGTAGCCGCGCTCTCCGAGAGCCCGGGCGCATTCGAGCCCCGCGGGCCCGGCGCCGACAATCAGGACGCGGTCGTCGGACCCCTTCGCGGCAATGTGCTCCGGATGCCAGTCGCGCCGCCACTCTTCACCCATCGTTGGATTCTGCGTGCAGCGCATCGGCACGATGCGGCGCTCGCCGCTCACGCAGATATTGCAGCCGATGCACTCGCGGATGTCCTCGGGCCTGCCTTCCTCGATTTTTTTCGGCAGAAAGGGGTCGGCGATGGAGGGGCGGGCCGCGCCGATGAAGTCCAGAATGCCGCGTTTGATTTGAGACACCATCGTATCCGGTGAGGTGAATCGCCCGACTCCGACCACCGGTTTGCTCGTGACTTGCTTGACGAACGCGGTGAACTTTTCCTGGCTCGCCTCGCGCTCGAACCGGGAGGTGGTGGAATCATTGGTCCAGTCGCTCACGTTCACATCCCAGAGATCCGGAAGCTCGGCGAGCATTTCCACCACCTCGCGACCTTCTCCCTCGGCAGTGATGCCATCGGGACCGAGCAACTCGTCGACCGCGAACCGCACTGCCACGGCGCAGCTGTCTCCGACTGCGTCCTTGGTGTCCTCGATGAGCTCCCGGAACAGGCGTACACGATTCTCGAGCGATCCGCCGTACTCGTCGCTGCGATGGTTCCAGCGTCGCGAGATGAAGTGCATCGGAAGGGACAGGTTGTGTCCTGCGTACACGTAGACGATATCGAAACCCGCTCGCTTTGCCCTCAGGGCCGCGTTGCGATGCCAGGTTCTCACATCCGCGATATCAGTCTTCGACATCGCGCGCGCCTGCACGGGGTCGAAATCGTCGACGGGCATGTGCGATGGTGCCAGCGGCGCCACGCGGCTGTAGAGGTTGTCGGCGCTCGGGCCATTGTGGACGAGCTCGATGGCGGCAAGCGCATCGTGCTCGTGCACCGCGTCGGCCATGAGCGCCAATGCGGGAATGTCGCGATCGTCCCACAGCAGCGCGTCGGGCGAGGGTTCGAAATCACCGCTCCAGTGAATCGCGCACTCCTGGGTGCTGATGACGGCCCAACCGCCCTCGGCCTTCACCCCGCGCATGCGCGCCTCCGCCTGCGGGTGTCGGTAGCCCATGCCGCTGCAGTGGGGTACCTGGTAGAAGCGGTTTCGGGCCTTGACGGGGCCTATGGCGAGTGGCTCGAAGAGAACGTCGTAACGGGGATCGCGCGGCATCAGGTCGATTAACCGCCTCTCGCGCCAGCGGGGAGCTCGTCGGAGCTGGGCATGCATTCACCCTGAGTGCGGTACTTGACCAGAGTGACCTTGTACCAGCCGGTGTAATCACCGTCGGTGACTTTCTT
>JBFICP010000299.1:0-3959 GCA_041581935.1 Gammaproteobacteria bacterium | reverse complement strand
TGCAGATAGCTGAGCGCGACGACGAAATCGCCGCCCTCGAGCAGGCGAAATCCGCCCGTCACCACCGGCTGCAACGGCTTGATGCGCGCGCCCTGAAGCAGCTGCACGTAGTTCTGAAGAAAGATCGACATGCCGATGGCCGTGATCAGGGCGGCGAGCCGCGGCGAATGGCGCAGTGGTCGATAGGCGATGCGCTCCAGCGCCCAGCCGTACACCGACGTCAACAGCATGGTGGCGATCAGCACGATGATCAGCGCGAGCGGCACCCAGCCGAGCCCTACGATCCCGAGCAGCAGAAAGGTGATGATGGAGATGAATGCGCCGATCATGAAAATCTCGCCGTGGGCGAAATTAATCATGCCGATGATGCCGTACACCATCGTGTACCCGATGGCGATGAGGCCGTAGATCATCCCCAGAGTGAGGCCGTTGATGAGCTGCTGGAGAAAATAACCCATTGTCGTTATTGTGAAATCCGCTCCCCCGACGGCGCTAGTATCCCCACATCGGCACCGACGTTCAAGAGCGGCGGCGCCGGGAGTCCGGTGCCTACGAATGGCGGTGGTGACGCCGGCTAGATCTGCCCGGAGGCGTCCCTGTCGGCGAATCGCGCGAGATATGCGGCGTCTTCGTATCGGCTCAGCATGAAAGCATTTGCGTAGTCGGGAAGCGCCGCGCCGGCGACGTGGGCGACCAGAAGCTCACCGGCGGCGCAGGCGGTCATGATGCCGTATCCCGAGAACGCACCCATCAGGTACGCACCCTCGACGCGTGTCGGTCCGATGAGTGGACGATTCTCTTCGGTCTTGGCGTAGTAGCCGCCGTCGATGTACGGCTGCGGCAAGTGATCGAAGTAGGCCGCGAGCGCCGGCACCATGGCGGACATCCCGCGCAGGAGTATCTCGGCAATCGCCGGATTCCAGGTCTGCGGAAATACCGGTTCGACGCGTCGCGTGTCGAGCGTCCAATAGATGAGCACGTTGTCGCCACCGGCCGGTCGGCCGTGCACGCCGGGCGGAAACTCCTCGAGCAGCGCGCGACCGTCGCTGTCGGACGCGAGTGCAGCCCGCTCGTCGTCACTCCACGGCAGACGCACGGGATCGTTCCAGATAATCAGCGGGGCGTCCTGGGACAACGCGCCGCGCCGGTCGTGGAATGAAAGCTTCACGTGGGATTCGCCGAATACGGGCAGATCGATTCCGGTCATTTCGCCGACGTGCTTGAAAAACGGGCCTGCCGCATTGACGAAAGCGCGCGCGCCGATCGTCTGAGTGCCGCCGGCGCCCGCCACTTCGACGCCACGTACGCAGCCGCCCGCCGTGTCGACCGCCTGCACACGCGCGCGCACGAGCTTGGCGCCTCGGGCGCGTGCCTGCTCGAGCATGTACATGCCGAGTTGCTGAGCGCTCAGCCAGCCGCAGCGGCGCGCATGGACGACGGCGCGCGTTGCGTCACTGAGATACGGGAAGTGACGCCGGATGAGTTTTTGATTGCAGATCAGATCGGCGCCGTCAGGGAGATTCTCGAATCCGGCGCTCGGCGCCGGAACGTAGCCCGCGCCGCTGCCGCCGGATCCGTGCTCACGAAACTCACCCGCACCGAGGCGGCAGGAAGCGCGCGCACCGGCACGCATGGCTTCGATCCGCGCCTCCTCGGCGGTGGCGAACAGATAACCGCGGCGATTCAGCAGAAACCGGTTGTCGCTCTCGCGAGCAAGACGCTCGAGGATGTCGATACTGCGATTGGTGAGCGCCACCATGGCGTCGTCGGGACCCGGCCACCAGTTACGATAGCATTCGGTGGACTTGTCACTGGTCAGCGATAGCGGCGCCAGCTCGTCGACAATGACGACGTCGCCAACGCCATGGTGCACGCTCAGATGGTAGGCGGCGGCGATACCGGCAATGCCTGCGCCGCAAACGACTGCTTCGGCGTTCATGCTCGGCTTCGAATGAACCTTTTTTGAAACTAGCTTGTCCGCGAATGGGGTCTCATTCGCGAGCACGCTCGCTCCTACAGGGAGTCAATCCAACGGGTGAAGACGTTCACAGGATTTGGCTCAGAAACTCCTTGGTGCGCGGATCCTTGGCCTCCTTGAAGAACGTGTCGGGCGGCCCGTGCTCGACGATGATGCCCCGATCGGTGAAATAAATGTGATCGGCGAGCTCGCGGGCGAAGCCCATCTCGTGGGTCACGAGCATGCAGGTCATGCCGTCATCGGCAAGCTCCTGAATGGTGTTCAGTACTTCTTTGACGGTTTCCGGATCGAGCGCCGCCGTCACTTCGTCGAACAGCATCACATCGGGACGCATCGCGAGCGATCGTGCGATCGCGACGCGTTGCTGCTGCCCACCCGACAACTCGCCCGGGTAGTTGTGCTCCTTACCCTCGAGGCGCACCTTTTTCATCAGCTCGTACGCGCGCTCCTCGACTTTCTTCTTGTCTTCCTTGAGCACGTGAATAGGCGCCATCATGACATTCTGCAGGGCCGTTTTGTGCGGAAACAGGTTGTACTGCTGGAAAACCATGCCGACTTTCTTGCGTAGCTCGAGCTTGTCCAGCTTCGGATCGTGCACCTCCTGGCCTTCCACGGTTATGGAACCGCTGTCGATCGTGTTCAGCGCGTTAACGCAGCGAATCAACGTCGACTTACCCGAGCCCGACGGCCCGATGACACAGATGACCTCGCGTTTCATGACATCGAAGGAAACTCCCTTCAATACCTGAAGCTTTCCAAACGACTTGTACACATCCTTGATGGACACCATGGGTTGCGAATCATCCCAGGTCACTGCGCTTCCTCCTCAAATCATCACCGTGTACTTGCGTTCCAGGCGAACGGTCCATCGCGCGATCGGATAAATGTACACGAAAAAAATCACCAGTAGAAAAATATAGAACGGCGCCAGCAGCTCAGGTCGGCCACCTTCCGAAGACATTGCCTGTTGGGTGAGCGTGACCGATTCTTCAACGCCCATGATCGAGCAGAGCGGTGTCGCCATGGCGAGAATGGAATACCAGTTCATCCACGGTGGAATCATGCGCTTGAAGCACTGCGGCAGGATGATCATCCACATCGTCTGCGCGCGCGTGAACGCGAGAGACTCCGCCGACTCCCACTGGCCCGACGGCAACGAGATCACGGCGCCGCGCACGACTTCGGAGATGTTCGCCATCACCGGCAGCGAAAATCCGATGACCGCCTTAACCCAGTCGGGAATGGGAACAATCGTGTCACCGATTCGAATCTCGAAGGGCAGCAACAGCATGATGGTGAACAGCAGCACCAGCCAGGGCGAGTTGCGAAAAAACTGCGTGAGCAGCCAGGACCCCGTGCGTACCGGTGCGAGCAGGGAAATCTGCATGAGCCCGAGAGCGGCACCGGTGACCGTGCCGAGCGCCATGGCGCAAAAGCTGATGATGATATTGAGCGCAAAGCCCTGCCATTGTCCCTCCTGCCCCCAGAGGATAAACGGCATCCAGCGAAGGAGCACGGCCCACGGACTTTCCGTGGCATGCTGCGAAGCCTCGGCGACGCCGAGCGCCACCGCCAGAGTGACGAGCAGCACCAGTCCGTGCCAGAGCTCGAGCTCAACGCGCATACCGCCCTCGCGGCGAGCCTTGCCGGCACCGCGACGAAGCCTCGCCGCGCCCGGCATGAGCACCGGAAGATCGGTCTTCGCCTTGTCGGCGTGCGGTCCGCTCATTCGCCGAATCCCGGAACTCTCATGGCGCGCTCCCAGCGATGCATGAAGTACACGAGAATGGCAACCAGACCGACATAATAGATGAAAAGGACGATCATCATCTCGGGCACATTCACGTTGTCGGACCAGATCTGATTCGCCGTGTACATCATTTCGGGAACCGCAATGACATAGGCGAGTGTTGTGGTCTTCACCAAATTGACGAGATTGTTGTTGAGGGCCGGCAGACTCACCCGGAACGCGAGCGGCAGG
>JBFICP010000298.1:0-4023 GCA_041581935.1 Gammaproteobacteria bacterium | reverse complement strand
GTGCCGAGACTGTGCCCGTTGCGAACCACGAACAGCTGCACCACGCCGATGCCGTCGCGCACGCGCGCCGCCACCACGTCGATGTCGCCCTTGGCGCCGCTGATGTACTGGCGCTCCTGCACGCGACGCAGGCTGACAATCTGGTCCCGGTAGCGCCCCGCCGCCTCGTAGTCGAGACTTTTCGACGCCTTCTCCATGCGTCCCACCAGCTCGTCGATCATCGCCTCACTTTTGCCTTCGAGAAACATCACCGCGTGGCGCACATCGTCGGCATAGCGCACCTCGTCGACGAGTCCCACGCAGGGCGCGGTGCAACGTTTAATCTGGTGCTGCAGGCACGGTCGGGAGCGATTGTGGAAAAACGAATTCTCGCACTGACGCACCATGAACAGCTTCTGCAGCAAATTGAGCGTCTCGCGCGTGGCGCCCGCGCTTGCGAACGGACCGAAATAGCGTCCCTTGCCGCGCCGCGGGCCCCGGTGAAAAGCGAGCCGTGGAAACGCCTCATCGGTCGACAGGTAAATGTAGGGAAAGCTCTTGTCGTCCCGAAGCACGATGTTGTAGCGGGGACGATGCTCCTTGATGAGGTTGTTCTCGAGCAGCAGGGCTTCGGTTTCGGTATGAGTAGCGGTCACCTCCACCGATGCGGTGTGCCTCATGAGCGCCCGGGTTTTCGCAGGCAGCTGCTCGGGTGAGCGAAAGTAGCTCGAGACGCGCTTTTTCAGGTTGCGCGCCTTGCCGACGTAGAGCACCTGCCCGGCGCCGTCCAACATGCGGTAAACCCCGGACTGGTTGGTCAGGGTGCCGAGAAAGGCAGCGACATCGAATTCGGTGGGCGCGTTTTCCATCGACGGCGGCGGCGTCACGTGCACTGTTCACGCTCTGCCGGGATCCTGGCGAGGGTCTTGGCGCGGCGCATGACGCTCAGAAACATCACCGGGGTCAAGCGCCGGGTTTGTGTGTTGTAGCGGCTGCAGTGGTAGGAATCCACCAGCCAACGGCCGTCATCGAGGTGCCGCTCGTTGCCGTGACCGAACGGGACGTTTTTGAGTTTCAGATCGAGCGCCGTGAGCACGGCGCGATGGGCGACGCCGCCGAGGGCGAGAATCACGCCCCGGGGGGCCATCGCCGCCAGCTCTGAACCGAGATAATCGTTGCAATTGCGCACCTCGGCCCCGGTCGGCTTGTTTTGAGGCGGAACGCATTTCACAGCATTCGTGATACGGCAATGGCGCAGCGTCAGCCGGTCGCGGCGATGCACCGACATGGGGCGACTGGCCAGACCAAGGGCGTGCATGGTCTCGTAGAGCAGGTTTCCCGCGAAGTCGCCCGTGAATGGCCGGCCGGTGCGATTGGCGCCGTGCACCCCGGGTGCGAGCCCGACGATCAGCAGCCGCGGCCGGGCCGGTCCGAACGATGGCACCGGGCGCGCGTGATAGTCCGGATGCTTGCTCTTGACCTCGTCGAGGTAGGCCGCGAGCCGCACGCAACGCCGGCAGTTGAGGTCGAATAGCGGCGCCTCGGACATGGCGGGTAAGCTGCCCGAAGCGCGCCTGCGCCGCAAGGGCTTGAGCGGGTTACGCCGCTTCCCTTCGCCTCAAGCGCAGCCGCTCTGCCCGCCTTCCCGGTTGCCCGCGACGCCGGCGTCATCAGCGGTTCCCGCGCACACGGTGCTCAGCCCCTCGGGCGCGAGATCCCGTGACTTCAGGGCGCGTGCCCCTCGATGGGTGCAATGAGACCGTGGCGCAGCGACAGGTGCGTGAGCTCGACGTCGCTGCGGGCGCCGAGCTTGCGCATCAACCGCGTGCGGTAGGTGCTGATGGTTTTCGGGCTGACACAGAGCTTGGTGGAGATCTCGCGGCGTTGGTGCCCTTGACTCAACAGGACCAGCACCGAGAGCTCGCGCTGGGTGAGACAGCCGAGCGGTGCGTTGCCATCCTGCATGTGGTCGAGGAGCAGCGTCTGGGCGACGTCGGATCCGACGTGGCGTTGTCCGCGGGCGACCTTGCGCAGGCAAGCGATCATCTCTTCGCCGGTGCTGGCCCGAGTGAGGTACCCCGCGACGCCGGCCTTGAACAGGTGCACCGGATAGGGCCCGGACGCGTGGGCGCCGAGGACGACGATCCTGAGTTCATTGTCGATCCGCAGCAGCCGGCGCGCGGCCTCGACACTGTCCATGCCGGGCAGGTTCACATCCATCAGCAGCACATCGACCTTGCCCAGACGCACGGTGGCGAGGACCTGCTCTACCCTGCCCGCCTCGGCCACCACCGTCACATCGGCTTCGTCGTCGAGCAACCGCCGAATTCCACTGCGCATGAGCGCGTGCTGTTCCGCAATCACGACATGGATCATCGCTGCATCCCCCGTGCCGACGCTTTGACTTTTTTCACCTCGATACCGAGTGTATGGGCGCACGCAGTGGCGTAGAAGTGCCTAAAGGGCACTGTAATTGGATGGTAAGCCCGGCAACGGCGCCGCGGGGGCAAGACCGAATGCTTACTTTCCAGACGAGTCGTCGATGGAATTGGCGAGTCGTTCGAGGATCTGCCCGAGCAGCTTTCTCGACGTTGCAAAGTTGAGACGAACACAACCCTCCCCGGCCTTGCCGAAGGGCACCCCGTCGCTGAGAGCGACCCTTGCATGCTCGAGAAAGTACTCGTACGGACCGCCGGGTAAATCGAGATCCGAGCAGTTCATCCACGCAAAGAAGCTGGCCTCAGGAGGAAAATACCCTACCGTCGGCATGCGGCTTGCCAGAAATTCGCTGACGAAATCGCGATTGCCCTGCAGATACGCGACAACATCGGACAGCCACTCATCGCACTGTTGCCAGGCGATTCGCGTCAAAGCCATTCCGAGGCAGTTGTGGCCGCCGAGCAGGCGTCCCGGCATCGTCTTGAATCGCTCGTGTAGCGATGCGCTGCCGAGCACCGCCACGGCGATGCGTATTCCGCCGAGATTGAAGGCCTTGGTGGACGAGTGATAGGTCACCGTGCGCGCGGCGATCTCGGGGGCGAGGGACGCGAACGGGATGTGCGCGCGCCCTTCGTAAACCACGTCCGCGAAAATCTCGTCGGCGACGACGACGAGGTCGTGACGCACGGCCAGCTCAGCGAGCGCTTCGAGCTCCTGGCGATCGAACGCGCGGCCAGTGGGGTTGTGCGGGTTGCACACCATGAGTACGCGTGTGCCGTCATCGATACACGCCTCGACGGCGTCAAAATCAATAACGAAGCGTCCCCCGTCCTTCACGAGCGGACTTTCGATGGCGCGACGTCCGGTCTCGTCGGCGGCCGACAGAAAGTAGGGATAGATCGGCGTTGGAATGATTGCGCCCTCACCCGGCCCGCAGAACACGTCGAGTCCGAGATACAGACCCTGAACCACATCGATGATGAGCTCGACGCGATTGGGGTCGACCCGCCAGCCGTAGCGCGTCATGGCGCGCTCGGCGAATACCTCCTGCAGGGGCTCCGGTCCGCCGGAAAACGGATAGCCGAGATCGCCGGTGGCAGCGACGCGACTGACGTAGTCGCGCAACGGCGCCGCCTGCAGAAAGTCCATGTCCGCGACCCAGGCGGGCAGCACGTCGTCGCCGTATCGACGCCATTTGTTGCCGGCGAGGCCGCGTAACCGCGCCAGGTCCAGGGTATCGAAGCTCATGGGATCACCACCTTTATCAGCAAGACGGCCGGACGCCTCGGCAACCTCAAAGTGGCGGATTGTACGCATTTATTCGCATTGTTGAATTCTCGACACCCTGTTCGGCCGCCGACACCGGTGCACGACGGACCTCACACTTTGGAGCAGGTGGAGCGGGATACGTCGCGCCGGGTGGCGCAGTAGTGGAGACTGCAACTGCGTGACTTCACGATTTTCGGTTCCCATTGGCGATTTCCTGTGACGGACCTCACGTTCCGTACCAAGTTGGCACGGCATGCGCATAGGTACAGGGGAGATATTGAACCGTCATTGCAACTCGTCAGAGGGGAACTGAAAAATGAACACAGTCATTCGTTG
>JBFICP010000297.1:0-4028 GCA_041581935.1 Gammaproteobacteria bacterium | reverse complement strand
CGCGCCGACATGTGCGTGTAAATCAGATCGGTCATCCGCAGGTAATGCAGAATGCGGTAGAGCGCCGCCAGGTTGCAGCGCAGCTCCCATTCCGCGTCGCTTGTCTTCGGCTTGCTCGAGAGGGTGGTAACGGCCATGACTTCAAATCTCGGATCAACAACGAACGGACAGATTAGCCGACGCGGCGTGGAAGAACAACGACTACAGGCCGGGTTTCAAACGACTCCCGCCTTTCGCATACCGTCGATGAAATGGGGCATTGCCCGCATCGTATAAGGCACGTGCTGCTCGATCCACGAAATCGAAATATTGGGCTACGGCTCGCGAAGATTTACCATCGCCTTGTGCGTCTCTCCCGCTCTGCTCGCTTGCGCGAGACTTGCGCAGAGAATTCCGTGGGCGGGACCATACTCCGGATATCTGGCAACTGTTTCGCGAAGCATGCCGATGGCGGTCGGGCTTTCTCGTGTGGTCATGCGCCCATAGTGCGCGAGCGCGCGCATGACGTGATCCCAGGCGTCCAGATCCTCCGGCGATCGGCTTTGTGACCGTAACCGCTCGGCGGCGATGAGCTTCGGCTCGATTGCGGCCGTGACGCTCTGCGTAATGTCGTCCTGCAGGTCGAGCCTGTCGGTCAGCGCGCGATCGTAATTCTGACCCCAATGATGAAAGCCGGTCGCCGCGTCGATGAGCTGTGCCGTGACGCGCAGTCGTTCGGCGGATCGTCTGACACTCCCTTCGAGAAGGTAGCGAACCCCCAAGTCACGTCCAGTCTCCTTGGTATCGACGGCCTTTCCCTTGTAGACAAATGTGGAAAAACCTATAGCCCTAAGCCACGAAGCGGCCCGGGGACTCGGAGCTCGCCTGTGTCGATGTCACTATCGAGCGCAAGTGAGGTCTCCTGGAGCCGGGACCCGACGGTTTGACTTGACGGCGCATTCGGCTTGTACTGATGTTTTCGACCAATGCCCCCGGGCAAATTACGGAGCGCGTTCATGAGCGAGCGCCCGCGCGCGGCGGCCGAAGCCATCTGGACGAGCTGGCAGCGCGGGCAGCGCCTTCAGCGCCTGCCCGCGCACTGCCGCCCGCGTAGTCTGGAAGAAGGCTACGCGGCCCAGGCGATGCTGGAAGAGGTGTCCGGGTCCCCGGCCGTCGGCTGGAAGATCGCCGCCACCAACGTCACCGGCCAGAGACACATCGGTGTCGACGCGCCGCTGGCCGGGCGCCTGCTCGCCGTCAGGGTCATCCACGGCGACGCGCCCGTGCCGGTCGCGGATAATCACATGCGGGTCGCCGAGGCCGAATTTGCCTTCGTGCTCGGCCGCGACATCCCGCCGCGCGAGCGAGACTACACGCAAGAAGAGGTGCTCGCCTGCGTCGCTTCCCTGCATCCGGCCATCGAGCTGCCGGACTCACGATTCGAAGACTTCGCCGCCGCCGGAGGCGCGCAGCTTGCCGCCGATGACGCCTGTGCCGGTTGGTTCAAGCTCGGTGAGCCGGCACACACCGATTGGCGCGACACGGATCTGGCGGCGCACCCGGTTTCGCTTCGGGTCAACGGCCGTGAGGCCACCGCGGGGCGCGGCGCGGATGTGCTCGGCGGCCCACTGGTGGCACTCGCCTGGCTCGCGAACTGTCATCGCCTGCGCGGTAGCGGGCTCGCGGCGGGCGACATTGTGACAACGGGTGTCTGTGGCAAACCGGTGCCCATCGGTCCCGGCGAGTCCGTGTGCGCCGAGTTCGGGACCGTCGGCCGGGTCGAGCTGGTTTTGGGTCATTAGCGCCATGGACTACACACGCATTCGCGTCGAACCACTCTCCCCCGCACTCGGTGCCGAGGTGTACGGCGTCGATCTCGCCGGACCCCTCGACGAGAGCAGCGTCGCGGAGATTCGACGGGCCTTCCTGTCGCATCTGGTGATCTTTTTCCGCGATCAGGCCATGACCCCCGAGCAGTTCCTGCGTTTCGCGCGCACCATGGGCGAGCCCAGCGAGTACCCGATGGTCAAGGGCATGGACGAATACCCCGAGATTACCGAGGTCATCAAGAAGGAAGACGAGCGTGTCAACTTCGGCGGCATCTGGCATTCCGATACCACATATCTGGAATGCCCGCCCATGGCAACGATGCTCTATGCCCTCGAGGTGCCGCCCGTCGGTGGCGATACACTTTTTGCCAACATGCACATGGCCTACGAGAGCCTCTCATCGGGCATGCAACGGCTGTTGGAGGGACTGACCGCCGTCAACAGTGCGGGAAAGGACATTGCCGCGGCGACGCGCGCCGATCGTATCCGCGAGCGACCCGGGGACGTAGGCGATAGCGTGCCCACCGCAGAGCATCCCCTGGTGCGCACGCATCCGGAAACGGGGCTCAAAGCACTCTACGTCAATCCCGGACACACGGTGCGCATCGGTGGGCTGAGCGAGCCCGAAAGCGCACCGATACTCGATTATCTCTATGCTCACCAGACCCGCGCCGAGTTCACCTGCCGGTTTCGCTGGCGCGTCGGCTCACTGGCGTTCTGGGATAACCGCGCCGCGCAGCATTACCCGCTCAACGATTACCACGGATTCCGCCGCGCCATGCAGCGCATTACGTTGGCGGGCGATCGGCCGCGCTGAATGTCGGCGCCGTTGCCCTGCTTTTTGTTGACCCGTCAGTGGCGGGACGTGGGTGACAGGCTCGAGCTGGTGCTGTGGGCAGCATCCGATCGGGGGCCGGTGAGGGTCGTCATAGACGATCAAAAGGCGCTGTGTTTCGTTTCCCGGGACACCGATCTGGCCGAGCTCGATACCCGCGCTGGGCGCGTCGAGCGCAAGGCTCTCGAGCTCACGACGCTCGACGGAACACCGGTCGATGGCCTCTATTTCCGCTACCAACGGGAGCTCGCCGCGGCCCGCGAAGCGCTGCGCGGGCGCGGCGTTACGCTGTTCGAATCCGATCTCAAGCCGGTCGATCGGTTTCTCATGGAACGCTTCGTCCAGGCCGCTTTCTGCGTGCACGGCGAGCCGCGACAGCTCGCCGGCTATCTCGAGTATCACAACCCGGGCATCAAGCGGACCGACTACCGCCCCCGGCTCGCGCAAGTCTCGCTCGACGTCGAGAGCGACGGACTCTCGGGACAACTGTACTCGATTGCGGTGCACAGCCCGGATACAGCGATTGTTTTCATGATTTCCGATGTCGACCTGGGCGTCGATGGGACGCGCATCGAGCTGTGCGCCGACGAAAAGTCTTTACTCGAAACTTTTTTTGCCTGGCTTTCGCACAGCGATCCGGACTTGATCCTCGGTTGGAACGTCGTCAACTTCGATCTGAATCTGATCGAGCGCCGCTGCCGGGCGCTCGGCCTCGAGTTTGCCGTCGGTCGCGGCGTCGATCGGGCCGCGGTGCTGCAACCGCAGTCCCCGCGCGGCACCCGCGTCGCCCGTGTGCCGGGCCGTGTGGTGCTCGACGGCATCGACTGGCTGCGCGCGGCATTCTGGAGCTTCGAAAGCTTCGAGCTCGAGTCCGTGGCACGTGCCCTGCTCGGGCGCGGCAAGCACGATCTCGGCAGCAATCCGACCGTGCGTGACAAGGTCGCCGAAATCAATCGACTTTACCGAGAAGACCGCGCCCGTCTCGCCGCGTACAACGTGGAAGACTGCCGGCTGGTCACCGAGATCTTCGCGTACACGGACCTGATCGAGTTCGCGTTGCGCCGGGCCGAGCTCACCGGTCTCGCCATGGATCGTCTGGGCGGATCGGTCGCGGCTTTCGACAACCTTTATCTGCCACGCCTGCACCGGCGCGGCCGGGTGGCGCCGGATGTGGGCGATGCCGGCGACGGGCCGGGCAGCCCCGGCGGCTACGTCCTGGAATCGAAACCGGGGCTCTACCACAACGTGCTGGTGCTGGACTTCAAGAGCCTGTATCCGAGCATCATCCGCACGTTCCAAATCGATCCGCTGGGACTCGCGTCGCCCGGCAATGATTCGGTTCCCGGTTTTCTCGACGCGCGTTTCGCGCGCGAGGGCGCCATCCT
>JBFICP010000296.1:0-4119 GCA_041581935.1 Gammaproteobacteria bacterium | reverse complement strand
GAGCTGGTCTTCACGGGCAAGGCTCTCGTCGACAATGATTCGGGTGCCGAGAACCGACGCGAGCGCTGAAAGCTCCGAGTATCGATGCGCACGAACCGGTTCCTCCACGGCAAAGAACGGGTACTTCAATGCGCGCAGATAGAGCCCCGCATGCGTTGCATCGTCCCACAGATTGTTGGCATCCACCCGCAGGCGGATTTCCGGTGCTGCGACGCGTTTGAGAATGTCGATTTTCTCGCGGTCGCGACGGAACTTCCCGGAGAGCTTCAGCTTGAAATCTCTCAACCCGGTATCCCAATAGCGGTCGAAGTGGCTCGTGAACGTGTTGAGATCACAATCGCCAAGGACCGCGGAGTAATGAAACGAGCCGCGCGGCTCGCGAACTCCGAGACTGGCTTCCACCGATTCATCGCGATCCTTCGCCAGGAGGTCCAACGAAGCGAGCTCGATGGCACACCAGGCTGCAGGATTCTCGTCGATCCAGCGTCGATTGTGCGAAACCCAATGTCGCAGTGACGTCGCGTCTTCAATACACTCGATCAGAGTTTGTCGCGACGCCAGAAAGAACCGGCGAGCGCTGTCCTTCGATTCACCGGTCACGTAGCTCCTGGGGCATGATTCCCCGTAGCCGACACGACCGCTGATTGAACGCGCCTCGACCCATAGACTTTCCGTTCGGCTTCTCTGCGCAGACGCATGGCGAAAGCTCATACGAAACGGGATATCGAGAAACCCGAGCTGTAGGTCAATCAGCATGCCCGTTCTCTTTTCGGTTGAGTTTCAAGCGAAAAGCTTCTGTACGGAAACGAGAGCTCATGCTGATACTGAAGGACGAGTGTCTTGAACTGACAGTCGCGCTGACCGTGGGTGATGCAGAAGCGCTTGTGGGCTTCCCCCGAGCCGGGCGTAAGGCCGAGCAACTCGATTGATTTCAGTCTGCCGCTGGCGCGCTTATGTGCATATTCCATATTCAGCCTGCCGAGCCAGCGATCGACCGTGCCGGCGATACGGTCGAGATCGACGGATGCGGTTTCGGGCATTTCGAGCAACAATCGATAGACCATCTGATTCGCGTCTGCCAGCATCAGGAAAAATCGCGAAGTGAATCCCAACTCTTTCTCGGCTTGTTTCACCGCCTCGATGACCTGGGACTCATAGAGTTTTTCTCCGGTAATGTTGGTGACACCTCTGCCTTTCTGCAGAAACTCGATCGTCGGGGTTAAGCGAAAACGGCCGGTCACGCGAACGATGTCATTCATGAAGTAACGGTACAGCCCCGAGGGGGTCGTGACGATGACGTAGTATTCTGACCCGATCTCCAACTCATCGAGCATGCAAAACTGGCGCTCTCCGCGCTCCCAGCGCTGCTTTTCGACAAACTCGAAAAAGTTCTGATGGAGCGTCGGGACACCGCTGGCCGAATCAGGTTTGAGCACGATGGTGCCTCTGAACTCGCTCGAGATATATCCGAGCTCCATGACGCGCGTGGTCGCCGGTAGCTGGGCGCGCACGCTGTCGAGCGCGATGCCGCAGCTTCCGCCCGTCCAAGTGACCACCAGCCTCAAACGTGGCCAGAGATCTCTGAATGCCGGGCACTCGCCCGTCAGCAGGCAGCGAAGCTCGCGCAGGCGGGACTCCGAGCATTGCAGCCGCGGAAGCACCGCGTCCCGAACGTGGCGTGGCAACTCGTTCAATCGGCCGAAGGTCCCGTACTCGATGTCCCGGAGAAGCTCCGTGCGTCGTTGCGCGAGAACCGCGGCGAGCTTCAGGAAGGTCGACGGGTTCGACGTGCCCGCTGCGCTGATGTTTTTCTCGCAGACGGCCATATGCAGGATGAGTTGGTACTTGAGATCGTAGTCCTCGATGTCGAAGACCTCGGGTGGAATGACATACTTGTCGCGCACTATCGCGGGCATGGCTCGAAGAATCTGGCCCGACGCCGATCCGACCGGCGTACCGTTATCGAGATGGCCTTCGACCGCGGGGCTCGCGATCACCAGAAGTCGGCCCGCAAACGCTCCCGAGACCGCCTGGTACTGCGCCAGAGTGGCGAGCGTCTGGGCGCGGCGCAGATCCTCGAGCGCCGCTGGCAGCACTGGAACATATTTCGGGACGCCGGTCGTGCCACTCGTCCGAGCGTACATGAGCGGAGCTTTGCTGGTGAGCTGCGCGGTGCCGGTACGGACGTGTGTGTCGATGTACGGGCGCAGAGTCTCGTAGTTCTGTATGGGAACCCGTCGACGAAAGTCTCGGTAGCGCGTGTCAGCCGAAACTCCATGGTCTTTGCAGAACTGGCTGGTTCGGTTGGCCGAGAGAATGCGCTTCAGCACCTTGAGCTGCGCTCTCCTCGGGTGGCTCGTAGCAACGAGAAATGCGCGCCGGGTCCAGAGTCGCATGATTAGCATGCGCAGGTGAATCAGCAGGTTAATCGCGAGCTCCCGCCACGTCGGCAGGTCTGCCTCATGCCGATCGATGCCGTGCACGAAGGGCGCCTTCAATTGCCCGCCGATGGATTCGGGATAATTTCGATTCAGGAGACCGACGTCGCGCACCGTCCGGTGCTCGGGCAGGAACCGCGTGCCGAAGAGCAGATCCCAGATGATGAGATTGTTGCCGAAGTTCACCGCGGATTCCGCGGGCAGGCGCGAGTGATGCCAGCGGTGCAGCTCGGGACCGCTGACGACATAGTTCAGCCATCCGAGGCGCAGCTCGATGTTGCAGTGCTGGAGAAAGCCGTTGAGTGCATAGAATACGAGATAGAGCGCGATGACTTCTTGATGCACGCCGACGAGCACGAATGGCAGTGTATCCAGCAGGTACTGCAGCGATTTCTCCAGTGGATGAAAACGGGCCACGTTCAACCAGTACAAATTGCCCGGTGAGTGGTGCACGGCGTGCAATCGCCACAGCGTCGGGTAGCGATGGGCAGCGACGTGCAGCCAGTAACGCAGACCATCCGCAATGATGATCATCAGCACGGCTTGAACGCCGAGTGGCCAGGCGTGGGGCCAAAGCCCCGCCGGTGCGTGCTCGACGAGGCTTCGAAGACCGAGGCTTGCCAGCAACGCGAGCACCACAGGAAGGCTCATCTGAACGAGCACCAGATAGAGAATATCGGTTCGGTAGGTAGACGCTGTGGCGCGCCACGTGCGCCGGTGCGGGAACCCGCGCTCGAGTGCCATGACGGCAAGAGCGCCGAGCGCGACGCTCAGGTAGGCGCTCGCCGTCACCGGCGCACCCGCGTGCGTCATCGATACGTGCAGGGCCACGCCGAGACCGATAACGCCCGGATATCCGAGCGAGCGAACGGCGGTGCCGATGACGCGCCATGCGTCTGGCGCGGCGGCTGTCGGTGGCGACGTGCCCCGGCCCTCGGCGCCGGCGTGCGCCATGGGATCACCTGCAGGAAGTGCAATGCTTGCGATCGCGTCGCGTTTCATCACGGGCCTCTGTCTCCGAACGGGCGCACTCGCGCCCAACCCGCCAGTTTCAATTCAATTTGCGTGCCAGGTGGATTTGCTCCGCGCCCGTGCGATAACGCTCTGATTTCGCGACAGTCAGGGCTCGTGCAGAAAGGAGGCCCTACCGGGCCCTGGGCACGGCGTGCCCACCAGGGGTGCATTTAATGTGCGCTTGGCCGCGCCGGTAGGCGGGCCGCGCCCGCTCGCGCGACACCGCGCACTCTCTCGGTTTGATTGTCGGCGTGGCGCCGGCGGCGGCCCCGGCGCGCCCGCCGTGAGTCGAACCCGGTCGGCGGCCCCGCCCGGCGGCGGTGCGGAGCACATCGTGTCGACGCTCGACGTCCTGTTTGCGATTCCCGATGTCGCACGCAGGGACGCGGTCGTGGTGGAAATGACCGCGCTCGCTCCGATCGCATGGGCACATCGAGCATGCGAAGGCCGGCCGGAACGAGGGACGCTTCGGCCGAGTGACTGGCGGGGCGGCGTTCGTCGCGTCGCCCGGTCGACCGACGGTGACCCGACAGATGGTGGTTATACTGGTCCGACATGACCCGCATCCCAGTGAAAGCAATCAGGTGAGCACCGGAGATCGCCGGGAGCTCTCCCGAGCGCGCGCCAGCCTGCTCGGCTGTTTAGCCGGTGCATTGAACGGGCTGAT
>JBFICP010000295.1:0-4142 GCA_041581935.1 Gammaproteobacteria bacterium | reverse complement strand
GTCCGGATGCGCGGTACCGGTCAGCAGCGTACGCATCAGGCAGGCATGATAGTGCCGGTAAACGCCGGCGTGCTCCAGGGTCAGTTGATCGTTCGGACCGAGATGACGGCGCCCCGAGTAATAACGGCAAAGCAGCGCGTCTTTCCCCGAGCTGATGATGAACTCATTGCCGGGATAGTCACCGCCACCCTCGAAGATGGCCGAGTGCATGGCCGCCAGAATGTCGCCGTCGAAGGCGCCCTCCCCGGTCAGGCGGATGGCCGCTTCGAGGGCATCGTCGGCCAGCGTCGCCGCCTTTGCAACGTACTCCAGCTCGGACGGGCTCTTGATCACGCGCTGACGGCTCACCAGATCGGACGCATCCACCAGCGTGCAAAAACCTTCCAGTGTGGATTCCACGCGGCGCCAGTTGTACGCCGTCAATCCGTATGCATCGAGCTCGATGCCGAGCGTAGTGCCGCGGCAGCCGTGCTCGGCGAGAATGTCGCGCAAATCATTGGCGGGATTCTTACCGGCCTCGTCGACCCACACTCGGATATCCTCGATGACAGACGTATGCTTGGCCTGGCGCAGATCGGGAGTTCGCGTCAGCAGCGTCATGCGCCCGTCCGCGCTCAGAAACAGGCACTGAAAAAAACAATAACCGAAGGTATCGTAGCCGGTCAGGTAGTACATGCTTTCCTGGCGAAAAAGCAGTATCCCGCTCAAATTCCGCTCGGCCATGGCCACGGTCGTCGCCTGGCGCCTTCGGGAAAGCTCCGATTCGGGAAAATGAATGGCCATGTGTGCTGCTTCCCGCCCTGCTCCAGGGGCGAGATTAAGCTCCGCGCCGACGCACCACAAGGGTTCCCGTTTCGGGAATTCAGCCCGCTGTCATTGGCCGGACGGCGCCCCGGCAGTCACCTTCAATGTGGCTTCCGAAGTGGAATTGGCGGCCCGTACGGTTTTTAATAGGCGCCATGCCGGAAATCGACACAAAACAGAATAAACGGCGAATTGGCTTCCTGCTGGTTCCCAATTTCTCGTTGATAGCCTTCAGCGCGGCTTTCGATGCGCTTCGCATGGCTAACCGCATGCGCGAGCAGCAAATCTACGAGTGGCAGGTGTTCACCTACGACGGCGAGCCGGTCACCTCGAGCAGCAACCTCACCATCACTCCCGACGCCGATATAGGCTCCGCAAACGATCTGGATATTCTGTTCGTCTGCGCAGGCGACAAGGTGCACCTGGCCGTCGACAAGTCCATGCTTTCCTGGCTGCGCAAGCTCGCTCAGAAAAAGGTGGCGCTCGGTGCCATGTGCACGGGAAGCTATCTGCTCGCCCGTGCCGGACTCCTCGACGGCTATCGGTGCACGATTCACTGGGAAAATCTTGCGAGCATGCGCGAAGAATTCCCCGGTATCGTCGTATCTCAGGAGTTGTTCGAGATTGACCGCGATCGTTACACCTGCTCGGGCGGCACTGCGCCCCTCGATATGATGCTCAATATCATATCCCGCCATCACGGAGCGCAGCTTGCGGTGGCGATCTCCGAGGAATTCATCTGTGAGCGCATTCGTGGCCGTAACGACCGGCAGCGGGTGCCGTTACGCTTGCACCTGGGCACCAGCCAACCCAAGCTTGCCGAGGCGGTGGCACTGATGGAAGCAAACCTCGAAGAGCCCATGAGTCTCGACGAGCTGGCACAGCACGTGGGGCTCTCGAGGCGTCAGCTTGAACGCCTGTTTCAGAAACACCTGAGCTGCGTGCCAACCCGCTACTACCTCGAGCTACGCCTCGCCAAGGCCCGTCAGCTCCTGCTGCAGACCAGCATGTCGATTGTCGATGTCGCCTTTGCCAGCGGCTTCGTGTCCGCGCCGCATTTCAGCAAGTGCTATCGGGACTTCTACGGCATCCCGCCACGTGACGAGCGTCGCCAGCGACGCCCGGCTGAGTCCGGTGATCTGGCCCTTGGCGACTGATATCGGTGACTGAAATCGGTGACTGACTCGAGCGTTCTGCGCATCGAAGGCGGCACCCTCATCACCATGGATCCGTCGCGCCGCATCGTCGAGGACGGTGTGCTCATAATCGACGGTAATCGCATCGTCGCCGCCGGAACCCGATCCGAAGTTGCCCGCGGAAACGGCTCGGAGAGGCACATCGATGCAAGACGCATGGCCGTGCTACCGGGACTCATCGACTGTCACGCCCACGCCGGCCATGGGCTCGTCAAGTCCATGGGCGCGGATGACGGCGACGCCTGGAACCGCGCCTGCGAGGCGCTGTACACGCGCGCATCCACCGAGGCGTTTTGGGCGGCGGAAGCGTCGCTCGCGGCACTCGAACGACTCACCTTCGGGGTCACGTGCGGCGTGTCGCTCTTCGGCGGCGGCGACAGCATCCTGCGTACCGACGACCCTGCTTTCGCCGCGCGGCACTGCGAGGCCGTAACCGAGGTCGGCATCCGCAGCATTCTGGCGGTCGGCCCCTGCCGGGGGCCCTTTCCGCGCCGTTTTCTGCGTTGGGAGGGAAGAGACTCCCGTTCCATCGACGTCTCTTTTGATGATCAAATTGAAACCTGCGATGCGGTAATCACGCAATGGCATGGCGCTTCGAACGGGCGTATTCGAATCGCTATCGTATCGCCGACGCTTCGCGACGAGCATCTTCGACGCCTGCAGCCGAACGCGACGCGCTTAGGTGAGTTGCACGAGCAAGCGCGGGCCGCGCGTGAACTCAGCCGCCGCCACGGCGTGCTCTTCACCCAGGACGGTCATACGCGTGGCAGCGTTCGTTACGCCCACGAGGAGCTCGGTATTCTCGGCCCCGATGCTCTACTTTCTCACAGCACCGATCTCAGCGAAAACGAGATCGCCATCTGCGCCGAGACCGATACTCGCATCGTCCACAATCCGAGCGCTATCGCATCCATTCGCGGCCGTTGCCCGGTACCGGAGCTGATCGATGCCGGGGTCACGATCGCCCTCGGCTCCGATGCGACGGCCCCCGATCGTAGCGCCGACATGTTCCGACATATGCAGCAGTGCATGCACTACCATCGGCGGCATTTTCGCGACCCCGGTGTCATTCCGCCGGGCAAAGTGCTGGAGATGGTCACCATCGATGCCGCGAGGGCACTCGGCATGGAGCGCGAAATTGGCTCACTCGAAGTGGGCAAGAAAGCCGATGTGATTCTGGTGAATTTGCAAAAGCCCCATATGGTCCCGCTGCACATGCCACTGTACCGGATCGCCTACTTCGCCAATGGCGGCGATGTGGATACCGTCATCGTCGACGGTCGCGTGCTCATGCAGGGACGAATGGTGTTGTCGGTCGACGAGCAGACGATTCTCGATTCCGCGCATGCCGAGGCCGAAAAAGCGCTCGAGCGCGCCGATCTGAGAAGCTTGCTGAATATCCCCAACAGCGTATGGGGACGCAGTCACTACTGAACGATTAGTTCATTCACTCATTTATTTGCCGGTGCCCCACCGGAACAAACCTCGGCTCCCACTCGGGCGATCATCTCGACGGTGCCGAGAATGTCGTCGTGGCTGGTGCGCGGATTGATCGTGCACAGCCGCAGCACGGTCTGGCCGTTGAGCACCGTCGTCGTGAGCATTGCGTATCCATCCTCGACGATGCCGTCAAATATCGATCGCGTCAGCTGATTCACATCGATACCGTGCGAATCGGGCGGCTTATACTGAAAGGTGACGACACCGAGCTGCGCCCGCGTCATGATCTCGAAGCATCCCCGCTGTTCCAACAATCGTTGCGCATGTTCCGCATTCGTGATTCCCTGATCGATTGCCGCGCGAAATCTGTCCAGGCCGAAGACTTTGATCGACATCCAAAGCTTCAGCGCCCGGAACGCACGAGTCAGCTGCACGCCGCGGTCACAGAAATTGACTTCCCGAGTCATATCCATTGCGTCACGTGTGTCCTGCAGATACTCCGGATGCTCGGAAAAGCTTGCCTCCAGCCAGCGCACGTCGCGAACCAGGCAACATCCGATATCGAACGGCTGGAACAACCACTTGTGTGGGTCGAGCACGAGCGAGTGGGCGCGTTCCATGCCCCGGAGCAGTTCCCGGCCGCGCTCGGTCAAGACCGCGGCGGCTCCGTAGGCCCCGTCCACGTGCAGCCAGAGATCGTGC
>JBFICP010000294.1:0-4160 GCA_041581935.1 Gammaproteobacteria bacterium | reverse complement strand
GTTGAAGAGCGATGGCTCGATCTGTGCGATGGCGTCACCCGCGCGAACTTGACTGTTAAAGTCGACGTACACTTTGTCGATGATGCCGGATACCTGACTCCCGACCAGGACCGTGATTAGCGGACTCAACGCACCCGTAGCGGAAACGGAGGTTTGCAGGTCTCCGCGTTCCACGGTTACGAACGCGTGGGGAGCTTCGGGAGCGGCGGGTTCTCTTTCTACGACGTACAGGCCCGATGCGCCTGCGACCAGCAGCAATGCCACGCCACCCAAAATGATTTTCGATGTAAGCGACATACCGAAAATGAACGTTCGCCGTAAGGAACGGTTACGGGTTCACATGTTAGCAGTCTGATAGGCCAAGCGTGCGCTAGCGGTGAGTCTTTCGCTCGTCTTCGTCAGACGGGCGGGGTAGACCTTTCGGTACCGGGTCGATATTGCGTGCCGTGAGGGCCGCGGGGCAGATCGGCCAAGCGGTCGCGGCCCGAAGTGACCCGTCATCAGGCCGTGAACTCCTCGTCCGCTCGTGCAACTAGCGCTGACAAATTTTCGGGTCCGCGCCGTTCATATTTAACTGAGATTCCCCATCCGTGATTACCGTCATCGCGGTATGGTTCGGCGCGCGGATCCCATGGCGGCCGAGTTGCGGGGCAGATGCTCGATCGCCGCCAGGCCGAGGCCCGCGTGCTCGGTGAAGGCTGAACGTCGGCTCCGGGGTCGGCTGTCGAGATTTCTTACAATGGATGCAATGATTAGCGCTCGGCCGCCGGGCAGTCCAACTCTCTGTTTCGATTGTGGTTTTTCACGCATTGGCGGTCAGTCGACATGCGCGGACGGGCGATGGATCGACTGCTGGCCGGGCGGGCGTCGACATTCCTTACACCGGCGCTGCCGCCGTACCAAGGCTGACCGCCTAACCTATTGATTTTACGAAAAATCGATGCAATGGCCCGAAATTTGCTGTGGTCTTGGCATCGTTTGGAGAACCAATTGATTGTCGAGGAAGTCCCCGTGTACGCATCGAAAAGAACAGTGCAGCTCTGCCGGATTGGGTTGGCCATTTTCGGATTGCTCGCCTTCGGGAGCGCGAAGGCTCTGGTCATCAACACCGACTTCGGGGAGTTCAGCCACGGCGACATTGTCGATTCGATCGTCACGCCGGCGGGCAACATCGGTGTCACCGCGGACAACACGGGTGAGGGGCCGGACCTCGCGGTCGTCATGGACTCCAGCCTCGACCACAGTGCGTCTTCCGGCGATCCGGACTTGGAAGCGCCGTTCGGGGGCCCGCTCATTCCCGGTGGCGCCGTTGCGGCGCTCCCCGATGCCAACCCCGGCAACATTCTGATCATCCAGGAATCCGGTGCTTCATGCGATGCCGTTTCCTGCACGAGCCCCGATGACGAGGCCGGTGGCGGTTCCCTGACATTCGATTTCACCGCCATTCTCGTTGACGGCGTCACCATCAGTTACGTCGATATCATCGACATCGACGAGGGCAGTTCCCCGGAGTCGGTCGACATCACGCTCGCCTACAGCGCCGCCCCCGACAGCACGAGTACGATTAGCGGCAACGTCATTGGCAACGCAAGGGGCGCCCGTATCGACCTGGCGACGCTTTTCGGCGGTGCCAACACCGGCGTCACGAGCTTGAAGCTCACCTTCTCGTCGTCCGGGGCAACGGGTGGCTTCCAGATCAGCGTTGTTCCCGAGCCGGCGTCCCTCGCCCTGCTCGGTATCGGTCTGTTGGTGCTCGGCCTCGGCAGGCGACGTTTTGCAGCGCTCAAGGGAGCGCGTAAGTAGTCACAAGACCGCAGCCGACGACGTCCCCCGATATCGCGTCGACGGCTCCTGACACACGTCCACCGGTCACAGCATCGGCGCGCCCACGGTTTCCCCCCGTGGCGAGCGGTGGCTTTTCCAATGTGTCTCGCCTAACGTGACGTCGCTTTACTTCGAATCGCGCTCAGCGTGGTCCGCGTACTGATCACGTCCGGGTCGATGCAGAGCTCGATGACGGCGGCTTTCCCGGCGTTGAGCGATCGCTCGAAGGCCGGCGCGAACTCGTCGGTGCGCGTGACGCGCTCGCCGTGGGCGCCGAAGCTTTTTGCCCACGCGGCAAAGTCGGGATTGGTGAGCGAGGTCGCGTGCACCCGATGCGGATAGTCGCGTTCCTGGTGCATGCGGATGGTGCCGTACATGTTGTTGTTGATGACCAGGATCACCGGATCGACACCGTGGTGGAGCGCCGTGGCGATCTCCTGACCGGTCATGAGCATGCCGCCGTCGCCGACAAAGGCGATGGCCGGCCGGTCGGGATGCACCAGACGCGCGGCTACCGCGGCCGGTACGCCGTAGCCCATGGAGCCGTTGGTGGGCCCGAGCTGTGTGGGATAACGCGTGTACTGATAATGCCGGTGCATCCAGGTGGAGAAGTTGCCGGCATCGGTGGTCAAGATTGCCTCGGGCGGCAGGCACTCGCGCAGGTGCGCCATCACCGCACCCATGTCGAGATCGCCGGGCAGGCCCCCAGTGGGCTTCAGATCGTCGAGGTAAGCGGCGCGCGCCTCCGTTGACCACGCGTCCCAGACGGCGTGATCCACGGGTGGCATGGCGACCGCGTCGCGCAGAAAGTGCTCGACGCACGCGCAGATTGGTACGTCCGCCTGGTAAACGCGTCCCGGCTCGGACGGATCCGGATGCACGTGCACGAGTTTCTGCGCGCTGCGCGGCGGCGTCAGCAGGGTGTAACCCTGGGTGCTGGCTTCACCGAGGCGCGCGCCGATGGCGATGATTAAATCGGCTTCGCGCACGAGCGCGCCCATCGCCGGCGATGCGCCGACCCCCAGGGGACCGATGTAGTTGCCGGAGTGATTGTCGAGGCGGTCCTGGTTGCGGAAGGCGACTCCGGTCGGCAGGTTGTTGGCTTCGACGAAGCGACGCAAGTCCGCGCACGCCTGTTCCGACCAGCCGCCGCCGCCGGCGATCACCAGCGGCCGCTGCGCGGTTTCGAGCAGCGCGCGCATGGCGTCGATGGCACCGGGTGCCACGCCGGGCTGCACGCGCTGGTAAGGGCCCGCGTCGGCAACGCGCGTGCTCTCGGTCAGCATGTCTTCCGGCAGCGCGAGCGCCACGGGTCCCGGGCGTCCCGAGCAGGCGCGGTGCATGGCCTGGCTGACGAGCTCCGGCACGCGCTCGGGCGACTCCACCTGGGCGACCCATTTGCACAGCGGCGCGTAGAACGTGTGGTAGTCGATCTCCTGGAAGGCCTCGCGATACTCGTGGCCTCGCGCCACCTGGCCGATCAGCACCAGCATCGGCGTCGAGTCCTGAAAGCCCGTGTGCACGCCCACCGATGCGTTGCACGCCCCCGGTCCGCGGGTGACCATGACCACGCCGGGCCGCCCGGTCAACTTTCCATACGCCTCGGCCATGTAGGCGGCGCCGCCCTCCTGGCGGCAGGTGATGGTGCGGATCGCGTTGCCGGCGCCGGCCAGCGCGTCCAGCGCCGCCAGATAGCTCTCGCCGGGGACGCAGAAAACCGTGTCGACGCCGTGGATCTCGAGGGCGTCGATGAGCACTTGCCCGCCGGTGCGCGGGGCGGGGGTCGGTTTGGGCATGGGTGGTGTCCTTTGAACGCGGTCGGCGGAATTCTGCGGGTTGTGGGGGAGAAACGCCAATGGGTGCGGATTTGTTGGCGACGACGTCAGGCGACGTCGTTGTAAAGGCGAGCTTGCTCGCGGATGGGGGATCATTCGCGAGCAAGCTCGCTCCTAAAGGGGGGCGTGTGCAATGATGTGCGCCGGTCGATTTGAGGTGCGCAGGAGAGTAAGCGCGATGACAAACGCCGGGCCGGGCTTCGATGCCCAGGTGACCTTCTGCTACACGACGGAATTCGAAGCGACGACGCACTTCTACGCGTCGCTGCTCGGGCTGCCGCTGGCGCTCGACCAGGGCGCCTGCCGAATCTACCGGGTGTGCGACCGTGCGTTCATCGGCATCTGCCGGCGCGACAAGCAACCTCAGAGCGACGGCATCATCCTGACGCTCGTGAGCAATGATGTCGACGGCTGGTACACGCGCCTCAAAGCTCGCGGTGTCGAATTCGAGAAGCCGCCCGCCTTCAATCCGAAGTTCAACATCTATCATTGCTTCCTGCG
>JBFICP010000293.1:0-4183 GCA_041581935.1 Gammaproteobacteria bacterium | reverse complement strand
CCTCGGGGTCGGCCGAGCGCAGCACGGCAACCGCGCCGGCCATGCCGGGCGAGGCCATGGAGGTGCCGGTCTTGGCAGCGAATGCGTCGCCGGGCACGGCCGAGACGATGCCCACGCCCGGGGACAACGTGTCGAGGTAGTCGGCGCCGTTGGAGAAGTCCGCGACCGTGTCGATGAGGTCGACGGCGCCGACGCTCACCACGCCGGACACGCAGGCGGGTGTGGCAATGGCGCCGGTGTGATACTCGTTGCCCGAGGCCGCCACCGTGGTGATGCCCACCGAGCGCAGGTTGTCCACCACCGCCTTGAGCGCCGGATAAGCCGCGTCGCAATTGGCGGCGGAGGCGTAGGCCTCGCCTCCCAGGCTCATGTTCACCACGGCGATTTCGTGGCTATCCCTGAGATCGTAGACGTGCTCGAGTCCTCGGATGACGTCGGAGAGGAACGCCGAAAGGCACGAAGGCGCGAAACCGCAGGCGAAGAAGTCGTTGAGCCGCGAGAAGACCTGAATTGGCAGGATGCCCGCGTCCGGAGCGATGCCGCGGTAGACGGAATCGTCGCCCGCGGCGATCCCGGCCACGTGGGTGCCGTGGTCGCATCCGATCATGTCGGTGCAATAAATGGCGGCGCCGGGGCCCAGCTGTGTGTCCTCGCCCTGGGGATTGTCCCCGTTCGGGCACAGGCTGGTGGTGTTGTCGACGGAGCTGGTGGTGGAAAAGCAGGCCTCGTCCACGATGCGTCCAGAAAAGGCCGTGTGTTGCGTATCGAATCCACCGTCCAGGATGGCGATGATCTGGCCGTTGCCCGTGAAGCCCTGCAGCCAGGCCAGATCCGCACCGACCTGCGGCACCGTGTCGGAGAGCGACAGCCACAAACGCTCATCGATGCGGATGGAGGCCACCTCCGGTTGGCGCGAAAGTCGGCGCAGCTCCTCGGCGTCCACCTCGAGGGCCATATAGGGAACGTGGCGAAATCGCTCGGCGCGGCGAAGCGCGCGCATTCCCGGGCGACTCATGACCCGCGCCTGGACCCGAGCAATCGCCGCCTGGCGCGCGAGGCGCGCTGCGCGGCCTCGTGCCTGCGCGCCCGATAGACCGAGGTAGGGCTCGGCGGCGTCTCGCAGGCCCACCAGGACCCGGACACGCGCGCGCGTGCGGAATCGCTCGAGCAACCGGTCGAATGCCGCGGCATCGAGTTTGCCGAGTCGGCGGCCGTCCTCGAGGGCACTTCTGGCCGCGTCGGAAGGCGGCGGGGACTCTTGGGACGTGGCAGGCGCCGACAGCGCGAGGCCGGCGATGAGGAGACAGATCGAGAACAGCAGCTCCCGTGGCGAGAGCAGACGAGAGCGCATGCCGTCCGACCGGGCGCGGATTGAAACCATTGGTTCTCCTCCGTCCCGGCCCCCCGACCGGGCTAACGGGCTCGGCATCCACGCTGGTACAGGTGGATGCGCGGCTTGTTCGGCAGCAGGCGTATAGGACACGCTCTTGAGGCCATCGCGTCTGTGATGAAGTGCACAAACCGATGAAGTGGTCCGCTGCTCGGCGCGCCGTTTATTACGCTACTGGATCCTTTGTCGCGACACAATCGCATCGTGCGGGCCGTTCACCGGTCCTCGCTCGATGCCTAGGAATGGGTTTCGTGTCACGCTTCGCACAACGCCCGGGATGAACGAGGGCGATTTGAAGGCGCTGATGTCGGCTCGCCGTCACCCGACGAAATCCAATGTGCGCGATGGCGTTTCGATGGACGCGGCTCCCGGATTCTCGCCAATCATCGACGACGCTTCGGCGAGGCCCCCGCAAACGTGTCCCTCGAAGCAGATTCGATCCGCTCAGACGAGCTCGTCGCTGCGATCGTCGGTCTCGCCGAAGCGCCCGAGAGCAGGCCGCTTGAGTCCCGCATAGACATCGCCCAGACGCGCGTTGATCTGCCGGGTCTCACGCTCGAACAGGCTTTCGCCCTGGAGATCGCTGTCGACCAGGAACGGGCCGAAGTTTTCCACTTCGAAGACCCACATGGCCTGGGCGATGCCGAGCTCGTCGAGCCAGAAGACGTCGCGCACCCGTTTTATGCCACGCCCGAGTAATGCACCGGTGCCGTAACCGACCGTCGTCAGATAGATCGCGGAGGCGGGGACGAAGAGATTTTTGTAATCATCGGCCGGCATGCCGCCCTTTCCAATAATGATGCGCGCACCGGATTTTTCGAACCACGCCGGCATCCATTGTGAAAATCGGAAGCTCGCGGTGGCGGTCACACCGCCGACATTGTAGCTTCCATCGGGCTCTCGGGCGGCCGCGGGTGAACAGTGAAAATTCGCGTTGCTGACCGCGGGAAGATCGAGCGGAAGCGGCGCGCCATCGTCAATAACTTTCTTGTAGACACCTTCGCGTCCCGTGTAGATGACGCCATCGAGATAGACGATGGTTCCCGGCTCGAGCGAACTCAAATCCTCACTGGTGGCCGGTATCTTTACACGGACTTGCTTAAGCTGCTGTTGCTCTTTGGCCACTCGATTGACTCCCGTCGCATGTACGGTGTGAACCATTTTGGATCGGTTCGCAATGCGACCGTTCCGTCCGATTGGATGCGTGCCGTGGCGCGTCTCGATGAAAGGCAGAACGTGTGCACGCTCATTGGCATGCCGCCGGTGTGCGTGTAGCCCACCTCGATGTGACAGTCCACGACCATCGACGAGCCCACGAAGCCCATGGGTCCCATGCCGATATTGTTGCCGATGTCCTTGAGCTCGAGCTCGAGCGCGGCAATCTTCTCGTCGGGATTGCGATCACCCACGGTGCGCAGGCACGCGGCCTGCTTGCCGAGCACCATCGAGATGTCTTTCGATCCACCAAGGCCGACGCCCACGATGGCCGGCTGGCAGGCAAGGCCACGCTTGCCGAAGGCCACCAAGGTATCGAGATAGAATCGCTTGATGCCGTCGATACCGTCGCCGGGGAACAGCATGCGGTAATCGCTGCCGAAAAGCCCCCCCTTGTGAACCGTCGTGATATCGATCCAATCCGCGTCGGGCTCGAAGCTCCATTCAATCTCGGGTGCATTGATGCCGACGTTGTTGTTGTGGTCGGTTCGCCACAGGGGATGCACACGATTCGGTCGCAGCGGCACGTCGTGGGTTGCGCGGGCGGTTGCCGAGCGGAGCGCCCGCTCGATGCCGACAAAGCCACCCTCGATACGTGCATCGTTACCGACCTTGACGTAGTAGCGCGGCAGGCCCGTGTCTGCGCACATGGGGCGCCGGTCCTCGCTAGCCGCTTCCCAATTATCCACCATGGACTGCAGCACGAAGCACGAAAGCTGCGCCTTCTCCGTGCCGACCATGTGCTTGATGCCGCCGAGGTAGTCTTCGGGAATATCAATGGCAGCTTTGGCCATGATGTCGTAGGCCGCCTGCTCGACGGTCCGGTTGCTGATCATTGCCCTGGTCATCGTGATGGTCCTCTGCTCACAGTCGTTCGGGTGCCACGGCGGGAGCGCCCGCTTCGCCGTCGATGAGGGATTGTCCCGGTGCGACGATGGAAAAATCCACCGCCGCCGTACCGAGACACAGGCACCCGCGCTCGAGTGCGATGCGCACGTACCGGCTCGTATCCAGATCGCCGGTCTCGGGGTAATCCTCGCGGTAGTGCGCGCCGCGCGAGTCCTCGCGGGCGAGAGCGGCGGTGGCGATGCTCCGGCTCGTGGTGATCAGGCTGTCGAGATCGAGCCACTCGTGCCACGTAAGATTGAATGCCCGCTCACCGTCGGCGAGACCGGTGGCGCCGAGCTCGGCGGCGTGCTCGTCGAGGCTTGCAAGCGCGCGTTCCAATGCCGAGCCTGATCGAACCACGCCCACGTCATCCCACATGGTCTGCCAGAGCTTTTCCCGCAGCGCGCCGAGTTCGCCCGGCGCCAGTCGGAACGGCATCTCGGCGCGCTCCAAGGCGCCGTCGATGGCCGCGTCGTCGCACTCGGCCCAGGTGTGACGCTTTGCCGCCCATCGCGCCATGCTCTCGCCGGCGATACCGCCGAACACGGTGGAGTTGGCGACGCCGTTGCCGCCGAGACGATTCGCGCCGTGCACGCCGCCGCAGTCTTCACCGGCGGCGAACAATCCCGGAATTGCGGTGGCGCAATCGACCTCGAACTCGACGCCGCCCATCAGATAGTGGGCCGTCGG
>JBFICP010000292.1:0-4199 GCA_041581935.1 Gammaproteobacteria bacterium | reverse complement strand
CCGCACCGGCCGCGAACAAATCGCGGATCTCCTCGTTGACCGCGGCCGCGTAATCGATGGCGGCTTCTTGCTCGGAGGCGTAGAAGTCGTTCTGCGCCTGTTGACTCATGGTGAAGGGGCCGGGCACGGTCATCTTGATCGACTTATCGGTGTGGGCCCGCAGGAACTCGACGTCGCGGACCTCCACGGGGTGCTTGCGCCTGATTTTGCCGACGATGCGCGGTACCGGGTTCGGATGGCCGGAGCGATCGAGCGCCGTGCCGGGGTTGTCGATATCGACGCCTTCGAGCGCCGTGGCAAACCGGTTCGAATAACTTTCACGGCGGATCTCGCCGTCGGTGACGATATCGAGTCCCGCGCTTTCCTGTGCACGAATCGCGAGCAGCGTGGCGTCGTCCTGCGCCTCGGCGAGCCACGGATCGGCGATCCGCCACAGCTCGCGCGCACGGGTTCGCGGTGGAAACCGCCCGGCGAGCTTGTCGCGATCGATCAGCCAGTCCGGCTGGGGATAGCTGCCGACAAGGGTGGTCGGAAACAGCATCGGTCAACTCCTCGTGGCAAAAAGCGCGTCGAGCTCATCGCGCTCGGACGGATTCATGCGCGACATTCTGCGCAAACTCGGTCGGCGCGTCGACCGGTATCACGACGCGCGGCGCCTGCCTTGACTTGGAGGATGCGATAGCGAAGCATGATGAGCGCACTCCGCCGCGCGCGGGCTGCTCATGTGCGGCCATGGTGCCGCGCCCGGGAGCTCGAGGGAAACGATGACGCCAATCCACATCCAGTTCACCCGTTTTTCGGCATTCTACAGCCCGCTCATCTCGACCATATCCGGGGGCTTTCTGCGCGCCGAGGGGCTCGACGCCAGCCATTCGGTGGCTGCGCCCGGCCGATCGGCCATCGATGCGCTCGTTGCGGGCACCGCCCAGGTGGCCCAGTCGGCACTCTCCCAGGGGCTTACCTCGCTGGAGAAGGGCGAGGAGCCGCCTGCGGTGCATTTTGCCCAGATCAACGAGAAGGATGGCTTCTTCCTGACCGCGCGCGAGCCGGATCCCGACTTCCAGTGGGACAAGCTGCGCGGGCGCAAGGTGTTGGTCGATCACGGCGGTCAGCCGCTCGCCATGTTCAAGTTCGCGTGCCACAAGATGGGTCTCGACTTCACGGCCATCGACGCCGTCGATGCCGGCAACGGGGCGCAGATGGATGCCGCCTTCCGAGCCGGCGAAGGCGACTACGTCCACCAGCAGGGGCCGGCGCCCCAGCAGCTCGAGCACGACGGTGTCGGACACATTGTCGCCGAGGTCGGGGATGCCATCGGCCCGTGCGGGTTCTCCAGCCTCGCGGCGACTCGCGAGTGGCTGGCGAGCGACATGGCGAAGGCGTTCATGCGCGCCTACCGCGCGACGCGGCGCTACATGATCGAGACGCCGGCCGAGACCATCGCGGCCGCCGAAGCGAGCTACTTCCCGGACACCGCGCCGGAGGTGCTCACGAGGACCATCGCTGCGTACCAGCAGCTCGGCTGCTGGACGCCCCACGTGGAGATCACGCGACCCGCTTACGAGGTGACACTCGACGTGTTCGAGCATGTCGGCAGATTGTCGAGCCGCCACCCGTACGAAGCGGTGTGTGCCCTGCCGCCCGCCGGCTAGTCGCTCGTTCGGACAGCGCACGCGCGGATCAGGCGAGCGGTGGGCTCATGGCGACGCGTGCGTATCCGTGATCGGCTTCGGCTCTGCCTCGGGACCGTGCCAGGCGAGTCGATAGAGATCCAGCCTGCGTTGACGAAGATTTCGCACCGAGCCGTGCTGGCCGAGCTCTTTCAGCAGCGCGAGGTCGAGATCGGCAATCAAGGTGGTTTCCGTGTTGGGGGTAGCCTCTGCCTTGATCGCATCGTGCGGGAAAATGAAATCAGAGGGCGTGAAGATCGCCGACTGGGAGTAATGGATGTCCATGTAGGCGAGATTCGGAAGACTGCCCGTGCTGCCGGTCGCCACCACGTAGCATTCGTTCTCGATTGCGCGTGCCTGACAGCACCGCCTGACACGAAGATATCCGCTCTTCGTGTCCGTGAGATACGGAACGAATAGGATCTGCAGGCCTTTCTCCGACAAAAGCCGCGTCAGCTCGGGGAACTGGGCATCGTAGCAGACGAGAATTCCAATCCGGCCCTCGTCGGTGTCGAAGATCTTGAGCTCGTCGCCGCCTGTCACCGCCCAATGATCTTCCTCGGCAGGCGTAACATGAAGTTTGTACTGGAAGTCCCAGGTGCCGTCACGACGGAGCAGGTAGCAGATGTTTCTGAGTCGGTGAGCCTGCAGCTCCGGGAGCGAGCCTGCGACGATGTTGATGTTGTACTGCACCGCGAGCTTTTCCAGGTACGAGCGAATGGCTTCTGTGAATCCGGCGAGCTGTCGAATCGCTTCCGCACCATTGGCCGAGTGAAAGTGGGCCATCAGGGCAGCATTGAAGTATTCGGGAAGCAAAACGAAATCGGCCCCATAGTCCGAGACCACGCTTATGAAGTAGCGTAGCTGCACGCGCAGATCGTCCATGGTCGAGGCGGGTCGCATTTGCCACTGCACTGCACCGACACGCACGATCCGTTTCGGTTTGCCTATCAGGGCGGGTTCTTTCGTCTTGTGATTGATATTGATCCATTGCGAAATCACGGCGTAAGCATGTGACTCCTCATCCTCCGGCAAATAGCCGGTAATGACGCGCCTGACATGAAAGTCGTTACTCAGCTGGAAGGTGAGGACCGGATCGTAGATCTCGCGGTTCTTGACGCGCTCGATATACTGCTGCGGGGTGAGACCATCGCTGTATTTGTCGTAGTTTGGAATTCTTCCGCCGAAAATGATTCGCCGAAGGTTCAGGTTTCGACAAAGCTCCTTGCGCGCGTCGTAGAGGCGGCGACCCAGTCGCAAACTCCGATAGTCGGGGTGCACGAAGACGTCCACTCCATAGAGGCTGTCGCCGTGGTTGTCGTGTGTGGTGAAGTATCCGTTACCGGTTATCTGCGCGTGAGTGTGAAAATCTCCGTATTGCTTGTAGTCGACAATGAGACTCAAAGCCGCGGCGACAACCTTGCCGTTGTCCTCGATGCAGAATTGCCCTTCGGGAAATCTCGATAACATCGAGGCGAACTGCTCACGGCTCCATGCGCCACCCGAGCGGTCATAGACCAGGTCCATGATTTCGGCGACGGCGTCGTAGTCGGACGCGGCCAGGCAGCGCAGCTCGAGCTGATGATGCTGCTGATCTACGTTCGCATTGCGTTGCGCGCGTTGGTCTCGACTTTCGGTGGCCATTGCTCAAGTCCCCGGCTCGCGGCTCATAGACAAGTCCTTGCAAACATACGAAGTTGAGGAAATGATATTCTTGATCCTGATCAACGCACGCGCCGGGGCTTCGGGCAAGCTCGCCGGCAGCTCGGCGAACCTGGCCGATTGGGTAACGACGGACCGTGGAAAACTTTACACCGTACTCTGCTCTCATCGGCGGAGCACTCATTGGACTGGCCGCGGCGATACTGCTGCTTTTCAACGGCCGTATCGCCGGGATCAGTGGAATCCTCGGAGGGCTTCTGCGTCCGGCCGAAGATGACCGGGGTTGGCGGGTGGCGTTCGTGATCGGCCTGATTGCCGGGCCGCTCCTCTACCGGCTTATCGCCGGTCCGGTGCCGGCAGTCACGCTCGAAGCCCCGTTGCCGCTGCTGATCGCCGGCGGCCTACTGGTCGGCTTCGGCACCAACCTCGGCTCCGGTTGCACTAGCGGTCACGGGGTGTGCGGGGTGGCACGATTGTCGCCGCGATCCGTAGTCGCAACCGTCGCGTTCATGCTCGCCGGCGCGCTCACGGTTTATGTCGTGCGCCACGTGGTGAGCTGAGATGCGCCGCGTGCTCGTCGCATTCGCCGCCGGTGCCGTGTTCGGCCTCGGCCTGACCATCTCGCGCATGATCGATCCGGCCAAGGTTCTGGGATTCCTGGACGTCGCCGGGAACTGGGATCCGAGCCTCGCGCTGGTGATGGCGGGGGCGTTGGCGATGATGGCAATCGCCTACCGGATCGCCGGCGTGCGACACGTCCCACTGCTCGCGGAAACCTTTCAGATTCCGACCCGCCGCGACGTCGACTCGCGTCTCGTGGGCGGCGCGATCCTGTTCGGAATCGGCTGGGGGCTGGTGGGGCTGTGT
>JBFICP010000291.1:0-4248 GCA_041581935.1 Gammaproteobacteria bacterium | reverse complement strand
CGAGCACCGCAACTATCTGCCGAGCTTCGGCGTCTTCTTCTCCCTCGGATTCGGCGCCTACCTGCTCGTATCCCGGGTCCGCCTCAAGCGGCTCGTGGTAGCCGCACTGGTGCTCGTACCGGTGGGCTACGCGGCCGTCACTTACCACCGCGTTCTGATCTGGCAGTCATGGGAGCGGATGCTGCTCGCCGCGGCGAACCATTATCCCGATTCGATCCGGGTACGCACGGGACTCGCCAATCTGCACGTCGGCCGGGGAGACCTGGAGGGCGCGCTCGCGCACCTCGAGCACGCGGCCGCGCGACCCGGGAGCGCCGAGGCGGGAATCGCGATCCATGTGCTCAACGCCCATTGTCTGGCCGATCGGCCACCGCCGCCCGGCGCCTACCGAGGCCTGCGGGGGGCGCGACCGAGCGATGATTTCTATACTGTAAACACCCTCGCGTGGCTGTCGGAGTCGGTGGACCGCGGCGAGTGCCGTGTGCTCGACGTCGCACGCATCGCCGGCGCGCTGCACGATGTCGTGAACGATGTCGCTGGACGGGGGGCGCACGGCCAGGCGTGGCTTTTGCACATGCACACGGCGAGGCTGCTGGCGGCGGCGGGCCGAAAGCGCGAGGCGCTCGCGCATCTCGACCGGGCTGCGAGCCTCGAGCAGGAGCAGCTCGAGGCCGGGCTGCTGGCGGTGCGTTACCGGCTCGAGCTCGAAGAGCTCGATGCCGCGCGGCACACGCTGCGATTGCTGAAGAAACGGGACCGGGGGCGGATTGCCAGCCACACGCGACTCATCGAGGCGTTTGAGCGGCGTCTCGAAGGTGTCGAGGCGCGCGATCGCTCGGGCGGCTGAGGCGGCGAGATCGCCCGCTCGGCCGCTGCGTTGCGACGTGCACCGCGACCCGGGCTCTGTCGGGCGGGGAATCATTCGCCCCGCGCGCCGGTCAATTACCTGAGGCCCCAGTGAGATCCGGTTCCATGACCCACCTGCTTTTTTCCAAGGCCTGGCCGATACGAATCATCCGCATCGCGTTGCTAGTCGGCATCGGCTGGTGGTTCGCCAAGGACCTGGTGTACGCCCAGCTTCCGGTTTCGCTGGAATGGCCGAATACCGACTTCAGCAAAACGCTCGTGGATCTCGACGAAATCATGTCCGGCGGGCCGCCCAAGGACGGTATACCGGCAATCGACAATCCGGAATTCGATTCTGTCAGCGCAGCCGACGAATGGCTGGATCCGCGCGAGCCGGTGGCGGTCGTGAGCATCAATGGGGAAACCAAAGCCTATCCTCTGCAGGTTCTCACATGGCACGAGATCGCCAACGACAGCGTCGGCGGCGTTCCCGTATCGGTGACCTTCTGCCCACTGTGCAACGCGACCATCGTTTTCGATCGGCGCAGCGGCGGCGAGGTGCTGGATTTCGGCACGACCGGGCGACTGCGCAAGAGTGACCTCGTCATGTACGACCGGCAGTCGGAGAGCTGGTGGCAGCAGTTTACCGGCCGGGCGATTGTCGGCGCCAAGGCCGGGACCGTGCTCGAACGCATTCCGGCGAGTATCGTCGCCTACGAGGACTTTCGCGCGGCCTACCCCGACAGCCAGGTACTGTCCCGGCGCACCGGCTATCGCCGGGCTTATGGCAACAACCCCTACCGCGGCTACGACAGCATCGACGATCAACCTTTCCTGTTTTTCGACCCGGTGGACAAGCGTCTGCCGCCCATGGAGCGGGTTCTCAACGTGAGTATCGGAACAACGCACAAGCTTTATCCGTTCTCGATATTCAGCGACGAGCCGGTAATCAACGACGAGGTCGAAGGGATACCGGTTGTGGTATTCAGTCGTCAGGGCACGCTTTCGGCACTCGACAGCTCGGTGATTGCCGATTCGCGCGAGATTCCTTCAGCGACTGTCTACGACCGGCGGCTGGATGGAAAGATCATGCGCTTCGAGCTCAACGACGGCCATGTGGTCGACACGCAGACTGGCACGCGTTGGAATCTGTTCGGCACCGGCATCGGCGGACCACTGGCCGGCCGACAGCTCGAGCCCGCTCCGAGCGGCGTCCACTTCGCATTCGCGTGGCTCGCCTTCAATCCTGACTCGCAGATTTACGGTCAGTAACCCCGCCCCCTTCAGGAACCTCGCCGGGGGCGGTAACATCTGGCCCATGATCGACAGCATCAAGCGATTCTTCGACGCCAACCTGGCCGCGGCCAGTGAGGCCGGCAGCCCGGCGGAGCAGGAGCACGCCTATCGGCTGGCCGGCGCGGCCCTGCTGGTCGAGATGACCCGAGCCGATCACGACGTCAAAGGCATCGAGCGCGATGCCGTCGCCCGGGCCATCGAGCGGGCTTTCGAGCTCGATGCGTCGGAGACCGATGAGCTGCTGGCGCTCGCCGAGCGCGAAGCCGACGGCGCCACCTCATTGTATGAGTTCACGCGGCTCATCAACCGCCATTTCGATGCCGATCAGAAAGTGCATTTCGTGGAGTTGCTGTGGCATGTTGCGCTCGTCGATGGTGAGCTCGACAAGTACGAGGAACATCTGGTGCGTAAAGTTGCCGATCTGATCCACGTGCCCCACCGATCATACATTCGCGCCAAGCACCAGGCGGCTGACAAGCTCGGGTAGCCACCACTCGGACGCTTACCGGATACACTGCATCCGGGCCCACCCATAGTACGCCTCGACGCTCTCGCCCGTTTGGTCGTTATCCGTGAAGATTGCGACCGCCCGCACCGGACCGGGTGGTGGATAACCGAACGCTTCCTGGAAATCGCTGCCCACGTCTCGTCTGTGCTTCGTCCAATGACCGGCGCGGCCGGTTCCGCTCTCGACCACCAGGCTACGCACCGTGTCCGGCATGTACGGACTGATAATGACGCCTTCAACGGCGACGCGTTCGTTCGTCCACACGTAACGAAGCGTCGGCACGGGCGCGGGGTCAAAACCGAAGCCGGGATCGCCAAACAGAAGAAAAATCGACGCGCCCACGTCTTCCCACTCTCTGACTCGAATATCGGCGCTCGGCTGAAGAACGACGACCGACCAGCTCCATTCCATCTCCGGGCAACGTTGCGTGTCGACTTCCACTCGCCGAATAAGCCCTGACGATGATTCGCGCCCCTTCGCTGCAATTGCCAGGCGGTCTCTGTACAACTCGACGCGGTATTGCGTGGTGCCCCGAAATCGAAGATGTTGCCACTCGTCTTCGATGACAGTACTGGCAGAAAACAAGTGGCGCGTGACGCCACCATCTACCAGCGGTTCGGAGACCCGATGTGGCGTCACGCAGCCCGGTTGCATGGCGACCGATGCGAACACGAGCACCTTACAAAAGGCACCAAGGTCGCGATGCATGTTCAATGCTTTTCACCACGCGCTCGCTATTGCGGCTTACCCGCCGCCGGATATGAAGAAGTAGCGTTCGATTAGCCCGGGGTCGTCGAAGTGGCGCGTACCGACGAAGGCCGTTGCGTGGTTACCCCACTGGCGCATGGCCCCGGGCTCGGCGATTCCCATCGGCCAGAAAAACCATCGCTCAGCGCGTTCAGTCCCGGAAACGAGTCCGTCGGGCTCGAAAAGACTACGCCGTTCACCTTGCGCCGTCGGCAGCGAGCGCAACGACACATCGTCGTGAATGGCATAAACCGCGCCGTTGCTCGCCGAGTCGTCAAAATACAGACGTTGCAGATAATGGGTACGATGAGCGATGCGCAGCACCAATCTCCCGTCGACCACGTCGATTCGCTGCGGCACCAGTGGCCACTCCTCGTGACCGTCGGGAGGCGGCTTCTGCTGCAGTCGCGTGGTCGGCACGAACAAATGATAGCAACCACAGTTGTGCATGCTGTCGTAGATGAGGGGCCGGCCGTCACGTCCTAGCGTTACCCGAAATGTGATGCCATCGAGACGGCCCGCAAGCAAATCGAAATCGCCTTTGGACGGCCGCGCCGGAAACCATACCGAATAGTTGAGCTGCACGAGGATCTGCCCCTCGAACAGTGTGTAAGAGATGCGGCGAAATACCACTGGGCGACTGATGTCCACCGACGGCCTGCCGTCGGCGGCCCAGAAAGGCATGCCGATGCGATCGTCGTCGCTGACCGTGTCAATCTCGTACACGGGGGCGAATGTCTCGAACAAGGCGCGCCGATCGTCCGGGGAAAGATTCGGGATCCCCAAAGGCGCGCGGCTTGCGGATTGCAGCATCCTGCTCACCGATTCCGCCGACAGGCGCATGCCTTTCG
>JBFICP010000290.1:0-4259 GCA_041581935.1 Gammaproteobacteria bacterium | reverse complement strand
TACGCGAAGTAGGTGAGCGATACCTCTGAGGGTGTCGCGTGGCTGCCCTCCGAGCTTCCGAACAACGATTGGGTCAGGGTCTTGACTGCGGGCGCCATGTACCAGTTACTGAGCTTGCAACGAACGCTGGGATGGTTACCCTCGTCACGCGTGAAGCTCGACTCGGCGTAAATTTCCGAGAATGCGGCATTCAGCGTGGCGACGTTGCCGCCATGACCGTTCAGAAAATAACAACGCTCGAAGCCGTGGCGCACGAGCGACTGGACGACGTCGCGAACGACCGCAATCAAGGTGCTCGGGCGCAGACTGATGGAGCCCGAGAATCCGAGATGATGCTGCGCCATGCCGATGCTGATGGTGGGGGCGACCAGGGCATCGATGCGCTCGGCCACGCCGTGCGCAATGAGCTCTGGGCAGATGGCGTCGGTGCCGATGAACCCCAGCGGCCCGTGTTGCTCGGTGGACCCGATGGGAATGATGACCCCCCGCGAGCGCTCGAGATAGGCGTCCACCTCCTGCCACGTGGCAAGCTGCAACAGCATGTCGGCTCCTCCGCGTCGTTTCCGGCAAAGTCGCACAGTCGCATGGGGTTGGCAACCGCGCGTCGCTCACGGGACGTTGCCTTCGGCGTTTCGCTATCATGGCGCCCGTCGCCGGTCACTGCCGACAGAAGTCATGGATACTCGATCATCGCCGTCGCCCTCGAATGCGCCGAATGCGCCGGGGCGGGCACCCCGGGATGCGCTCTCGGATCTGCCCGCAGGCGACATGTGGGTATTCGCCTACGGCTCGTTGATGTGGAAACCGGAATTTCCTCACCTGCGGGTTTGCCGCGCGCACATCCACGGCTATCACCGGGATTTGTGCGTGTGGTCGTGGGTGCATCGCGGCACGCGGGCGCAACCCGGCCTCGTGCTGGGTCTCGATCGCGGCGGATCCTGCGTCGGACTCGCCCACCGCGTGGCCGCCGAGGACCGCGATGCCACGGTCGCGTACCTGTACGCGCGCGAGCTGGTCACCCACGTCTATCTGCCCGTGGTCAGGTCCGTGCGCATCGACGGTGAGGGCATCGTGCCGGCGCTGACATTCATCGTGGATCGCCGGCACCCGCAGTACGCGGGCACCCTGTCGAGTGCGCTGGCGGCCCGCACCGTTCGTGACGCCCGCGGCCGCAGTGGACACAACCTGGACTACTTCGCCAATACCATGGTCCATCTGGATGCGCTCGGTATCCGCTGTCCGCGGCTCGTCGCAATCGAGCGGGCGCTCGCGGCGCGCTGACTTAGTCCGCCGCGCATGCAGGGGCGCGCTTGCTCGCGCCCGCGGAGGAAACGCGTCGACGGCCTACGCCGGCTCGACGGCGCGACTCGAGACCGTGTGGAAGCGCCACCCGAGCAACACCGATGCCAGTACCGTGCCGATGATGATGGCCTGCATGAGCCCCGGTGCGCCGCCGCCCCGGATAATTCCCAGGTAGTAGCCGCAGGGCACCATCACCAACCAGAAGCTGACCAGGTAGAGTGCCGTCGCCGGCCACACGTCGGCGGTGCCTCGCAGGGCGCCCATGAGCACGGCCTGCACGCCGTCGGGCAGTAGCGCGAAGGCGGCGACCACGATGGTCGGCACGGCCACCGCGATGAGGCGCGCGTCGCTCGCATAAATGGCGGCGAGCGCGTTCGGGAAGGAGAGGAAGACGGCGCCGATAAGCACCATGAGGAGCGCCGCTGCAGCCACGGCCGTCCAGCCGGCGATCTGTATGCCACGCGGATCTTTTCGCCCTGCGGCATTGCCCACCCGCACGCTGGCGGCGGTCGCGAATCCGATCGCGCCCATGAATACCGTGGCCACCAGATTCATGGCCACCAGATAACCGGATACCACCAACGGACCGAGCAGCCCGGCGAACAGCGTCATGGACGAGAACGCCGCCGATTCCACACCGTGGGCCAGCCCCATGGGGTAGCCGATGCGTCGCAGGCGCTTGCCCAGGTGCCCGTCGCGCGGCCGAGCGGCGCGCAAGCCGAACTTCTCGCCATCGAGTCGCGTCACGATGTAGGTGGCGATTGCGGCAAACATGAACCATCGGACAATGGTGGTAGCGAGCGCCGCGCCTTCGGCACCCAGCGCCGGCGCACCCAGCTGACCTTCGATGAAGATCCAGTTGAGGGCCGCATTGAGCACGTTGGCCGCCAGCATGACGAACATTCCCGGCAGCGGGCGGCTGATACCTTCGAGAAAGAAGGTACTGGCGGAGAACAACAGCATTCCCGGCAGACCCCAGCCCATCATGACCAGCACCCGGCCGCCGCCGCGGGCGAGATCCGGCGCCTGGCCGCTCAGGGTGAGAAATGCTTCACCGCCCTGACACAGTGCGATGAACAGCACACCGAGAGCGGCCGCGTGCATCGAGGCGACGCGCCATATGCGTCCACAACTGCTCGAATCGCCGGCGCCATCGGCCTGCGCCGTCAACACCACGGTGCCCAGCAGCAGGCCGATTCCCACCAGAAGCATCGGTATCTGGGGCGCCATGGCGAGCGCATAGTAGGCCAGCTCGACGGGTCCTTCGTGGCCGGTCATGGCGGTATCCACGGCCACCATGACGAGAAGCCCCATGCGCCCGAGCATGACCGGCACGGCAAGCGCGAACGTGCGTTGCAGATGCTCGCGCAACGAGTCCGCGGGCGGGCGTGTCGGTGAGGCAGATGCCGGTGATGGCATCAGCCGGCCGGGCGTGGCGCCGCGCCGATCTGCGGATCCCGCGACGACTGTGTTACCGTAACCGGGTCGATTTGCTCTTGCGCGCGGGCTGCCGCGGGCAGCACGCGCGCGGAGGCTGCCGCATGAACGACGAGCGCAACGATCCTGCCAGGCGGCTGCCGGCAGCCGTTGGCAAGCTGTTGTGTTTTCTGGGCTTGCACGATTTTCGAGTTCTGGAAGTGCGTTTCGGCTTCGGTCAGGGCAATCGAATCGAAAAGGTCGAGTGTCGACGCTGCGCGCTGGTGTCCACGCGCCGCAGTTAGCCCGCGTGTCGTGCGCTACGCGATCTCAGCGCGGATCGGTCACGTCGCTGCGCCCTCGAGTTCCAGCACGCGCCTCGCGAAGTCCGGATAGGTTTCGGCGATGTCCACGCCCACCTCACCGCGTATGAGCGCGAGCTCATCAGGGGTTGGGGCGGCGGTCTGCGGGACGCGCGCCGGAGCATCGTACTCGAAGCCCGTGTGCTCGCGAATGTCATCCATCGTTTGACCGGGATGCACGCTTGCGAGCGTGAAACGGCCGCGATGCCGATCGAAATGAAATACGCAACGGCCGGTCACGAGGGCGTAAGGGCCGCCCGGGCGGTAGACGTTCGCCGGACTCGTACCGGGTGCACTTACGAAGTCCACGCGCGGCACCATCACCCGTCGCGTGTGTTCGAGACTGAACAAAATCACTCGCGGCACCACGTAGTACATGAACGCGGAGCCGAAAGACCCCGGGAAACGCACTCGGCTCCTCGGGTAGCCGTCAATGCCGACCAGGTTGATATTGGCGGCACCGTCGATCTGACCGCCGCCCAGGAAAAAGGCGTCAATGCGGCCCTGGGCCGCGCAGTCGAACAGCTCGCGGGAGCCGTCGGTGAAGGACGTATTGCGGCGACTCGCAAGCATCGACACTCTCAATTGGCCGCCGGAACGCTGCCGCGCCAGAAGCGCGGCGGCTCCGGGGATCGGCGATGCCGCCCCCACCGCCACGTGTGCGAGCCCCTCGAGCATCGGGGCGATCGTGGTGATGAGCAGTTCCTCGATTCGAAACGACATTGATTCGCAGTATCCGTGGTTCGTACGTTGCCGGTTGGTGGATCGGGCCGAGCGCAGCGAAGCCCAACTCCATTGGCATGTCGAGTTTCGCTGTGCTCGGTCCGCCCTACGCGGCCGAAGCGCGATCGTGAACGTACGTGTCGAGGTAATGCTGGAATCCGGCAGGGGTCTTGGCGAGACGCGCGTACTCGGCGAGGTGAGCCGAGTCGGCACCATAACGCCCGGCGAGCCCCACGGGCCAGGCGCCGTTCGACGCTTGCGCGATACCGTTCACGTAGAGCGCGGGAATGGTGCCCGCGGCGTATGCTTCGTCTGCGAGCAGATCGTCGTCGCTGATCTCCTCGACGGTGACGAGCGTGCAGCGCGCCACATGGGCCATCAGCATGAGCTCACGGCGCACACCGATCCACACGTTGCCGTGACGGTCGGCTCTGGCCGCGTGAAACAGCGCGATAT
>JBFICP010000289.1:0-4265 GCA_041581935.1 Gammaproteobacteria bacterium | reverse complement strand
TACCAGCGTTCCCGCAATTTTGTCGTGCCAGCCTTGCTTGCGCTTGTCGAAGGCGACCCACAGAAAACCCAGGCCGAAAATAAATGTGGAAATATAGTAGCCGATATAACGAACGATCAGCTGTCCGGTCGAAGGCTTGCCGAGGGTTTTCGCATCGACAATCTCCGCAGATATCACCATCTTGCCCGGTGTTGCCGACTTGTAGACCCAGAATGCTACCACGAGCAGCGCGGGCAGCAGCAATTGAACCAGCAAACTGCCGGCAGCCCCGGCGCCGGTGGCAGCTGCCATTTCGGCAGAGCTATTCGGAGCTGTCATGGTGGCGGCCATGAAATCGTCGCCGAAAATGGCCAATATCACGAGCACCATGATGACGGTTATCCACAGGCTGTCGATGATCATGGCGAGGAAACGCGCCCAGAAACCAACGTACTGCGGCTCTGCGGCAACGCCCTCACCGCTACTAATCTGCTCTTCCATATTTCTCCGTCCCGATCGTCAAATGTCACTCAATCCGTGCCCGAGGCACACGCGCGCGTATCGGTCACACTGAGTATAGTCGCCGGTAGCATGAGAGCATGAGCGTGCGGAGCTCCCAGATGCAGCGCCGGCGTGTGGGACTCGAAAGGCTAATCGGTATATCGATGATGGCGCTGGTGTCGGTCGGCGGGTGCACGTAGGAGGGAAGCGACGACGTGGCGCTCGCCACCCGGTGCATGCGCGCATCCGATGACAACCGCGCCAAGCATTCGGCATCGTGGCAAAGCAGAGCCGAATTCGAGATCCGCGCGGACATGATTACCGTACGCACCGAAGCCCCGATCGGCATCGGCATCGATTCCAAGGTCAAATTCCGCCACTGCGTGTACCGCTGACGCAGGCGGGGCGACGAGATCGAGTTTTTCGGCTACGAGACCTGGTGAGTCTCGTCGAGCGTGGTTGAGACCTGCGTGATCGGAATGTGTCCCGGCTCATGCTCTACCCGCGCGAGCCAGGACCGAATGCCGGGGAAGTTCGACAAGTCGAATCCGCCTTCCTCGGCTACGTGTGTGTACGCATAGAGCGCCACATCGGCGATCGTGAAACGCTCTGCTACGAAAAAGCTGCTCTGGCCCAGGTGACTTTCCATGATCGCCAGCGCGCGATTACCGGGCTCGCGTTTCGATTCCACCATTGCGCGGCGCTCTTCGGTGAGCTCGAGGTGCTGAATGATATGCCGGGACACGGCGATATATGGCTCGTGGCTGTACTGCTCGAAGAACATCCACTGCAGCACCCGGGCGCGCTCGAAGTTGTCTACGGGTAACAGTCGCGTTTCGGTCGCGAGAAAAAATATGATCGCGTTCGACTCCCAGAGCACTTCGCCGTTTTCGAGCTCGAGCGCCGGAATCTTGCCGTTGGGGTTCTTTGCGAGATACTCCGGCGTTCGGGTTTCACCGCTGTCGGTGTCGAGCTCGATGCGCTCGAAAGGCACTCCCAGATGCGCGAGCACGAGACGCACCTTATAGGCGTTGCCCGAGTGCAGATTATCGTAGAGCCTGAGCATTATCCGGCGCCGCTCACGCCACTGGATCGGGCACCGGGGCCATCATCACGCCGGCGCGCGGCAAGGCCAGAACACTCACGAGAATGACAGCCGCAATGACGGTCATCGCCGCAAACATGCCGTCGAATCCCGTCGTAGTATGCAGCAATGCCACGAGCGGAATAGCGGCGGCGGCGACGCTGAAGCTGAGTACGAACTTCGCGGCATATATTCGGCTTCGATACTGCGTTGTGGTGATGCGCGAAAGCAGCGCGTCGTTGATGGGGATCTGACCGAATATGAGCAGCATGAATGCCACCGCGCCCACCAGCACGGGCACGCCGGTCAATCCGATTACCAGCAGGTAGGCCGGAATCTGCAGGCCGGCGACGAAGGCGAACACCGTGCGAATCGAATGTCGGTCGACCAGATGACCGATCAGTATCTGCGCGATCGAAGCGACGGCGAAGACCGCAAAAGCCGCGCCACCAACGGCCGTGGCGCTGTCGAATACACCGCTCAGGCGCTCGTCGAGAACTTTCGGCAGCGCAAAAGTCATCGACTGAAAGATAAAGCTGCCGAGTGTCGTCGTGACCGCGATGACGATGAAAATCTTAACAAGCAAGCGCCGGTCGATAGCCGCTGCCTGGCGCTTCGCGCCCGTGGTTTGACCGGCGCCCGCGACCCTGTGTGTGCGGCACAGGAACGCATAGGCGAGACCGGTCGCCATGGCGGCGACTCCGGGGACCACGAACGCGGCACGCCATCCCGAGACATCGATGAGTGCGCCGGCAACGACCGCCGCGCTGGCGACTCCCATGTTGCCCCACACGCCGTTGATGCCGAGGGCGACCCCGGTCTTGACCGGCGCCGCCTCCACCACCATGGTGATCCCGACCGGGTGGTAGATGGCGGCGAACGTACCGATCAGGAAAAGCCCGATGCCGACCTCCAGCGGCTCGCGGGCCAGCCCCGTCACCGCGGCGCTGGCGCCGATTCCGAGGAAAAACACGATCATCATGCCGCGCCGGCTCCAGCGGTCCGCGAGCCAGCCCGCCGGCAGGGCGAAGGCGCCAAAGGCGATGAATCCCGGCGTCGCGTAGACGATCAGCTCCGCGTAGCTCATGTCGAATGCCGCCGGCAGCGTGAGGGCCGCCACGGTCGCGTAGATGAGGATGAACAGATGGTCGTAGAAATGCCCGAGATTGAGAAAAAAGAACTCGAGGCGACTGTTTTCCGCCATGACCCGGCCTCCCGCTGCAGGAGCCTCAGTGTGCCCCTGTCGGCATGCGGAAACTTACGACAATTGGTCAAGAAATGTCGAGAAGCGGACAAAACGGCAGCCGCGCCCCGTCCGACGTCTCGCAACCCGCCGCCGGACCTGGTGCGCAGACGCTTTCAACACCGGCACGCTATCATTTTCCCAGACCCTCCAGGTCACCACGTCGCGAGCCAACATGTCGCAACTGCAACGACTGCTCGAGGCCTGCCACCGCGGTGAGGCCGACTTCGAGGCGCTGGACGCCGCCGTCGACGCACGCCTGCGGGATGATCCACGCAGTGGCGCCGAAGTCCTCGCGCTTCTCGATACCGCTCTCGGCGCCGGCCTGCCGCGGACCATTCACCAGACGCTGGTGGCGAAGATTGGCCGCCACACGGCTGCCAGGTCGTCGGCAATGACCCGGGACGCCGCCGGCGACCCCGGGCGCGGCGACGACAGGGCGCCTCTGGAGACCGGATTCGTGCCGCGCAGCGCCGCGTCAATGACCTCGAGCGAGGCGGCCGAGGAGACCGGTGCCCATGCGGCCCTGACCACCACTGGCGGCTTTCCGGGACCCGCCGAGGACGACTCCCCGGAGCTCGGCGAGGGCGACCATCTTCGCGGGCGCTTCGAGCTGATCACAAAGCTCGGCGAAGGCGGCATGGGGGCGGTCTGGAAGGGCAAGGATTTGCTCAAGGAGGAAGCCAAGGATCGGAATCCATTCGTCGCCATCAAACTGCTGCAGAAGAACTTCAAGGAACACCCGGACGCGTTTGTAGCGCTGCAACGCGAGACCGCCAAACAGCAACGTCTTGCCCATCCCAATGTCGCGACGGTGTTCAGCTTCGATCGGGACACCGACTCGGGCGCCGTTTTCATGTCCATGGATCTGCTCGAAGGTGAATCGCTGGATGCGTTCATTCGAAACATGCCCGAGGGCGGCCTTGCCGAACAAGAGGCCATGTCGATCATCCAGCAGCTTGCCGAAGGGCTCGCCTACGCCCACAAGAACGGACTGGTGCACTCGGATCTGAAGCCCGGCAACTGCTTTCTGACCCGTGATGGCACCGTCAAGCTCCTCGACTTCGGCATCGCCCGTGCGTCCAAGACCAAGGTCGATGCCGAGGGGGTGACGACGCTCTTCGACCCTGCCGAGCTCGGTGCCATCACCCCGGCCTACGCTACCGTGGAGATGTTCGAAGGCCAGGAGCCGGATCCGCGCGACGACATTTATGCCCTTGGCATCATGGCGTATCAGCTGCTTACCGGTCGACACCCTTACGACAAGATGAGCGCTCCGCGGGCACGCGACCAGGGTCTCGTGCCGGAACCCGTTTCGAAGCTTTCGAAACGCCAGAACCGCGCGCTGGCGCGCGCACTCGCGCTCGATCGCAACGAGCGTACGGCGTCGGTGGACGAGTTCATCGAAGACATCCGGCGAAAGCATAATTTGCGTGGGTATGGGATCGCCGCGTCCGT
>JBFICP010000288.1:0-4292 GCA_041581935.1 Gammaproteobacteria bacterium | reverse complement strand
CTGCCGCGCTCGTACTCCTGGGGTTGGCGCTCGCCGGATTGGGCATGCGCAGACGCCGCCGATCAGCCGTTGGCTGAATGCCAACGCGATAAGTTCAAAAGAAAACCCGGCTCTCGGCCGGGTTTTCTTTTGAACTTATCGCGTTGGCATTCAGCGAACGGCTGATCGGCGGCGTCTGCGCATGCCCAATCCGGCGAGCGCCAACCCCAGGAGTACGAGCGCGGCAGGCTCGTCGACCCTGGGAAACTCACCGCTGTCGTAGAAAACGAGATTCGAGAGCTCTTTGCCATCCGGGGTCGTCCACGTACCTGCCGTAACCGGCAATGCATCTGAGCGACCGCCCGTCATGTCCGGCGTGTAGTAGAAAAGCTTGAAGCCGGGACCCGCCTTGGCGGACCAAAATCTTACGAGCGGATCATCCTCGAGAACATCAGGCGAATAGGTCCAGGAGCCCGAGACGTTGTCCTCGACAGCGTCGCCAAACATGAACTCAGTGCCGTCGATGGACGGAAAGTTCACACTGACCTCCGAGACATTTAAATCTTGGTTGAATTTGATGATCGACGGCGAGCCGTCCACGCGGCAGTTGGAAAATCCACGACCGAAGACGCCGGCACAAGCGTTCCCAGGGATAGACTCCATTTGAAGGTACATCCCATCGATTACCGTGGCCGTCGCGGGGCCTGAAACTCCCAGGCCGAGCACGGCCAGCGTCATAGCGACAACCAGACCAAATCCACCAACTCGTCGAGCATCCATTCAGTAACCCCTCTTTGCGCCATAGCCGCGACCTGCGCGGCGTATCGAATTGCAACTGCCCATTACAGGGCAAACGCCGTGCCAAGCTCGATAACTTGTTATAAATCAGATAGATATAACGGAAACGAAGAAACCCCCACGGCTTTGTGTAAATAAATTCGACAGGAACCCGGCATTTTTTGTGATGGAGTCGACATTCCTGCGCCGGATTCTCCGCGCCGACGCCAAATTCGGCAATAAATTCGCATATTTTCAATAAGATAGATATTGTTATCGCAGTGTAAAGAAGCCCGACATGGCCCTATTCCGGCTTTGTCGGGTAGGTGCCGATTGGTTTCTCCGGGTCCGCCAATCGACGCCAAATGCCCCGTGCGTTCCACCGTTCGGCCCCGGCGAGGGAGAAGCGAACACCCAAATACCGGCCGTCCTGCGAACCGCCCCCCCCCCGGCACCGCATCGCTGATCGCACCGCTCAACCAGCGCGATCGGCTGGTTTCTCGACAAGGACGACGCCGGCCAGCGCGTGCGGATTGCGCCGACGGTCGCGGGCATTCCGGCGCGGGAATTGAGTGATATTGCCCACCGGGGCGTTGAATTTGTCGCGCACCGTCCGTGTAATGGAACCGTCGGCCGGACCGAGGCCGGGAAGCCCGACATCGCACTGACGAGCTGCGCGTCGCGGTACGCGAGCAGGCCCGCTCCTACCGGGAAGGGAACCGGTGAAACGACTGACGGTTTGGATTTATAAAGGCTCGCGTCGTGCCGAGACCTACCTCTACGTCTCCGAGGAGGGTAATTTCGAGCGCGTTCCCGATGAGCTGCTCGAAGCCATGGGGCGGCTCGAGCTCGTCATGCAGCTGGAGCTCGACGAGGAGCGCCGCCTCGCCAGGGTCGCGGCGAAAGACGTCATCAAGAGCATTTCGCGGGTGGGCTACTTTTTGCAGCTGCCACCGATTGAGCCGGAGGACAAACGCCGCCTCCAATAGCCCGGATCACGTCTGCCGGATTCTCTATCTTGCGCAGGCGAACGCAGGGCCGTTTCCGTTCGGCGCGGTTGACAAACGCTCAGACGAATTTCTGGCGTGGCTCGGCAAACAGCCTTCTCACCATCGGCTCGAAGTGCGCGAGCGGCAGGGTATCGTAGTCGGGATCGAAGGCGCACTGATCCCAGCGCTCGCAGAAGCGCACGCAGGCGTCGTAGTGGGGGTTGTCCTTGAAGCGATCCCGCGCGTGGCGATCGCCGTCGTAATGGTGAAAGTAGTAGTAGCCCTGAAACACGCCATGATGCGCGACGACCCAGTGATTCTCGTCGCTCACGTAGGGCTTGAGCAGAGCGGCGGCGAATTGCCCGTGATTGTGGGGCGCGAAGTTGTCGCCGACGTCATGCAGGAGCGCGCACATCACCTGCTCCTCGTCGGCGCCGTCGCGCTCGGCGAGCGTCGCCGACTGAAGCGAATGGGTGAGGCGATCGACCTTGTAGCCGAAGGTATTGCCGCGCAGGCCCTCGAGCATCGCCAGCACCGTGTCGGCGAGGCCCGCGTCACGGCCCTCCTCGCGGCGCCGGATGAGCGCGTATTCCTCGCGGGTGCCATCGGCCATGTGGATGAAGTCGACCGTCTCCATGCTCATGCCTCTAGGTTTTTTGATAGACCTCCGCGCCCTTTGCCTTGAACTCCTCGGCCTTTTCCTTCATGCCCTGCTCGAGCGCCACCTCGACGTTTTCGATTCCCTGCTTTCGCGCATAGTCGCGCACGTCCTGGGTGATCTTCATCGAGCAGAAATGCGGCCCGCACATGGAGCAGAAGTGCGCGACCTTGTGGCCTTCCTTCGGCAGCGTCTCGTCGTGGAACTCGCGGGCGGTGTCCGGATCGAGCGACAGATTGAACTGATCCTCCCAGCGGAACTCGAAGCGCGCCTTCGAAAGCGCGTTGTCACGGATCTGGGCGCTCGGGTGGCCCTTGGCGAGATCCGCCGCGTGCGCGGCGACCTTGTAGGTGATGATGCCTTCCTTGACATCGTCGCGGTTGGGAAGCCCGAGATGCTCCTTCGGCGTCACGTAGCAAAGCATCGCGGTGCCGTACCAGCCGATCATGGCCGCGCCGATCCCCGAGGTGATGTGATCGTAGCCCGGCGCGATATCGGTGGTGAGCGGGCCGAGCGTGTAGAACGGCGCCTCGTAGCAGTCCTCGAGCTCCTTGTCGAAGTTTTCCTTGATGAGCTGCATCGGGATGTGGCCCGGACCCTCAATCATGACCTGGACGTCGTGCTTCCAGGCGATCTTCGTGAGCTCACCGAGCGTCTCCAGCTCGCGGAACTGTGCCTCGTCGTTGGCATCGGCAATCGAGCCCGGTCGCAGGCCGTCGCCTAATGAGAACGCGACGTCGTACTGCTTCATGAGCTCGCACATGTCCTCGAAGTGCTCGTAGAGGAAGCTCTCCCTGTGATGCGCGAGACACCACTTGGCCATGATCGAGCCGCCCCTGGAGACGATCCCGGTGACGCGATCGGCGGTGAGCGGCACGTACGGCAGACGCACCCCGGCGTGGATCGTGAAGTAGTCGACGCCCTGCTCGGCCTGCTCGACGAGCGTGTCGCGAAACATCTCCCAGGTGAGCTCCTCGGCCTTGCCGTCGACCTTCTCGAGCGCCTGGTAGATGGGCACGGTGCCGATGGGCACGGGGCTGTTTCGCACGATCCACTCGCGGGTCTCGTGGATGTGCTTGCCGGTGGACAGATCCATCACCGTGTCGGCGCCCCAGCGGGTCGCCCAGGTCATCTTCTCGACCTCTTCCTCGATGCTCGAGGTGACGGCCGAGTTGCCGATGTTGGCGTTGATCTTCACCAGGAAGTTGCGCCCGATGATCATCGGCTCGGTCTCGGGATGATTGACGTTGCACGGGATGATGGCGCGCCCCGCGGCGACCTCGTCACGCACGAACTCCGGCGTCACCTCCTCGGGCAGCTTGGCCCCGAACGCCATGCCGGGGTGGCGGCGCTGGAGCTCGGGCGCGCGATGCTCGGTGCGGCGCATGTTCTCGCGTATGGCGATGAATTCCATTTCCGGCGTGATCACGCCGCGTCGCGCGTAGTGCATCTGCGTGACGTTGGCGCCCGCGCGGGCGCGCAGGGGCTTTCGCGTGTGCGCGAATCGCAGCGACGCGAGCTTCGGATCGTCGAGGCGCGCCCGGCCGTACTCGGAGCTCAGACCCTCGAGCGTCTCGGTATCGCCACGCTCGTCGATCCAGCCGGCGCGCAACGCGCCGAGCCCTTTGCGGACATCGATGTCCGCGGCCGGATCGGTGTACGGACCGGAGGTGTCGTAGACGTAGATGGGCGCGTTGTGCTCGACGCCGTCGCTCGAATGCGTATCGGCGAGGCGGATTTCGCGCATCGGCACCTGGATGTCGGGTCGCGAGCCCTGCTCGTAGACCTTGCTCGAATTGGGAAAAGGTTGAACCGAGTCGGGATCGACCTTCGCCGTCTGGCTCAGAAATTTGTCCGCCGCTGCACTCATGCTGATGCTTCCCGTGACG
>JBFICP010000287.1:0-4296 GCA_041581935.1 Gammaproteobacteria bacterium | reverse complement strand
GTCGAGCAGGCTGCGCACAACGGCCAGGGGCGTCTTGAGACTGTGCGCGAGCTCCGCGAGCGCATGGCGCGATCGCTCCAATCGGCGTCGCCCGGTATCGATAAACCCATTGATGCGTTCACTCAGCTCGGCAATCTCCCGCGGATAGCGCGCAGAAAGCTGTTTGCGTTCGCCGGACTCGATATCGGCGAGCTCCGCGGCGACCCGGCGAAGGGGCGCGAGTCCGAAGCGCAGCACCAGTCCCTGCACGAGCAGCAAGGCGAGCGCGGCGGCCCCGAGCCAGCCCCACAGACTGCGGCGAAAGTGCGTCATCTGAGATGCGAGAATGTCGCGGGTCTCTGCCACCTCGAAGGTGAGGCGAAAATCGGGCGCCGAGGCGAGCTCCCAGCGTACCGAGAACGACAGCGCGTAGAGCGCGTTGCCTTCGCTAGATTCGACCGGCGCGAATTCGGCCACGCCGTCCGCCGCGGTTGCGGGAAAGGGAACGTGCATGCCGAGCAACGACGGCGAGTGCCACAGCACCTGACCGTCGACGTCGACGACCTGCGCATAAAGCCCGGAAGCGGGGGACGACAGGCGCGCTCCCGGGACGGCCCGCGGCATGACGAGCCGCGCGTCGTCTCCGACCTCGGCTGCCGCGAGCAGCGTATACACCTGTCCCTGCAGTCGATCACGGACCGCCGCGAGGCCGGCGTCGAGAAAGGCGCGTTCGAGTGCGAGTCCCGTGAGTCCCAGGAAGGCGACAAGCACGAGGCTTGCGGCCAGAGTCAGGCGGGCACTGAGTGACAGCACGCGGTCATCTCACTCGCTCGAGTCGACCTCGAGACAGAATCGATAGCCGCGACCGCGCAGGGTCTCGATGGGGCGCAGGCGCGAATGCGGGTCGAGCTTTCGGCGCAGGCGTCCGACGAGCACCTCGATGACATTGCTGTCGCGCTCGAGCTCCTCGTCGTATACGTGCTCCGACAACTCGGTCTTGGATATCACGCGATCGGCATTGAGAACCAGATACTCGAGGATGCGATACTCATACGCCGTCAGGGAAACCGGATGGCCATGGAGGGAGACGCTCTGCGCGTGCGTGTCGAGCGCAAGCGGGCCCCGGCGCAGCACCGGCTCCGCCCAGCCCCGCGAGCGGCGAATCAGCGCCCGCAGTCGCGCGAGCAGCTCCTCCATATGAAAGGGTTTGACCAGGTAGTCGTCACCACCGGATTCGAGTCCGCTCACCTTGTCCTGCCATTGTCCGCGCGCGGTGAGAATGAGCACCGGAAATCCCTTCCCGGCTTCACGCCAGTGACGAATCACCTCGATTCCGGAAAGCTCCGGCAGTCCGAGATCGACGATCGCGGCGTCGATGGGAAACTCGCGACCAGACCAGGCCGCCTCTTTCCCGTCCGCCGCCGCGTCCACCGCGTAGCCTTCGCTGCGCAGGCGCGCCACCAGCTGCTCGCGCAGGGCCCGCTCGTCTTCCACAACGAGAACCCGCATCACCCGCCCTCCGAAGTGCTCACGCGTCACTCATGGCCCGATCACTCGAGAATCCGACCGCTGTTGGCATCGACCCGATAGATGCGAACCCGGCCGCCTTCGAGCAGGACCTTGACGCGGTAGACGGGCCCGCGGTCACCGTTCTCGCGGCGCACGTCGAGAATGCGACCACCGCTGCGGGCGCGCACCAGGTCGGCCGCCTGGTCCGCGCTCACGGTCGGCGATGCCTGGGCGAGCATCGTTTCCCCGGCCGGCGCCTGCGGCCCGGCCAACGACGCCTGCGTGACCGCCAGGATACCGATCACGAAGGCGAGCGCGACAACGGCGGGCCGCATCGCGCTCACGACGTCGCCGGTCCGGATTTCGTGGGCTCGTAGACAGCCGCCATGCTCGCTTCGGCATCGGTTCTCGAGTTCGGTGTGCGCATAGTGTCGCCGATGACGGCGGGCCGCGTCACGGTGGTGGCACCGCCCGGGGGAACCTCGCATCCACCCGCGGAACCGGGTGCAGATGCGTCCCGGTTGTGCCGATGAAAAATGACCTCGGCAACAGGCTAGCGATCACGGCCTGAATGGAGTCTGAACGAAACGCGCAATGTCGGGCCGGTTGCCGGCAGGCAGATGGCTGAGACGCCGCGTCAGGGGCGCACGCTGACCGGCGCCGATTCGACGTCTCCGGGGGAATTGGCCGCCTCGGGCGCCGGCGTCTCCGCCGCGCTCGGCAGGAGAAGACAGTAAAGCAGCAGCAGAGCCAGCCACAGTGCGAAGCCCCGCGACGGCGTGACGGGAAGCGCAGCCTTGATCCTGGCCGATTTTTGGTCCAAAGGTTTAGCGATTACTTCAAGCATTCTTGTCCACACGCATTCCAGCTTCGCACACGCGCGCCTTTACAGTGTGGGCAAGACCGGCCCTCCCGATCCAGGCACCCGGGAAAGCAGTGGCGTCGATCTGTGATGGGATTCACCCGGGTTGTGTGATGGACACTGCATTGAACCTCGAGCGCCGGCCCATGGCCTATGATTGGGTCCATGGGTGATCTGCACGATCTGGAGCTGCTGCTCGGCTCCCCTATCCCTATCATCGTCATCGAGACCCACGAGGAAGGGCGGGTTCTGGACCTCTTCCGACTGGCCGTCGCGCGGGCATCCAAGCCCTTCTATCACTGGACGGTCACCGACGGCCTGCGGCGCCTCGATCGCGGAATCGCGCCGCCGGCCGAGTCGCGCGAGCCCACTGACCTGCTGCTGGCCATCAAGATGGCGCGGGAACCGGCCATCTACCTCATCTCGGACTTTCACCCGTATCTGGAGGACCCGGTGCACGTGCGGCTGCTGCGCGACATCGCCCAGCAACGGCTGCTGCTCGGGCATACCGTGGTGCTGGTTTCCCACGCTGTGAAAATTCCGCCGGAGCTCGTGCGCAGCTGCGCGCGCTTCAAGCTGAGCGTGCCCGCCCGCGAGCAGCTGAAGACCATCGTTCTGGAAGAGGCCCGCACCTGGTCGCGCCGCAACGCAGGACGCAACGTACGCACCCGCAAGCAGCTCCTGGAGCGACTGGTGGACAACCTGAGGGGACTGCCCGAGCGCGACGCCAAGCGTCTGGCACGGGGCGCCATCGAGGACGACGGCGCCATCACCGAGGAGGATCTGCCCGTCGTCATGCAGGCCAAGTTCGAGCTCCTCGCCACCGATGGGGTGCTCTCCTACGAGTACGACACCGCGCGCTTCGCCGAGGTGGCCGGCCTCGCGCGCCTCAAAGAGTGGCTCGCGCTGCGCGAGCCGGTATTCGCTGGCACCTTGAGCAAGCCGGGCTTGGACATTCCCCGGGGCATTCTACTGCTCGGCGTGCAGGGCTGCGGAAAGAGCCTCGCGGCCAAGGCCGTTGCCGGATCCTGGGGCCTGCCGCTGCTGCGCCTGGATTTCGGCACCCTGTACAACAAGTATCACGGTGAGACCGAGCGCAACCTGCGTCATGCGCTCGAGCAGGCGGAGACCATGGCACCCTGCGTGCTCTGGATCGACGAAATCGAGAAAGGCCTCGCCACCGACGCCAGCGATTCCGGTACCTCGCGGCGGGTGCTGGGAACGCTGCTCACGTGGATGGCCGAGAACGACGCCAGAGCGTTTCTGGTGGCCACCGCCAACGACATCGAGAGCCTGCCCCCGGAGCTGCTGCGCAAAGGCCGCATGGACGAGATCTTCTTCGTCGACCTGCCGGACCTGAGTACCCGTGGACGCATTCTGCAGATACACCTGGACAAGCGCGACCTCGGCGCCGATAGGCTCGATATCGAGGCGCTCGCGGCGGCCTGCGATGGCTTCTCCGGAGCCGAGATCGAGCAGGCGGTGGTCTCGGCTCTGTATGTCAGTCACGCGAACGGGAAGTCACCGGACACCGAGGCCGTGCTCAACGAGATCCGGAGAACCAGCCCGCTTTCGGTCGTTATGGCCGAGCGCGTGCGCGCGCTTCGCGCGTGGGCAGCGGGGCGCACCGTATCCGCGAACTGAGCCGGCCGGACCGACCACTCCGGTTTGACAGCGGTGCCCGCTGGCAGTAAACAGGATCGGGGCCATTCGACTTCGATTCGACCAACGCCATGAAACTATCCGACACTCAGGTGAGCGAGTTCCACCAGCGGGGCTATGTATTTCTGCCCGAGGTATTCACTAGCGACGAGGTCGCCGTTCTCACCGACGAGCTCGAGGGCATCTTCTCCCAGGACCGCCCCGAGAACGTTCGTGAAAAGAACGGCAAGGCGGTGCGCACGACCTTCGCGGCGCACACGTTCAACGAGGCCTTCGCCCGGCTG
>JBFICP010000286.1:0-4337 GCA_041581935.1 Gammaproteobacteria bacterium | reverse complement strand
ATATGGAGCTCGGCCTACGCCGAGCTTGTCGAGACATTCGAGGGTGGCGGCGAGCCTTGGATCGATGAGCATGCGGTTGAAGACCCGGCGGAATTCTTCGCGTCGATGAGCGAAGCGTTCTTCACCTGTCCGCGGGACCTGCAGCACGAGCACGCCGAGGTTTACGCGCAGCTTTGCCAATTCTACCGCCAGGACCCCGTCAATTTGCCACCCACTTCTGTGCCACCGGCGCGCAGGTCATGCGCCGGATGAGCGCCTGTGCATCCCGACCAAGGCTCTATACGTTTCCCGTCTGTTGCTGGTAACGCACTGAAGTATAGAGGATTTTTCTGCTTGCGCAGAGAGGGTCCCGGGAGCAGAATCCGTTTCCTTCGCAACACCATCCGGCGCGCGAGGGTCGGAGATGAGGGCAGCGGACGTTGGTCTCGGCGGCGCTTACGGGCGCCGCGTTTCGGAACCTTTGCACCGAATTCATTCGGTGTGGGGGTCCAGTCGCCGATTCTTCCGCCTCGCGCTCAGCCGTCTCGTCCGCCCCAGGTCCTTCGTGACCCTGATGGTCCTCGGTTTCATCACCGTCGCCGTGCCCTTGTCGACCGCCTTCGTGGCCTCTTCGATTCAGCTGGAAGAGCTCGCGAGCCACGGTCGCGACGCGGTGTACCGGGCCGTTCAATCCGCCCACGATGCGCGCGGGTTGGCCGAGCAGCTCGGCTCCATGGAGCGACTCGCGCGCCAGTACGCGGTCACTCGCGACAGACAACGACTGCAGGCGTACGAGCATTTGCGCCAGGACGTCAGACGGGCCCTCGAGCGGCAGCTCGACTATGCGGCGTTGGACGAATCAGCATCGGGCCGGTTCGCGGAGATCGCGGCGAACGAGGCGCAGTCTTTTGAGACGTTGCGTGCCGTAGCGCCTCAGACGCAGGAAAGCCGGGCGGCGCTGGAGCTTCTTTCGGCCGCCGCTGCTGGTGCGCGCATCATGGTGCTCGAGGAAAACCGAAATGTGCGCCGGGTCGTCGACGAGATGCAGCGCATCGCCGAGCGCGCGCGGCGCATCCTGTTCTGGCATGCAATTGCCGCTGTGCCGCTGGCTGTCGTCCTGGCGGTGGTGTTCTTTCTGCTTATCGCACGCCCCGTGCGCGCCATAGACCGCGCCATTCGAGGACTGGGTGCCGGAAACTTCGAGACCGCGATCAGCATCGCAGGCCCGCGGGATCTGGAGGAGCTCGGTCGCCGGCTCGACTGGCTGCGGGTGCGTCTGCTCGAGCTCGAAGATCAGAAGAAGCGTTTCCTGAGACATGTCTCACACGAGCTGAAGACACCGCTCACGACCATTCGCGAAGGTTCGGAGCTACTGGCACACCAAGTCGTCGGTCCGCTGAATGATCGGCAATCGGAAGTGGCGGGGATCCTGCGCGACAACACCTTGCGCTTACAGAAGCTGATTGAAGACCTCCTCGCATTCAGTCGTCTGCTCGCCGTGCGCGACGCCGCGTCGTCGCACGAGTGCGTGAATCTCGACGTCGTGATCCGATCGATTTGCAGGGACTACAAGCTCGCAATCAACCGCAGGGCTCTGCGCCTGAATCTGGACCTGGAGCGGGTGCAAGTGGAGGGCAACCGGGTAAAGCTGCGCACTCTCGTCGACAATCTTCTTTCCAACGCTGTCAAGTACACACCCGACGACGGTTGCATAAATGTGGTGCTTAGTCGCACGCTCGAAACCGCCCGGCTTGATGTTATCGACAGCGGCGCTGGCGTCGCGGTACATGATCGCGAGCGAATATTCGACGCATTCTTCCAATCAGACGACCAGCCTCTGGGTCCAGTGCGCGGCACCGGCCTCGGATTGTCTATCGCGCGAGAGATTGCCCGTTCGCACGGCGGGGAAGTCACCTTGTTGCCAGCCGGTGATAGCGGGGCTCATTTTCGCGTCACCCTGCCGGTCGCGAAGGGCAACTCGGGGGCCTGCGAACCGTGATGGCAAGACGAAAAATTCTGCTCGTCGACGACGACCGGGACCTTCTTCGCCTGGTGTCATTGCGACTCGAAGCTGCCGGCTACGAGGTGGTCGTCGCCGAGAGCGGAGAGGAAGCGCTCGTTCAGCTCGACATCGGGCGGCCAGAAGCAGTCGTGACCGATTTGCGCATGCGCGGGATCGACGGGCTCGCGCTTGTAGACGCGATTCATGAGCGCCAGCCCGCAATGCCGATCATAATCCTCACCGCGCACGGTTCTATTCCCGACGCCGTCACCGCGACACGGCAGGGTGTGTTCGCCTTCCTTACCAAACCGTTCGACGGCCAGATCTTACTGGGTCACATCGAGCAGGCGTTGCGCCTCGGTGGAGACGCGAACGTCGAACGAGAATTCGAATCCTGGCGACTCGGCATCGTGACACGCAACCCTGAAATGGAGGAAATCCTCCGCCAGGCGAAGCTCGTTGCGGACGGCGACGTGAGCGTGCTGTTGCGCGGCGCGAGCGGAACCGGCAAAGAGCTTCTTGCACGCGCTATCCATCTCGCGAGTCCGCGTCATCAGGGCGAATTCGTGGCGTTGAACTGCGCGGCGGTTCCGGAATCGCTGCTTGAATCGGAGCTTTTCGGCTACGCCAAAGGTGCGTTCACCGGTGCTATTCGCGACTACGCGGGACTCTTCCAAACCGCTCATCGTGGAACCCTCTTCCTTGACGAGATCGGCGACATGCCGCTCGCCCTTCAGGCGAAGCTCCTGCGCGTGCTCGAAGAGCATCGCGTCCGGCCGATCGGAGCTACCCGCCAGATCGATGCCGACGTTCGCATCATATCCGCCACCCACCGCGATCTGGATGCCGAGCTCGCGTCGGCACGTTTTCGCGAAGATCTCTACTACCGGCTCAACGTCGTCGTGCTCGAGTTGCCGCCACTCGATCGTCGTCGCGAGGACATTCCCCTGCTCGCGACCCGGCGGCTCGCTCACCTGTCAACGACCGGACGCAAGCACGTCAGCGGATTCTCGCCCGAGGCCCTCGAGCTTCTGGTACGCGCCGATTGGCCGGGAAACGTCCGCCAGCTGTTCAATGTGATCGACCAGGCCTATGCGCTCTCGACGACACCGCTGTTGTCCGACGCGCTGATCCGCAAGGCCCTGCGGGATCCGCGCTGGCAGTTTCCTCCACTCGAGCAGGCGCGGATTCGTTTCGAGAAGGAGTATCTCGTCCGGCTGTTGAAGATCACGCATGGAAACGTGGCGCGTGCGGCACGCATGGCGCAGCGAAATCGCACCGAGTTCTACAAGCTGATGCACCGTCACCAGCTCAGTGCCGCTCCGTTCAAGTCCCGCCAAGGTGAACAGCACGCCGTCGCCGTCCGACGACAGGAAAATATAGAAAACGCAATGAGTTACGAGCGTAGCGAGAATGCGTCGCCGGACGGTGACGGAAGCGACCCGCGTGAGGCAGCGGGGGCGCCATCAAGCCACTGATTCACCAGTGTCATGGTTTTCCTGTGCACTTGGCACGCCGTTTGCTCGCATCTGATCAGGCAGCGACTGCTGACCCGCGTGCTGGCCGCACTGACCAGAGTGAAAACCGGCGCGTCAGCCCGGAGGAGTGAAGTTCAATGAATAAGAAGACACTACTTGCCATGGTTCTGGCAGCTTTTACAGGTGCGGCATTTGCGGCGCCTCCCGCGTTCGTAGATGTCGATACAAATAGTGACGGCATGATTACCGCCGCCGAGGCACAGGCTGTCGAAGGCCTGGCGTTTGATGAAGCCGATACAAATGGCGACGGGCATCTGGATCGAGCCGAATACGAGGCCGCCGTCGAAGACATGTAGCACACGCTCTGTGTACTAAATGCGAATTTACTCTGGGTGTGACCCAATTTTGCGAGTCGCTCCCCCCGACCCGGATAAGAGCACCCAGAGCAATTGAGCCGCCGGACGGAAAAAGCCGTTTCGGCGGCTTTTTTCGTTTGCCCGACCGTGTGCGAAGCGGCATTCTGATCGCGGCAAGGTATTCAGCGACAACGCCGGATCTCCCGCACCGCGATTGCCGATGGCCGGATTGTTAAATGTTAAAAACTCAATACGCTTTCGTCGTGGTGGCAACCGCGCTCGCTTTTCCGAGTGGGGTGCCAGCGTGCGCTACGGGTGAACTCCACTGGCCACCGGCCGAAATTGTGAAGGCGCTCGATTCACCTCCGTTGCCTCTCGTCGTCCCGGACCCGGCGCGCCGCCTTATGTTGATAGTCGAGCGCGCCTCGCTTCCATCGCGCGAAGAGCTCGCCGAGCGAGCCCTTGTCGTCGACGGTCTGCGCATCAACCCGCGTACCTTTTCGCGGACCGGGCCGCGACGTT
>JBFICP010000285.1:0-4368 GCA_041581935.1 Gammaproteobacteria bacterium | reverse complement strand
GGCTTATCGCTGGATCGCGGACTCCCGCGACGAATACACCGGAGAGCGGCTCGACGCCCTCGAGGATCCCTTCCGTTTGTATCGCTGCCACACGATAATGAACTGCACCCGGACCTGTCCCAAGAATCTCAATCCTGCCAAAGCCATCGCAGAGGTCAAGAAGCTGCTGGTGGCGCGGTCGCTGTAAGGCAAATGTGACCGCGGACTCGTCCGATGTGCGTCACGCTCGAATCGTCTGGCGCTGCCGACGTGGGATGCGCGAGCTGGACCTATTGCTGCAGACATTTCTGACCTCGGGCCTTGCGTCGCTCGGCAACGAAGACTTGGACCGTTTGGAAAATCTTCTCGACGCGCCAGACCAGGACATTCTCGCGTGGCTGACCAGCAACACCGAGCCCGACGATCGGGACAACCGCGCAATCGTGAATATCATTCGAAACAGAATCCGTTCGTGCTCGCACACCGGTGAGCGCCGTGGATAATAGACGCTCCCGGGATCTGAGCGCGGCGGGAATCGCGCGGCGCGGCTCATACATCGCTCATTTCGGCGACCCGACCGGTGAAGCGCTGGCAGCGCGCGAGGGCGATGCCGTATTCGATCTGCAACACCTGGCGCTGATCGCGGTCGAGGGCGCCGACGCCCAAGCGTTTCTCCAGGGTCAACTCACCAATGATCTCGGCGAGGTCGACGCCAATCGCGCCCAGCCGAGCGCATGGTGCTCGTCGAAGGGACGCGTGTTGACCTGCTTCCTGATTTTTCTTCATCGCGGCTGCTTGCTGCTTCAGCTGCCCGCGACGCTCCTCGAAACGGCCTTGAAAGGCATGCGCATGTATGTGCTGCGCGCCGCGGTGACGCTCGAAGATGTCAGCCAATCATGGGCCCGCATGGGTGCGGTCGGCGATCGAGCCGAGTCGCGCCTGCGCGAGCTCTTCGGCGAACTGCCCGAGCGCACCCTGGCGGTTCGCTCGAATAACGACGTGACCATTATTCGAGTGCCCGGCGCACGTCCCCGTTATGAGATCGTGGGAGCTCACGAAGCGGTGGCATCATTGTGGAACGGTTGCCGCGAAGTTGCGGCAGCCGCGGGGGCCGACGCCTGGGAACTTCTCGATATCGATGCAGGCATCGCGAGCATCGCCCCCGAAACGCGCGATGCCTTCGTGCCGCAGATGATCAATCTCGATCGCATCGGCGCGGTGAGCTTCACCAAGGGATGTTACGTCGGGCAGGAAATCGTGGCGCGCACGCAACACCTCGGGCGCATCAAGCGGCGCATGTACCGGGCGCGCTGGAGCGGATCATCCCATATTGGACCCGGTTCGACGCTGGACGCGACGGCAGAGCCGGCGCCGGCACGAATTCAGATCGTCAACGCCGGGCCCGTTGCGGGTGGCGGTGTCGACGTGCTGGCGGTGTTGCCCATCGAGGTAGCCGGCCGCGCTCCGGACACCGGACTCGTCTTGAGCGACGGCACGCGGCTCGTACTGCAGACGCTGCCCTACCCTCTGGAAGAAGAACCCGCCTGAGCGGTGAATGCGGGCACCGGCCTGACGGAAAGCGACTTTCGGGCACCCTGGTGGCTCAAGTCCGCGCACCTGCAGACGAGCTATGCCACTCTGTTCCGCGGCCGGTCCGCACTCGACCTGCGCCGAGAACGCATCGAGCTCGAAGACGGCGATTTCCTCGATCTCGATTGGCTTCGGGAAACGTTCGGCCCGGTCGTCCTCGTGCTGCACGGCCTGGAAGGTTCGAGTGATTCACCCTACGCGCGCGGCATGCTCGCGGCCATCCAAAGGCGCGGCTGGCGCGGCGTCGTCATGCATTTCCGCGGATGCAGCGGTGAGCTCAATCGTCTGCCCCGCAGTTATCACTCCTGCGACACCGCGGATCTCGAGGCGGTCGTTCGGCTGCTTAGCGCGAGAGGCGAGGAGCCCGCCGCGGCGATCGGATATTCGCTCGGTGGCAACGTGCTGCTCAAGTGGCTCGGCGAGCACGGCGCCGGTGCGCCGCTGCGGGCGGCCGTCGCAGTCTCGGTACCCTACACACTGGCTCTCGCGGCGGATCGTCTCGCGCGTGGTCTGTCGCGCATCTACCAGCGCCGTCTCATCGACGACCTGAGAGCCAAGCTCCATCGCAAGTTTGCCGCAGGCGCGAGTCCCATCGACCTCACCCGGGCACACCACAGCCGTGACTTCTGGGAGTTCGACGATCGGGTCACCGCGCCATTACACGGCTTCAAGGATGTCGACGATTATTACACCCGTTCCAGCTCCAGATCGTACCTGCGACATATCCGTATTCCAACGCTGATGATTCACGCCCGGGACGACCCGTTCATGACGCCGAATGTACTGCCTCACGCCCACGAACTGTCGCCGAGCAGCCGGCTCGAGATCAGCGACCATGGCGGGCATGTCGGATTCGTGCATGGACGCTATCCCTGGCGTCCACGCTATTGGCTCGAGGAGCGCATTCCGGAATACCTCGAGGCCTATCTTCGATGATCAATGCTGAAGGAGCGTTCAACATGTCCGATACAACACTGGCGTCCGGCCGCACGGCGCTCGTCACCGGTGCGGCAAGCGGTATCGGTCTGGCCGCGTGCCGCCGTTTCGCCGAGCTCGGGATGAAGATCTGCATGCTCGACATCGATGAGCAGTCACTGAACGTTGCGCGTCTAGCGGTTGTCGATGTTGCGCCCGGCGGCGCTGGCGACGTGCTGGCAGTTCGCGCCGACGTCGGCAGATTATCGGAAATGCAATCTGCGAAGGAAGCCGTTTATGATGCCTTCGGCGAGGTCGCGCTGCTCATGAACAATGCCGTTACACGCACCGAGGGCAGCTGCTGGGACAGCTACGACCAATGGCAACGTGCCATCGATGTCAATCTCTGGGGGGTCATCAACGGCGTTCAGTGCTTCGTTCCGGCCATGCTCGCGCAGAATTCAACGGGCATAATCGTGAACACCGGTTCCAAGCAGGGCATCACCAACCCTCCCGGGCGGCCTGCGTACAATGTCTGCAAAGCGGCGCTCAAGGCGTATACGGAGTGCCTGCAACACGAGCTTCGCAATCGCGATGGCTGCCGCGTTTCCGCCCATCTGCTGATTCCCGGATGGACGACCACCGGCAAACGCGAGCACGTCGAGGGCGCGTGGTTGCCCGAACAGGTCATCGACGTCTTGATGAGCGGTCTCGCACGCGGCGATTTCTACATCCTGTGCGCCGACGGCGAGGTAACGCCCGAGATGGACAGAAAACGCATTCTCTGGGCGGCCCACGATATCGTCGAAAACCGTCCGGCGCTGTCGCGCTGGCACCCGGACTATGCGCAAGCTTTCGAGCGCTTCGCGCCGTGAGCACGCGCGCAGCACTCCGATTCGCCCTGCTCGCCCTCGTGCAGGCGCTGGCGGTTGCCGCTGTCCCCGCGCTCGAGATTGGCATTCGCGAAATCGGCGCACCGGCGCCGGCGCCGGCCACCGAGCAGCGCCCCGATCAGCTCCCCGGAAGCCGGGTCGCGCGGGGCGAACGAAACATCGCCGCGGCCTGGCTCGCAGGAGCCACCTCCCGCTACGCGCACGGTGTACTGGGTGACGGTCTCGAAGCTTCGCGGCTGGTCGTGGAGACCGCCGACGGAATGCGACTCGTGCACGAGTTGCCCGTCACCCGGGTGTTCGAGGATCTGTTCCCCAGGCTCGCGGATTTGAACGGCGATGGAGAGGACGCCATCCTGATTGTCGAGACGCACGTCGATCTCGGCGCCGCGCTCGCCGTCTATACGGTCGCGGACGGTACTCTCGCGCGGCGCGCCATGACCCCGTTCCTCGGACAGTCCTATCGCTGGTTGAATCCTCTCGGTGTCGGCGACTTCGACGGCGACGGTCGAGCGGATATTGCACTGGTGGCCACGCCGCATATCCGCGGCCGGCTGCGCCTATACCGAAATACGCAACCGACGCTGACGATGTTCGCGCAGGCCGATGGTGTCAGCACCCATGCCATCGGAAGCCGGGAGCTCGAGCTGGGTCGGGTGGTACACGGCTCCGATCGCGATCGCCTCCTGCTGCCCGACCAACGCCACGCAACCTTGCTGCTCCTCGAGTGGTCGACAAGAGGCATCGAGACGATCGCCCGACAGACACTTCCGGCTCGCATCGCCACTTCGCTGCATCCGACCGGCACCAATCAATGGCGATTTCGCACCGACGACGGACGATATCTGGAGGTGCGCGTGCGCTGAGCCGCGAACCGGATGCCGTGCCCGTTAGCGCGGGCGTGCGCGCGAACCTACAGGCGTCGGAATACGCAGTACAGAGCCTCGGGCTCACCATTTTCGAAGAACTGTCCGGTGCGCTGCTCGAGCGTGTG
>JBFICP010000284.1:0-4369 GCA_041581935.1 Gammaproteobacteria bacterium | reverse complement strand
GATACCGGCATGCCCGGTTGGCTCGATGAAATCCATTGGAATGCGGACGGGTTGGTCCCGGCGATCGCCCAGGATGCCGACAGCGGCGAGGTGTTGATGCTCGCCTGGATGAGTCGCGAGTCGCTGTCGCGCACCCTCGACGAGGGCGAGGCCGTTTACTGGTCGCGCTCCCGCGGACGGCTATGGAAAAAGGGCGAGCAGTCGGGACACGTGCAACGAGTCAGCGAAATCCGGCTCGACTGTGATGCCGATACTTTGCTCCTCAAGGTCGACCAGCGCGGTGGTATTGCGTGCCACACTGGACGCAGGCGCTGCTTTTTCAAGCTGCTCCGGGACGGGCACTGGCAGGCCGTAGACCCGGTGCTCGAGAACCCGGAGACAATTTATAAGGAGAAATGAGGCGTGCCGCCCGGTCTTTCCGACGGCTGCGTCTGCTTGTGAACATGAGCGATACCCTCGACAAGCTGGCCGAGGTGCTTGAGGCGCGAAAAGCCGCATCGCCGGACAGCTCTTACGTGGCCGGACTGTATGCGGCCGGGCTGGAAGCGGTGCTCCAGAAGGTCGGCGAGGAGGCCGGGGAAGTCATCGTCGCGGCGCGAGGCGCGGACAGGAGTGCGCTCGTGCACGAGACGGCCGATCTCTGGTTTCACTGCCTGGTCTTGCTGGCGACCCGCGATCTCCACCCGAGGGCGGTTCTCGAGGAGCTCGAGCGCCGATTCGGCGTCTCGGGGCTGGAGGAGAAGGCCGGGCGCGGGTCGGGGGAATGAGATTCCGCGGGCCTTGGTTTCGGAATGTTCATGGGCGGGTCGTAGTGACCGACCGGGAATTCCGCTAAAGTGTCCGCTTTGGCAGCGTCCACAGGACGGCCAGGCCTTTGGGGAGAGAGGAAATATGGGTCCAAGTTTATGGCAACTGCTGATTGTGCTGGTAATTGTGCTGCTGTTGTTCGGCACCAAGAAACTGCGCAATATCGGCGGTGATCTGGGATCGGCCATCAAGAGCTTTCGAGGCGCCGTCAAGGACGGTGACAAGGAGGAAACCACCGAAGAGTCCGCGAAGCTCGAGCAGGAGCCGGCCGGTAATGTGATCGACGGAGAGGTCACGAACAAGGAGCGGGACAGCGCTTAAGCGCCTGCCGCGACCGGCAGGTGGGGCCGTCGATACGCGGCCCGCCTTCGGAAACCTCTCCAGTGGGCGTGGCTCATGACCCGCTCACCTCAACCTCAGATTCCCGATGTTTGATATTGGATTTTGGGAGCTGGCGCTGATTGGCGTCGTGGCGCTTCTGGTCGTCGGCCCGGATCGGCTGCCGGGTCTCGCTCGCACCGTCGGCCTCTGGGTAGGTCGAATTCGTCGCTACGTTGCCGCGGTTCGTGACGACATCGAACGTGAAATTCAGGCCGACGAGCTGAAGAAAATGCTGGAAAAGTCGGACGACCTGAATCCGCTCCAAGACGTCGTCGACGAGACAAAGCGCACGATCGGATCGGCGAGGAACGAAATCGCGAGCGTCGAGAAGGAGGCGCAGAATCTCAGTTCGGACGATTCGTCATCCGCTCGGGGTGCACCCGATGCCGCTGCCGACAATGACGACGAGACCGGTGCCGAGCGCATAACGCCCGCTGTCGCCGCTACTGCCGTGGGAGAAGCGGCGAGCCCACCTGGCAAACCGCGCGAGCAGGAGCCTGGCGACGCTACGCGCAGCGCCGTCGACGTTTCGGAAGAAGATGAGCAGCGAACACGATAAATCCGCCGACCGGGGCGAGAAGCCGGATAACGATCCGGCCGACGTGAGTGTCGAGGACGAGCTCGAGGAGCAGGGCGAAATGACATTCGTCGAGCATCTGGTCGAGCTCCGCGATCGATTGCTGCGAATCGTGCTGTCCGTTCTTTGTTTTCTGGTCGTGCTGTTTCCCTTCGCCAACGATCTATACGCAATCCTCGCAGAGCCGCTGCTGCGTCATCTACCCGCAGGCACGAGCATGATAGCGACCCAGGTTGCGTCACCGTTTCTGACGCCATTCAAGCTGACCCTGGTGCTGTCCATTTTTCTCGCCATGCCGGTCGTGCTCTACCAGGTGTGGTCGTTCATAGCGCCGGGTTTGTACAAGCACGAACGCCGCCTCGTCCTGCCTCTGATGCTCACGAGCTCCGTTCTTTTTTATCTGGGAATGGCGTTTGCCTACTTCGTGGTGTTCCCGCTCATGTTCGCCTTTTTTCAGGCGGTTGCACCGGAAGGTGTGGCGATAATGACCGACATCACCGCCTACCTCGATTTCGTGCTCAAGATCTTTTTTGCGTTCGGACTCGCGTTCGAGGTGCCGATAGCGACCATTCTTCTGGTGTGGACGGGGTTCACGACGCCGTCAGCCCTCACGTCCAAGCGCCCCTATATCATTGTCGGCGCCTTCGTGCTCGGCATGATGCTTACACCGCCCGACATTATCTCCCAGACACTGCTGGCGCTGCCCATGTGGCTCCTGTTCGAGCTTGGTATTCTTTTTTCGAAGATCTATGTGAAAAAAGACACCGCGGATGCCGGAGAAGACAAAGCGGCAGAAGCGTAGAAATAGCGCGCCGGCAGATTGTCGAAGCAGAAAGCTTGCCTGCGAATGACGCCTGATTAACGTGCGAGCGCGCTCCTACAGATTCTTTTCCGTGTCACGAAGCGCCGTCGTCGGGTTTGATACCGAGCAGCCGCGCGCCCGCGGTCTTGGTCAAGTGATACTGTATTCCCAGATCCGGGCGCCCCAGTATCAGCTCGTATTCGGTGCGCGCGAGATCGAAGCGAAGATCACCGTCTGAGAGCTCGATACGAATTTCATCTTTCCAATCGAGAGATTGCTCGTAAGGCCGCACCGCCGTCGCCTGCGCGTTTCGCCAGGCGTCGACCAAACTCGTGATGCCGTTGGCGGCCACGCGCGTTCCTTCTGAATCCACGCGCCACTTGCCGCCGTCGCGGACTACCCGCACTCCGGGGATCGTGATGCCGCGCGGCGACGGATTTCGGCCGAGCAGAGCCGGATTGACGAAATTCGCGGCACTCGAGCTCAAGTGCGAAAAGTACGCGTCGTCCACCAGCACCACCTGGCCTTCATAAAGTAGATACCGCCGCCCGTGTATCGGCTCGGTGTCACCGAAAAGGATTTCAAGCTGATCCAGCCAGAGCCGACCCTGCGGGTTGGCCAGTCCGAATCGGGAAAGATTATCCGATTGCGCGATGATGCGTGCATGCACCGGGGCGTCAAGCACGGCGAGAAGCGTATTCACACGAAAGTCATTGGCCGCGATTCGAATCGGCTCGACGAGTTGCCAGACACCCTCGGCACGGCGCAGCTCGATTGCTCCTCCCGGGCCGAGATCCAGGCGAATGTGCGATACGGCGCGTGGTTTTTCGTTGCTCAGCGGCTCGAGCTCGACGCGGGGGTCCGATTCGGAAACGAGGGCAATGAAGGCGGCAAGACCTACCACTGCGAGCAGCAGCACGACGTTGATCAGCGTGCGCGCACCCACCGGAGCTCAGAGGCGACGGCGCCGGTGCCAAATGAAAAATCCGGCTCCGAGAAGCAGCGTGGGGAATGCGAACATGACGATGAAGCGCAACAGGGCGCCGCCCGTGCTCGATAGCTCGAATTCGAGATCGGGCGCGCGGCGCGCGGGAATGTCGATGAGAGAGTCATCGTTTGCGAGCCAGTTGAAGATATTCAGCGCGAGATCCAAATTGGAGCCACTGCCGAGATAGGCGTTGGATAGAAAGTCGCCGTCACCGATGACGATGACGCGCTGCGCATTCTCTGCCTGCCGCCCATCGACTGGGGCGAGCATCCGTTGCATGGCGATTCCGATGTCGAGCGGTCCCGAAACATCGTCGCCGTCGTCGAAGACGAGCTTGCCTTCGAGCCCACCGGTCTCCGACCACGCGCGCAGGCCGGTGCTCAGGATTCCCCGGGTTTGCCATTCGCGTGGCTGATTCCACGCGATCCCGACGGCATGGGGAAATACCGTCGTGAGCTTCAAATTTCCAGTGACGGGATGCGTGGGATAGGCAGATACCGGCACGAATGCCGGATGCGCGATGCCCAGTGTCCGGGTAGTCGGATCGACCAGAATGCCCGGTTCGAAGCGCACCCCCAGTGCCGCGGCGATCCGATCCATGCCTCGCAGGCCTCCCGGCTCGGCGAGCCACAATAGGTTACCGCCGTTTTCGAGGAATCGCAGCATCGCGTCGACCTCTCTCGCGGGCACATCGTCCCGACCTGGCGATACCATCAATAGCGCGGACTCGGAGGGAATCTCCACGGACTCTGCGATGTCGAGCCGGTGCAGCTTGAATCCCTGTCGCTGCAAGCGCTCGCCGAGCCGGCCAAGG
>JBFICP010000283.1:0-4404 GCA_041581935.1 Gammaproteobacteria bacterium | reverse complement strand
TTGCATAGAAGACGTTTCAACCGCCGCCTCCGGCTCGATTCCCTCCGCTTCGACAACGCTCGACCGTCGCGCTGATCGGCCAACCGCGCCCCGGGAGACCCCATGGCTGAATTCTGGATAAAGCGCGACGACAAGCGCCTCGGGCCATTCGACGAGGCCCGGGTACTCAGCGATCTCGAGAAGGGACTGCTGCGTCCTGACGATGCATTATGGGTCGAGGGGCTGGAGCGCTGGATCCCGGTCAAGATGGTATTCGACGAGCTGCACGGCTCGCCGGGCAGCAGTGCATCCCTCGAGCTCGAGCCGATGGACAGCCCGAGCGTGCCCGAATCGGAAGACCTTGCGACACCGGCATCTGTCCCCATGTCTGAGGCCGAAGGCCTGCGCGGGCATCGCCCGGAACCGGACGAATTCGGCGTTCAATATGCAGGCTTCTGGGTGCGGTTCGCCGCGGTACTGATCGACGAGATCCCGATTATCCTGCTGTCGGTGGCACTGGGCTTCGGTCTAGCATTCGTGCTCGCGTCGTTCGGTCTCGAGCTACGCGCCAGCGATCAACGTTTCGACGCCGCCTCGCTCATCGTCTCCTGGCTCTACTATGCAACCCTGGAAGGCGGTCAGCACAGCGCGACGTTCGGTAAACGCGCCTTCAACCTGCAGGTATTGCGTGCCGACGGTTTTCAGCCGTTCGGGTTCGGTCGCGGAACGGCGCGATTCGGCGCCAGCATTATTTCCGGGCTGGTGCTCATGATCGGCTACCTGATGCAACCATTCACACCTCGCAAGCAGGCGTTACACGACATGATAACCGACACCGTTGTCATCGTTCGCGCGCCGTACTCGCGAGCCCTGCTCGGCGTGGTCTTTGCGGTGTGGATTCTTGCCGTGATCGGCGGGCTCGGCGTGTTGGTCGCCATGCTCGGCATGTAGCGACAGTGGTCGATGCGCGCAAGTCTGATATATTGGGCGCATCTATCGATTCTTACGCGCGCGCTGGCTGTATCTCTCTTACTTGCCCGGCTCCGATTCTCCTCTCGCAGCACAGGTCTGGGTAATTCGAGCTCGATGCATCGGCCGAATGAATTCGGAGGACCCAATGAGTCAGGCAAAATCAGGCGATACCGTGCATGTCCACTACACCGGCAAGCTGGATGACGGCACTCAGTTCGACAGCTCGGTCGAACGCGAGCCACTCGAGTTCGCTGTCGGTGGTGGCCAGGTCATCGCGGGATTCGACAAGGCCGTGGAAGGCATGACGGTCGGCGAGAAGAAATCGGTGAGAATTCCGGCCGACGAAGCTTATGGAGAGCGGCACGAGCAGCTCGTTCAGGATGTGCCGAAGAGCGCCCTTCCGAACGATCTCGAGCCGGCCGTGGGTATGCACTTACAGGCGCCGGAGCCGGGCGGTAACGTCATGCGGCTAGTGGTGGTGGCCGTCGCGGAGGACTCCATCACCGTGGACGGTAATCATCCCCTTGCCGGCGAGGCGCTCAACTTCGACGTCGAGCTGGTCGCAATCGTCTGAACCTGTCCGATCAGGCGCTGAGCTCGTCGATCGCCCCGGTCCAGGCCTCAATGGTCTGCTCGACGTCGGTCGCATCGATGGCGGTCGACAGGTAGTACTTGTTCTCGCCTTTCAATATGCCCCGCTTTCTCAGCAAATCGTTGAGCCTTGCCGTCATGGTGGCGTCGGCACGTGCGGTATCCCGGTAGTTGCGCACTTCGCCGGCGGTGAAAACAACGTCGAACATCGGGGGCGCGCCTACCACTCGCGCGTCCATGCCGGCCGATTCGAGACGCTGCGACAGCGCCGATATGAGCTTCTCGCCGGTTTCGAAATAGCGATCATAGGTGCCGGGACGTTTCAGGATCGCGAGCGTCGCGAGCCCGGCGGCGGCGGCAATCGGATTGCCCGAAAGGGTACCGACCTGCGGCACGAAGCGATCGGGCGCAGCACGACCTCGATCGAATAACGCCATGATGTCTTCGCGCCCGGCGACCGCGGAGAGCGGAAAGCCGCCACCGATGGCTTTGCCCAGCGTGCATAGATCCGGAACGACACCGTAGTATTCCTGCGCTCCGCCGAAGGCCATTCGAAAGCCGGTCACCACCTCGTCGAATACCAGGAGCACGTCGCGGGCGATGGTCAGCTCCCGTATTGCTTCCAGAAATCCGGGCTGCGGTGGAATCAAACGCTGCAGCGGCTCCATGATCACGGCGGCGATGGAATTCTCGTGCTCTTTCAACAGACTCTCCACCGCGTCCGCGTCGTTGAAAGGTGCGACCAGGATGTCGTTCTTGATGGTCTCGGGTATGCCGGCAGAATCGGGAATCGGTTCTGGGGAGTTGCCCGGTTTCTTCGGCGCGAGACTCATGAGACCGTAGTCGCTGTACCCGTGGTAGCCACCCTCGAACTTGAGAATCTTGCTGCGCCCGGTATAAGCGCGCGCCAGGCGAATGGCAAAGGCGTCGGCCTCGGAGCCGGTGCTGGCGAATCGTACCTTGTCCGCGCACGGCACTGCGTCGACGATGACCGCGGCGAGCTCGATGCCCTGCGGATTGTTGGCGAAGAATGTCGTCCCGTGCTCGAGCTGGGCCTGCACCGCGGCCGTGACCTCGGGATGCGCGTGACCGACGATCATCGGTCCGGAGCCGATGAGATAGTCGATATACTCGTTGCCGTCGTCGTCCCAGACGCGACTCCCCTTGCCCTCGACGATGATCACATCCGCCGGCGTGTTGCCGAAGGTACCACCGGGCAGGACCCGGTGAGCCTTCTCGAGCAGCGAATGCGCTTGTTTCGGATTGACCGCCATGTGCCCGTCCTTTCGTGACCCAGCGGCTACATTGTTTCAGCTAATCCGAACGAATCAAAGGCGGTTGTACCTGCCGACAGAAAATGGGCACGACTCACGCGCGCGTCGCGGGGGTCGCAAGCTGAGCCCGCAGATAGGCTACGTTGGTGACCAGGCCGGGGAGCAGCCACTGGAACAGCCGGCAGACGTTGCGGATCTCGGCTAACGGTGCATCCCGCCCGGCCGCCTCGCGAAGTGATGCGGCCGAAAGTCCGCCGGGATTGGGAAGCGTGCTCTCGGTCAGGGCGACGCAGCGATCGTGGACCGCTTGACAGATCGCCTCGTGGACCGGCGTGCCCGCGACCCCGCGCAGATCGCCCCAAGCCATGGCCCAGTAGCTTGGCCAGCGCGCGAGCGCACGGTAGTCGGTGTTGACGAACGGCAGGTCGAGCACGCGCTCGACGTCGGCGTAAACGTCTCGCGTCGGCTGATCGGCGTGGTGCGCTTCCATCAGCAAGAACGGCACGGAGAAGTCCGGGGCGTGACGACCGGAGTACGTCGGCGCCGCCGCCGGGTCCGTAGGGCCCTGCATGTCACCGGCTTCGAGCAGGTAACGCGTGATGGTCGCCAGCAGCACGTAGGGCTGGTTGCCGTGGCTGAACACCTCGACGATTTCCCGGATGCTTTCGATCTCCCGCGGCGCGTAGCCGATCGCCCCCAGCCGCTCGCCGATCGGCGGTGGATCGAGCGCTTTCACGCGCCCCTCGACGAAGGCGCGATTCTCCAGGCAGGCCTCGACGAATGGCCGGCTCACGCACAGCTCGCGTGCACCCCGCCAGAGGCATTCGTAGAAGCTCGGATAGTGGGCATAGGCCATGGTCACGACGCCCATCCAGGGCACCTGGAAGACCTGCTTCATATCTTCGTACCAGGCCTTGCGGTGGTCGTCGGCGAGATATTCGGGCAGCGGGTGAATGTCCGGAACCGGGTCCGGCGCTAGCCGCGGCAGGCCGGTCATGGAGAGGCTCCTTCGATGGGACCGGCCATGACGTTCTCGATTCGCAGGTGCACTGGTTTCTCCGGTGATGCCTCGGGCCGCGTCAACGCCGCGCCGTGACGACGTGACCTCGAATCTTGCCCACCACTTCTTTGTTTCCGAATCGCGCCGCAATGGCTTGCGTCGCCTTCGCCGTGACGTGCTCGAGCAGGCTTGCGTCGCGGCTCTCGATTTCGTTTCGCAGCGGCGTGCCCTGGCAGTACGCGATGGCGGGGTGGCTCGGCGACGGCGCCGTGCTTACCGTCTCGATGGTTTCGATGCTCACCTCCGAGAAGCCGGCTTGGAGAACGTCTCTGCGTATCGTGTCCACGTCGTGGTATCCGTGCGGTGTGCGGGCCAGAAACAAAGGCGGGTCATCGACGAATATCTCACTCGCCGCCAGCGTGACGGTGTGGGCGAATTCGTTCGCCTCGATGGCGTCCCAGGCGTTGAATATGAATCGGCCCCCCGGTTTGAGAACGCGTCGCGCCTCGGTGAACGCTGCCACCTTGTCCGGGAAAAACATCACGCCGAACTGGCAGGCAACCACGTCGAAGGATTCGTCCTCGAAGG
>JBFICP010000282.1:0-4425 GCA_041581935.1 Gammaproteobacteria bacterium | reverse complement strand
GGGCGGGCGACGGGTTTCTCCCAGCCGTGCCTGACCCTCGGTCGCGCCCACGAGCGGCGCGTCAGGGACCGAATCGAAGGCCGCGAACCACCCGAATACGGCTTGGGATTACGGCCGCGAATGGCATAAACTGTTTGTTTTTCCGCGGTATTCGCTCGTCATGGACAACAACAAGCAACCCGACAAACCGATCAGGGCGCCGAGCAAGGGACATATCAAGCTCACATCGCATCCGAGTCAACGCGCCGCCGCATCGCCGATCGCGTGGGGAGCGCCTTCGGCCGAGGCGCGCGGTCCGGTGGTGGGCGCCGTCCACGACGGCGCCCGGCGCAACGTCATCGGTGCGCACTCGGGGTCCTACGCGCTTTATCGCGCGCTGGCGATCGCTGCCGGCACCCTCGATCCGGTGCACGTGCCGGATCTCACCGATACCGCGCCGGCGGCGCACATCGGGCCGTACCCCCAGTGGGCCGATGGGGAGAAAATCGTCTCCCTCGATCCATACGGGCACATGGTGAGCGAGGTCTTCGCAGACCAGCTCGCGGCCGGGCTCGATATCCGTCCGACCATCGCGGTCACCAAGGCGCGGGTCAACATGCCGGAGATCAAGGAGGCCATCGCCCGCGGCCGACTCACGCCCGACGGCGATCTGCTCACCGCGAACGGCGACGTGAAGGTCACCAAGGCCGCCATCGAACCCGTGTGGTATCTGCCGGGTATTGCCGCGCGCTTCGGCGTTTATGAGAACGAGCTGCGGCGCTCGCTGTTCGAGCATTCGGGCGGCATGTTCACCGAGCTCGTGACGCGCAACGATCTCAAGCTATTTCTACCACCCATCGGCGGTCTTACCGTGTACGGTTTCGGCGATGTTTCTGCAGTCGGCGAGCCGGGCCGGGAGATCGCGTGTCGCGTGCACGACGAATGCAACGGGTCCGACGTGTTCGGCTCAGATATATGCACCTGCCGCCCGTATCTGGCCCACGGCGTCGAGGTATGCATCGCGACCGCCCAGCGCGGTGGCATCGGCTTTATTGTCTACAACCGCAAGGAAGGTCGCGCGCTGGGTGAGGTCACCAAGTTTCTCGTCTACAACGCACGCAAACGACAGCCGGGCGGTGATCGCGCGGAAACGTACTTCGCACGAACAGAATGCGTTGCGGGTGTGCAGGATATGCGGTTTCAGGAGCTGATGCCGGATGCGCTGCACTGGCTGGGCGTGAAGCGGATCGACCGCTTCGTCTCCATGAGCAACCTGAAGCACGACGCTATCGTGCGTCAGGGCATCGAAATCGGTGAACGGGTCGCGATTCCCGACGAGCTCATTCCCGGCGACGCCAATGTCGAGATGACGGCAAAGAAGGCCGCGGGCTATTTCAGCGAGAAACCGGAGCCGGACGCGGAGCAGCGGAGTGTCGCGAGGGGCCGCGGCCTGCACGAGTAAGTCAGTGCCGCAATCGGCCGAGAGCGCCGCCGTCACGACACTGCGAAGCCCGCAAGCTGTCCGCGAGCGTTGCGGGGAAATTCTGGCCCGCGCTGAGACGGACGCGCTCGAGCACTTTCGCCTGAATCGCGAGCGGCTGGATGCCGCCACCGATTACGTGATTGCGACTATTGAGCGCAATTACCCTGACCTCGAAATTCCGTTTCACAGCCGATGGCGACACTTTCATGTCGACGGGATCGATCGCTGGGGCGCGCTCGCCGCCACGCTTTCGAGTTGGGCTCGCGACGCGATCGCGCGCACACGCATCGATCTCGCCGTGGTCAGCGTGCTGCTGGATGCCGGCGCCGGCGATTCCTGGCGCTTCGTCGAGCCCGGCTCGGCAAGGACCTACGCGCGATCCGAGGGACTGGCCGTTGCCAGTTTCCATATGTTCACCGCCGGCGCGTTCTCGGCGCATGCTGGTGAGCCGCTGCGCGCGGATGCCGAAGCGCTCGCGGCGCTCAAACCCCGACGTCTCGACGAGGCCTTTCAGGTGCGCGACGACAATTCTCTCGCGGGCCGGCGAGGGCGCGTCGCTCTGCTGCAGGGGCTCGGCACGGCGCTCGGCGCACAACCCGATCTCTTCGGGAGCGATGAGCCCCGCGCGGGAAACCTGTACGACTATCTACTCGGCCGCGCGGTGCAAAACCGCCTCCCGGCGAGTGCGGTTTTCGGTGCCGTGCTGCAAGGGCTCGCGCCCATCTGGCCCGGCCGGGTGCGGATCGGCAACGCGAATCTGGGTGACGTCTGGCACCACTCCGCAATTCGACGAGACGACGCGAGCGACGGTCTGGTACCTTTTCACAAACTGTCCCAGTGGCTGACCTACTCGCTGGTGGAACCGCTGGAAGAAGCGGGCATCCGGGTGCACGGTCTCGATGAGCTCACCGGACTCGCCGAGTATCGTAACGGCGGCCTGCTCGTCGATCTGGGAGTGCTCGCGTTGAAGGACCCTGCCGATGCCGTGCGCAGCCACGACGTCGGCTCGGAGCTGGTGGTGGAATGGCGCGCGCTCACCGTCGCGCTGCTCGACGAGCTGGCGGCACGGGTACGCGCACGTCTCGATCTCGACGCCGAGCGTCTGCCGCTCGCCAAAGTGCTCGAAGGCGGCACCTGGGCAGCCGGCCGGCGCGCCGCCCGCGAACGCCGCGCCGGCGGCGGGCCGCCGGTGGTCGTGGTGAGCGACGGAACGGTTTTTTAAAGCGACACAACGGAGCGATAGCCACGATGAAAAACGTCACCGTCGTCGATCACCCGCTGGTGCAGCACAAGCTGTCGCTGATGCGCCGCAAGGACACACCGACAGCGAAGTTTCGGCAGCTCATCCGAGAGGTGACCATGCTGCTCGGTTACGAGATCACCCGCGACCTGCCCTTGGCGAAAGAACGCATCGAGACGCCCATTACCGAGATGGACGCGCCGATGCTGACCGGAAAGAAGCTTGTCTTCATATCGGTGCTACGCGCCGGTAATGGTCTGCTCGAAGGCATGCTCGATCTGATTCCCTCGGCGCGCGTCGGCCACGTCGGGCTTTACCGGGACCCGGAGACACTGGTGGCGGTCGAGTACTACTTCAAGGTTCCCGAAGAGCTCGACGAACGCAAAGTCATCGTGGTTGATCCGATGCTCGCCACGGCCAACTCTTCCATCGCCGCGGTACAGCGAATCAAGGAAGCCGGCGCTCGGGACATCAAGTTCGTCTGTTTGCTGGCGGCACCGGAGGGTATCGAGAAATTCCAGGAAGCCCATCCTGACGTGCCCATCATTACCGCTGCAATCGACGATCACCTGAACGAGCATGGCTACATCGTCCCCGGACTCGGCGACGCCGGAGACCGCCTCTACGGAACAAAATAGCGATGAGCATCGATGTCGCGGAGGATTGCGCCGCGCCGACCGAGCCCGGCCGTATCGAGCATCCGGGGGCCTGGAAGGCGGCCGACTTTCGCGATGTGGGACAATTGACCTTCGAGCTCGACGCGCGCCATCTGCGGGCGCTCGACCGGGCGTTGCGGGTTGCACGCGCCACCGGTCGCCCCGCCGAAGGATTCGGGCGGGACGATTTTCCCCTCGAAGACATTGCCGGCGATCTCGCGCACATCCTCGACGAGGTTCAGAACGGGCGCGGCATCGTGCTGTTGAGAGGTCTGCCGGTTGAGCGCTATTCCCAGAAAGATATGTGCCGGGTGTTCTGGGGCCTCGGCACGCACTTCGGGGTAGCCGTATCCCAGAGTCTCATGGGCGACCGGCTCGGTCACGTCACCGACGTGTCCGGGGAAGATCCCGGCGAGCGCGGCTACAGGAGCCGCCGCGCACTCGACATGCACACCGATTCCGATGACCTCCTCATGATGCTGTGCCTGAGCGATGCGAAAAGCGGCGGCCAGAGCCGCTTCGTGAGCGCGCTCACCCTGTACAACGAGATCCTGGCGACCCGTTCCCATTTGCTGGCGCCGCTCTTTCGCGGATTTCGTTATCACTGGCGTGGCGAGCAGGCCGAAGGCGAGGCGCCGATCACGTCGTTTCGTGTTCCGGTGTTCTCCCGTCGTGATGGCGCTATGAGCTGCGTGTTCCTGCGAGCATTCATCGACATGGCCGCGCACGATCTCGGTGAACCGCTGAGCGAAATCGAGAAAGAAGCACTTGATACGTTCGAACGTTACAGTGAGCGTGCCGATCTGCAGCTCGCGCTCGATCTCGAGCCGGGCGACGCCTATATTGCCAACAACTACACCGTGCTGCACGCACGCACGGCTTTCGAAGATCACGAAGCGCCGCAGCAGCGCCGTCATCTCCTCAGGCTGTGGCTCAAAGCGCGAAACCCGAGGCCGGTGGTAGACGCGGTGCGGCGTTTCTACCGCGAAGACGGTATCACCAAGCGCGAAGGCGCCGGCACCGTGTACGCACACATCAGCGCCGATCGGTGATGTCGTCATGACCGG
>JBFICP010000281.1:0-4448 GCA_041581935.1 Gammaproteobacteria bacterium | reverse complement strand
GAACCAGCGCATATATCGCAAGGAGGGTTCCAGGGACCGATCCATTGCCGGAAACCTGCGCAGCCACATCCGCCGCGGCAAGCGCCACGCAGTCCTGTTTGGCGCGTTGCACTGCGCCGATCAGCCGAACTGGTTGTATCGACGCATTCTTCTCGAAGAGCGGCGAATCAGCGCCAAGGAGATTCGCAATGTCAATGTCATCGGTGAGCACCAGGACGGAAGCGTCGAGGCATTTCTGGAGTTCATCGACGCCATCGGCGTTCCGCGCAGGAACTTCATGATTGGGTCGACGGCAGCACTGGACGAGCTCGTTTTCGCCTGGTTTCCCGCCCTTACCCGGAGCTTTTTGCGCTTCGACAGCGTTATCGTATTCCAGGAGCACGCCCACGCCCATTCTCGCGCCACACGAGGACCGTTAGAATAGGCGGCACCTTTTGAGGGAGGAGCACTCATGCAGAACCGAATGAAATTCATAATCCTGCTCGCCATGACCTTCGCCAGCGCCGTGGCCGCTGCGCAAGACGTCAAGATCGGTATGATTACCACGCTGTCCACCAAGGCCGGATATCTCGGTGAAGAAATACGGGACGGATTCCAGCTCGCCATCGACCGCCAAGGCGGAAAGCTCGGTGGGGTCGGCGTAGAGCTCCTGGTGGAAGACGATGGCCGCAAACCCGAGCGAGGCAAGCAGATCGCCGAGCGATACATCAAGCGCGAGAACATCAAGATAATCACCGGCATCGTTTTTTCGAATGTGGCGATGGCCGTGGTGCCGAAAGTGGTGCGAAGCGACGTCTTCTACGTCAGCCCCAACGCGGGACCGTCGCAGCTCGCTGGCAAGGGATGTCATAAAAATTATTTCAATGTCGCCTGGCAAAACGACAACCTTCACGAGGTCACCGGCAAGTTCGTCACCGACCAGGGATTTGGCAATGTCTACCTGCTGGCCCCCAACTATCCGGCGGGTAAGGACTCCCTCGCCGGCTTCAAGCGCTACTACAAGGGCGCGATTGCGGGTGAGGTCTACACCAAGCTCGGACAATCCGATTATTCCGCTGAACTCGCGACCCTTCGTGCGACAAAGCCCGATGCCGTGTTCTTTTTTCTGCCCGGAGGCATGGGCATCAATTTTCTCAAGCAGTACTCTCAGGCAGGCCTGAGCAACCAGATCCCGGTGTTCGGTCCGGCATTCTCATTCGACGATCGCTTGTTGAAAGCAGTGGGCGACGCGGCCGTCGGTGTTCACAACGGTTCGCAGTGGAACCACGACCTCGAGAACGTCGCCAACAGGGAGTTTGTCAGCGCGTTTCAAAAAGCTTACGGCCGCACGCCGACTCTCTATGCAAGCCAGGGCTATGATGCTGCACGCCTCATCGGCAGCGCGCTCGAGGCGGCGGGAGGCAATATCGCCGACGCCGACGCTTTCAGGGCAGCATTGCGCGCGGCGCGATTCGAATCGGTGCGCGGAGCGTTTCGCTTCGGTCCGAATCAGCACCCAATTCAGGATCTGTACGTTCGCGAAGTCGTCAAAACTGCCGATGGCGGCTATACGAACCGCACGGTAAAGAAGGTCTTCACCGATCATGCCGACGCCTACGCGAAGGATTGCAAGATGTAGTCGATGCTGCTGCTTCTCGAACAGATTCTCAACGGGCTGCAGCTGGGGGTGATGCTGTTCTTGATGGCTGCCGGCTTGACGCTGGTCTTCGGCATTATGCGGCTCATCAACCTGGCCCACGGCTCCATGTACATGCTCGGCGCCTTCGTCGCGGCTACCGTGACGCAGGCGACCGGCAGCTTCGTGCTCGGGCTTCTGGTGGCGTTGCCCGCCGCGGCCCTCGCGGGCTTGATGGTGGAGCTGCTCGTGTTGCGGCGTCTCTACGCGCGCGACCACCTGGATCAGGTGCTCGCAACATTCGGCCTGATCCTTTTCTTCAATGCGCTGGTACAGCTGGTGTGGGGCCGCCAGCCGCTGTTCATGGATGTGCCCGAGGCACTCGCCGGCACCGTCGAGCTGATTCCCGGTGTTCCCTATCCCGCGTACCGACTGGCGATCATTTCGACCGGACTGATGGTTGCCGGCGCGCTCTATGTGCTAATCCAACGCACCCGTCTCGGCATGCAGATCCGCGCAAGCGCCAGCAACCGTGAGATGGCCGAGGCCATCGGCATCAACACGCCGTTGCTCTACAGCCTGGTGTTCGCGCTCGGCGCCCTGCTCGCCGGCCTCGCCGGCCTGATGGCCGCCCCCATACTCGCGGTCGAATCGGGCATGGGCGAGAGCATTCTCATCGAGACCTTCGTGGTCATCGTCATCGGCGGCCTGGGCTCGATTCGCGGCGCATTTCTCGCAGCCCTGCTGGTGGGGCTCGTCGATACACTCGGGCGCGCCTTTCTGCCGACCCTGCTGAGGCTCGTTCTGCCGGCGGCTGCGGCCGACGGAGCGGGCGCATCGCTCGCCTCCATGGGGATCTATATCCTCATGGCGGCGGTATTGCTGTGGCGTCCCCGCGGCCTGTTTCCCGCCCCCACGTGACCCGCGTGGTCACGACGAGCCCATACCGGCAACGGGCGCCATGACGTTTCCCGCTCGCAGACAGCTCGTGTGGTGTGCCGCTGCTGCGCTTGCCCTGGTGCTACCGCCGCTCGCTGTCATGCTTGGTGAGCCTTTCATGGTCGCGCTGTCGAGCCGCATTCTGATTTACGCCATCGCCGCCGTGAGCCTTGATCTGATTCTGGGATTCGGAGCCATGGTGAGCCTCGGGCACGCGGCATTTTTCGGGGTCGGCGCATACGTCGTCGGAATACTCGCGTTCCACGCCGCCGAAGGGATTCCGCTCGCCGACGGATGGCTCTCGTTACCCGGGACCAACAACGCGCTCGTGTCGTGGCCGCTCGCGGTGATTGTGTCGGCGCTGGTAGCGACTATTATCGGCGCGCTCAGTCTGCGCACCTCCGGCATCTACTTCATCATGATTACGCTCGCTTTCGCCCAGATGCTCTTCTATCTCTTCGATTCGCTCGAGACCTACGGCGGAGACGACGGGCTCAGCATCTGGAGCCGAAACGAACTCTTCGGTCTGGATCTCGCAAACGATACGACCTTCTATTACGTGTGTCTCGCCGCTTTGACGACATTCCTCGTTGTCTGCCAGCGTCTGGTCAACTCGCGCTTCGGCATGGTCATTCGCGGTTGTGCGCAGAACGAGCGTCGCATGCGAGCGCTCGGCTTTCCCACCTTTCGCTACAAGCTGTTGTGTTTCGCCATCGCCGGTGCAGGCGCCGGGCTCGCCGGCGCGCTCATCGCCAATCAAACCGAGTATGTGAGCCCCGCGTTGCTTCACTGGACCCGGTCCGGGGAGTTGATCGTGATGGTCATTCTCGGCGGCATGGGCACGCTCATCGGACCCGTCCTGGGTGCCGCGGCGCTGCTGCTTGCCGAGGACTTTCTGGCAATTTACACCGAGTACTGGCAGCTCTTTCTCGGCCCTTTTCTGATTCTGGTGGTGCTCACGACCCGGCGCGGTGTATATGGAATGATCGCCGGAAGCGGTGAGAAACGTGTCTGATTGGCTCCTCTCCACGCAGTCACTGCACAAGTCGTTCGGCGCGATTGTCGCCAGCGAGGCGCTATCGTTACAGGTCCGCCGCGGAGAAATCCATGCGCTCATCGGGCCAAACGGCGCCGGCAAGACCACCGTCATCAACCAGCTCTGTGGAGAGCTCGCGCCGGACGCGGGCTCCATTCACTTCGACGGACGCGACATCACCGCCTATTCCACTGACCGGCGCGCGCGACTGGGCCTCGCGCGCACCTTTCAGATTTCGACGCTGTTCGATGACCTCAGCGTGGCCGAGAATCTGTCCCTCGGGGTGCAGCCGCGACTCGGTCACAGTTACCGACTCTGGCGCCGCGCGGACCGGGACCCGGAGCTTACCGAGCCCGTGGAGGCGCTTCTCGAACGGCTCGAGCTGCGCGAGCTTGCGCACGCGCGAGCCGGTTCCCTCGCTCATGGTGACCGAAGGCGCGTCGAGCTCGCCATGGCACTCGCGGGCGAGCCAACCATGCTTCTTCTGGATGAGCCGATGGCCGGCACCGGCCCGGAGTCGAGCCGCGACGTCGCCAGGCTGCTCGAGGCACTCAAAGGACGAATTACCGTGCTGCTCGTCGAGCATGACATGGACGTCGTGTTCGCAATCGCCGATACGATCTCTGTGATGGTATCGGGAAAGTGTATCGCGAGTGGTCCCCCGGACGCCGTGCGCTCGGACATCGAAGTACGACGCGCCTACCTCGGGGAACACCTCTGATGCTGCGAGTGCGCGATCTCGAGTGTCGATACGACGACTCCAAGGTTCTGTACGGCGTGAGTTTCGACGTCGGTCGCGGCGAGGTGGTCAGTCTTCTGGGTCGAAACGGCATGGGCAAGACGACCACGGTGCGCGCG
>JBFICP010000280.1:0-4477 GCA_041581935.1 Gammaproteobacteria bacterium | reverse complement strand
GGACTGACGGGTAAGATCTTCAATGAGATGGGCGTGTCGGCGGTTGCACTACCGGGCGAGGAGATCGTGCCCTCGGCGCAGAAGGGTGTGATCGATGCCGCTGAGTGGATCAACCCGGCCGAAGACATCAAGCTCGGCTTGCAGCAGGTGTGGAAAAATTACTACCTGCAGGGCGTCCATCAGGCGACCGATCTGGGCGAGCTTACGTTCAACAAGGACTTCTGGAACAAGCTCTCCGCGCAGCAGCAGGCGATGATCGAGGTCGCGGCACAGGCGACGATGATGGAGTCCGTGACGGCCCATATCTACCGAAACGCGGTTGCCCTCGAGGAGCTCAAGTCGAAGTACGGGGTCGTCGTTCACGACACGCCCGCCGACCTTTATCCCGAGTTCCTGCGCGCGGCGGCCAAGGTTTCCGACGATGCGGCGGCTGACAATGCTTTCTTCAAGAAAGTCCTGGAGAATCAACGCCAGTTCGCGAATATCATCGTGCCGTATTGGACGAAACAGCTCGGCCTCTATCATTCTCTCGGCAGTGCAACGCTCGGGAAATAGCCGATCCGCCCGAGTAAGGGCCTGAGAACGAAGAATGACAACACTCAGTCGGGAGGAGGCCCGGAGGGGGCCATCCTCCCGACGTTTTTCGCCGCCTACAGCGGACTTTCCAGGGTGGCGGGACGTCGCTTGACGGGGGAGAAGACTGTTGGCTGATTCGCTCGGACCGGACGCGGCGTTCCGGCCCGCTCACCCACACACAGCAATTCGAAAGTGGATCGACGGACTCGACAAAGTCGGTGTCTGGAGCGGCAAGTTGTTCGCCTGGCTGATCATTCCGATGGTTTGCGCGCTAGTCTACGAGGTGGTGGTCCGCTACTTCTTCCAGGCTCCCACGATGTGGGCCTACGACGTGACTTTCATGTTGTATGGCGCGCACTTCATGCTGGGCGCTGCATTCACGCTTCAGAAAGGCGCGCACATCCGAACCGACTTCTTCTACCGGCTGTGGTCGGCGCGCACGCAGGCCGTGGTCGATTTGAGCATTTATCTGATTTGCTACTTTCCCGGCGTCGGCTTCTTTTTGTACGTATCGGCCGGATACGCCTTGAAGTCGTGGGAACAATCGGAACGCATCGTCACAAGTCCGTGGCTGCCGATCGTCTACCCGTTCAAGACCGTGATTCCGCTCACCGCGGCGCTGCTACTGGTGCAAGGGGTGTCCGAGGTCCTCAAGTGCATTGAGGCGATCAAGCGGGGGCGCTGGGCATGAGTCCCGAATATCTCGGCCTCCTCTCACTGGTGGCGTTGTTCATCTTCATCTTCGTCGGCTTTCCAATTTCATTCACATTGATCTTCCTCGGCATCGTCTTCGGCTACATCGGCTTCGGCAAGGTCGTCATATTCCTGATGACGCTGCAGATATTTACGGTCATGACGCAGACCCTGCTGGCCGCGGTGCCGATGTTCCTGTTCATGGGCTACGTGCTGGAACGCGCGGGCCTGATGAATCGACTGTTCCACGGATTTCAGCTACTGCTCGCGTCGGTCAAGGGTTCGCTCTACATCGTGGTGCTTGCAACTGCAACACTGTTCGCCGCGGCAACCGGGATCGTCGGCGCGGCGGTCACGATTCTCGGCGTCATGGCCGCGCCGATCATGAAAAAAAGCGGTTACAGTCCGCGCTTGAGCGCCGGCTCGATTGCCGCCGGCGGCACGCTGGGTATGCTGATCCCGCCGAGCGTCATGCTCGTGGTCATGGGCCCGGTGGTCGGTGCGCCGATTACCGAACTGTTTGCCGCGGCGATGGTGCCGGGCGTCATGCTCGCGGTGCTCTACGCAGCCTACGCGGTCATTCGAAGTTACATCAATCCGTCGCTCGGTCCGGTGCTGCCGCCGGATCAACGCGCGGAATCGGTCGGCGAGATCGTTCGAGAGCTGGTGTTCGGCATCATTCCGTTAGCGGTCCTGATCCTGGCGGTGCTCGGCAGCATTCTCGCGGGACTCGCGACGCCTACCGACGCCGCCGCCATGGGCGCGCTCGGCGCGCTCGTGCTGGCCATCGCTTACCGGCGACTGACGTGGGAGCGCCTCAAAGAGGCGGTCTACGCCACCATCGTCACATCCAGCATGATCCTGCTCCTGGTGGCGGCATCCAATTTCTATGGCGCCGTGTTCGCGAGGCTCGGCACTGCCACCATGATCGCCGAGACCATGCTGGGACTACCGTTCCCGCCGATCCTCATCCTGCTGATGATCCTCGCCCTCATCTTTCTCTTGGGCTGGCCCCTGGAGTGGGTGCCGATCGTGCTCATCGTCATCCCGATTTTCATGCCGCTGATCACCGAGCTGCAGATCGATCTCGTGTGGTTTTGCACCCTCGTCGCCATCTGCCTGCAAACCGCGTGGCTGTCACCACCGGTGGCTTTATCGGCCTACTACATCAAGGGTGTGGTCCCCGACTGGGACCTCAAGGATATTTATCTCGGGATGATGCAATTCATGGTCATCCAGGTGATCGGGCTGTTGCTCGTGCTGTTCATACCGGCCATCGCGCTGTGGCTGCCCAACCTTCTGTTCAGATAGGCAGACTGCAGGAAACGGGGCGATGCGGGCCATGTGGGTGCGTCGTAGGCAAGTAGCGTCCGGGCAGGGCCGCGCCGACACCAAACCCAATCACACCTAGTCAGTGAGCGGATCGATCGGGAGCCGGCCGGCGATATCCAGGACCGACTCGAGGCGCGCCGCCCACGACAGCATTCGGGCTTCGGCGAACGGCGGCGCAATGATCTGCACGCCAACGGGTAATCCCTCTTCGGTGAATCCAATCGGCAGAGACATGGCCGGACACGCCGTCAAGCTCACGCAATACGTAATCTTGTACCAGTCGAGATAAGTCTCGAGGGCCTGTCCATTGATTTGATCGGGGAACCGCTCGCTCTTGTCGAACGGAGCAATGACCGTGGTCGGTGTGAGTAGCAGATCGTACCGATCGAAGAATTCGATGAGGCGCCGATATAGGCGGCCACGCTCGATCTCGGCGCGTCCGATCGCGTCCGCAGAGAGCGCCATACCTTTTTTGATGTTCCAGACGAGCTCGGGCTTCATCTCGGATTCATGCGTATCGAGCAGTTCCGCCATGTCCGCAGCCAGCCACGCGGCGCGCAGGGTGTGAAAGATCTCGGCCGTCCCCGCCATGTCAGGACAGACCTCGTCGAGCTCTGCGCCGACATCCGCGAGCTTATCGATCATTGTCGAGAAAATGCGCGCAACAGCAGGGTCGACCGGCGTAATGCCGAGATCCAGGGAGTGAGCGACTCGCAGGCGCGGCGGCGGGTCTTCCCTCGTCGCCGCCAGAAAGCTCGCCACCGGCCTTGATCGGGATAGCGGGTCGCGCGCGTCGCGCCCCGACATGGCGTCCAACAGCAGGGCGCAGTCGGCGACGTTACGCGCGATCGGACCGTCCACCCACAACGGCGAGAACGGTTGCGACACCGGCCCGCGGGGCACGACCCCAGGTGTCGGTCTGAGGCCGATGACGCTGCAGAAGCTCGCGGGGATTCGCAGGCTTCCGCCGAAATCCGATCCGGTTGCTCCCCACACCTGGCCCGTGGCCACGGCGACGCACGAGCCACCCGACGATCCACCGCAAGTCTTGCCCACGTTCCAGGGATTCGACGTGATGCCGAAGACATCGTTGAACGTGGTGCCACCGGCTCCGAATTCCGGCGTGTTGGACTTCGCGACGATGACGCCGCCGTTGGATTCCAGGCGCTCGACGGTGTAATCGGACCGTTCCGGGATGTGGTCAGCGAAGATCGTCGACCCGAAGGTGGTGCGAACTCCGGCCACCCGATTCAAGTCCTTCACCGCTATCGGCAGGCCACCCAGCCAACCCACGCGGTCACTTTCGGACTCCGGGCTGCCGGCGATCCGTGAAGCGTGCTTGCGTGCGCGCTCGAAGCACAACGTCGGCAGCGCATTCAGCGTCCGATCGACTTGCTCGATCCGTTCGCGGCTGACCTCTACCAGCTCCAGGGGCGACACTTCACCGCCCGCGAGCAAATCTACGACCTCGCAGGCCGTCCTCGGCAAAAGATCACGCTGGAGCGCGTCGGTACTCATGCCACCTCAAGATGTCACAGCCGATTACTCAAAACAATCGATATGAAGTCAGTTACCGGTCGCGGAGGTTCGCACTTGCGGGCGATTCAGCCATGCGGCCAGTGCCATCGCTGGAACGGCCAACGCGACCGCCATAAACGCCAGCTCGGCGTTCGAGAACGGCACCAGCCCGCCGCCGGGCGTCGCCAGCAACAGTCCACCCATCAGAACGAGCCCCCGAATCGGCCAGGACCAGACGTCATGAGTTGCGAGGCTGCCCACGCCGAACAGGTAACCCTGCAGCGCGCCGGCAATCAGGACCACACCTGCGACGGCAAATAGCGTCGCCGACAATATGCCCTGCCAGGATCCGGACAGG
>JBFICP010000279.1:0-4482 GCA_041581935.1 Gammaproteobacteria bacterium | reverse complement strand
GTTTTCACCCTCACCCCTGTCCCCTCTCTCTCCCCTGCGGGGAGAGAGATCGCCTCGACTCAATCCGATGCATGCTCTCGCCCTTCGGGCGAGGGCGGTTAGGGTGAGTGGGCTCTCCACCGCTCCTTAGTTTTCACCCTCACCCCTGTCCCCTCTCCCATCGAGGGAGAGGGGACCCTTCGTTTGGCACCCTACCAACGTTGAGTACCTCGCCCGTTTATAAGAAACCGGTATAAGGGTATCCCGGATGGTTCTTTCCCTCGGGGGAGACGGGCTGGTCATAATCGGCTCTCGTATCCAGGGGGTCGAGAGCATGTACCGGTACGACGGCTATGACCAGCGGTTCGTAGAGGAGCGGGCCGAGCAGTTCGCGGATCAGGTGCGCCGCTACCGGTGCGGTGAAATCGGCGAGGACGAGTTCAAGCAGCTCAGACTGCGAAACGGCCTGTATTTGCAGCGCCATGCCTACATGCTGAGGGTGGCGATTCCCTACGGGCTGATCGCGTCGCGCCAAATGCGCAAGCTCGCGCACATCGCGCAAAAATACGATCGCGGCTACGGACACTTTACGACACGCCAGAACATCCAGTTCAACTGGCCCGAGCTCGGCGACGTTCCCGATATTCTGCGCGAGCTGGCGGAGGTCGAGATGCACGCCATCCAGACCAGCGGCAACGTGGTGCGCAATATCACCGCCGACCATCTGGCTGGCGCCGCCGGGGACGAGCTGGAGGACCCGCGCCCGTACTGCGAGCTGTTGCGCCAATGGTCGACCTTGCATCCCGAGTTCTCGTGGCTGCCCCGCAAATTCAAGATTGCGATCACCGGGGCGACCAGCGATCGTGCCGCCATCCAGCTCCATGACATCGGGCTCGAGATCATCAATAACGATTCCGGCGAGACGGGTTTCAGGGTCTGGGTTGGTGGCGGCATGGGTCGCATGCCCGTCATCGGCAAAGTGCTGCGAGAATTCCTGCCGCGCGAGTTCCTGCTCTCATATGTCGAAGCCATTCTGCGCATCTACAATTTGCAGGGTCGTCGGGACAATATCCACCGGGCGCGAATCAAGATACTCGTGAATGCGCTCGGCATCGATCGATTTCGCGAGCTGGTGGAAAAGGAATGGCGCCAAATTTGCGAATCGACGTCTCCTGTGCACGACGCTGAGCTCGATCGCATGAGATCTTTCTTTGCGCCGCCCGATTACCAGCACAACCGAACATCCGATGCATTCGAAAAGCGACTCGCCCGAGACCCTCTTTTCGCCGACTGGTACCGGCAGAATACCCGTGATCACAAAGTCGCCGGCTACCGCATCGTCATGGTTTCGCTGAAGGCGCCCGGTGTGCCACCGGGAGACATCACCGCCGAGCAAATGGAAGGTCTTGCCGAGCTTGCCGAGCGTTACAGCTTCGGACTGCTACGCGCATCCCACGACCAGAATCTTGTGCTTGCCGATGTAAACGTTGCCGATCTGCCCGACCTGTGGCGGGCGTTGTCACGATTGAAGCTCGCAACCGCGAATATTGGTACGCTCAACGACATGATCTGCTGCCCGGGTCTCGACTTCTGCTCGCTCGCAAACGCGGGGTCAATTGATGTGGCCGCCCAGATCAACGCCAAGTTCGACGAACTCGACTATTTATATGACCTCGGTGAAGTGCAGCTCAAGATGTCCGGATGCATGAACGCCTGCGGACATCATCACGTCGGACATATCGGGATACTGGGAGTCGATAAGCGTGGAGAAGAGTGGTACCAGATTACTCTCGGCGGGTCGGCGGGCAATGACGCAGCCCTGGGCGAGCGACTGGGTGCGGCGATCGCAAAGGATCGCGTGTCAGACGCGATCGGAGACATTCTCGAGGTATATCTGGCGAATCGCGAAGAGAACGAGAAATTCATCGAGACGGTTCGCCGAATTGGAATCGCGCCGTTCAAAGAGCAGGTCTATGCAAATCATTCGCAATCGACGCATAAGCGAGAATCACTGGCAGCGTGTGCCTGAGGGCGGGCTCGATCTCGATTCGTCCGAAAGACTGCCAACCGGTGTCATCGTGTCGCTCGACGATTGGCGGCGTCACAAGCACGAGCTGCTGGGTCGTGGCGTGCCCGTCGGGGTGCGGCTGCGCGCGCACGACGATGTCGATGCGATAGCCGCCGACCTCGGCAATCTCGAACTCGTCGCCCTCGAGTTCGAGTCCTTCACGGAAGGGCGCCCTTACACCCAAGCGCGCACGCTGCGCGAGCGATACGGGTTCGAGGGAGAAATCCGCGCCCTCGGTGACATCTCCAGGGATCGCCTCGCGTTCATGGAACGGTGCGGATTCAACGCCTTCGAGCTCGGCAAGGACCACGACCTGCACGGGGCGCTCGCGGCTTTCACCGAGATTTCCGACGTCTATCAGCGGGCCGCCGACGGCAGGTCCGAAATCGCCTCGCGTCGCGCCTGAGGCCCGGCCCGCGCGAGCCGCGGGATTCCCGGCGCCCTCGGCTCCTGGTCGATCCACCAGCTCGCGTGCCTTGCGGTCGTAAATTCGTGACACCGTGGGCAGAAGCGCCGTTTTGCGCTGGATACCATTCCCGGTCCTGGCAAACCCCGCTCCGAGACGATGGCAAAGCGCCCCGAGCTGCTGGATCGAAACATTTATCGCGCCGCCCGACGCGAGGCGCTGTCCTTCAGCTTTTGGACCGACGGCGTCGTTTACCCCTTGCTGGCGGGCTTCATCGGCGTTTCCTGGACCATCGCGGCCGGCATCGATGCCGTCTCCGCCTCGCTCGCTACGATCGGCCTTTTCCTCGGATTTTCCGTCTGGATATGGGGCTACCTGCGTCGCCGCGACCAGCACGCCACTCTCATCATGAAGGAACGCGCTTCGTATCTCGTGCACAAGCGCGATCGGGAGCTCGAGCGCCTGGACAGCAAGCTTCGCGCCGATGGAATGACCGAGGCTTCGGAGCAGATTCGTGAGCTACGGGCGGGTTTCGAAGGCTTCCGAAACGTGCTCGAGAAGAAGCTTGGCAGCGGCGAGCTCGGATATCAGAAATTTCGCGTGGTGCTGGAGGAATTGTTCCTGTCGGCACTGGACAACCTGGAGCATGCCGTAGAACGGCTCAACGCTGCGCTGGCCATCGAAATCGAAACCGTCGATGAAAATATTCGGCGCATCGAGACGGTCGGCGACGATCCCAACAGCATGGAGCTCATCGAGCTCGGTCGTGCCCGCACGCGTTACGAAGCGCTTACGGGCTCTGCGACCGAGCTTTTCGAAAAGAACAAAGCGATTCTGGCTACATTGCGCTCATCCTGTGAGCACTTGACCGGCGTGGAGACACACCGCGTCAGAGCGCGCCGGGAGCTCGACGCCATTCTGGCCGAGGTGTCGTCGCTGACGGGTGGCTTCGGCCTCGCAGGCACATAATTTCTCGACCCCCGCGCGGCCGGGAGCAACCATTCGATAGCGGGACCGCGGCTTTTCCCACGGGTCACTTCTGGTGACAGTCATCGCCAGATGCGGTCAGCGCGCGCATGAGGCGCCATAGCCGCTGCGAAGCGCGCCGCCACTGGAATCTTTTCTGATCGCCACTCAGTAGTTCGCTCGCTATGGCGTCTATGCTGCCGGGATTACCCCCGGAATACCGGGCGATGTCACCGATCGCGGCTCGGCCGAACGGCTTCAAATTCTCGATGCCGGCGTGGTACATCTTCATTTCGATGTAACGAGCAATTTCGCCACGACCCAGGCGGGGAATATCGATCGACTGCGCAGGCGTCGATGAACGCCCGAGCAAGCCAGTCAGGTAATCTCGAAGGCCAGGCAACCCGGTCATCAACACGCGGCAGTTATCCGACAGTACACTTTCAGGCAGCCTAGCCAGATGCTGGAGACTTTCATCACTCAGGTCATGGGCGTCGTCGACGGTCACGATAGCGATCTGCCCGTTGACTGCGATGCGCTCGAGCCAACATTCGAACTCGCGTGACATATCTTCGCTCGAAGCACCTACGCGCAGGCGCAGCTCCGCGTTCATAAATGTCGTGATATCGCTTGGCGAAAATGACGGTACCGGTGGAATTCTCAAAACGCGCCAGCCGTGATCGGCACGGCTCATGAGCTGGTTCAGAAACGTCGACTTGCCGGCGCCGGCTTCACCGGCAATCAGAATCGGAGTTTCGCCGCTTTCGATGTAGTCTCGAACGAGCTCCATTCGTAGTCTCAGCGCCGGCGTGGCGTAGAAGTAGCTGCCCAGCTTCCCGCGCGGGAATGGTTCCGTTTGCCGCTCAAACATCTTCTTCGAACCTCTCAGGCTATGCCACGACGCGCAGCCGTGACCAAGCCTTACGGACGCGATGCGCGGTGCTCGCGAGTGCGCCGGAAAGACGCCGAAGACCGTGTCCGTCTTCGAGCTCATCGAGTACCACGTACGACCAGGCGTGTTCGTCAGACACGAATTTTCGCAACAGTGCCTGATTGAGCGCGT
>JBFICP010000278.1:0-4515 GCA_041581935.1 Gammaproteobacteria bacterium | reverse complement strand
GTGTATCCCACAATGGGAAGATCAGCTGCTTCTCTGCCGGCGTGCCATCGAGCCACGCAGCGGCTTGTGGACTTTGCCGGCTGGGTTTATGGAGAACGGCGAATCGACCGCCCAGGCGGCAGTGAGAGAGACTCTCGAGGAAGCCAATGCGAGGGTCGAGATGGGAAAGCTGTTCGCTTATCTCAATATTCCGGCGATCAATCAGGTCTACGTGATATTTCTCGCCCGCCTTCTGGACCTCGATTTCTCGGCCGGCGCCGAGAGTCTCGAAGTAAGACTCTTCCGCGAGCACGAGATTCCGTGGAAGGACATCGCCTTTCCGTCCATCGAGCGGGCACTGCGTTTGTACTACAGCGACCGCCGCGGCGACGGCTTCGGTGTCCATATGGCCGATATCGAGCGTCGGCCGAGGTAGTCGGGTTGCCGCCCAAAGCGAACATTTCGTCAGCCGATTGCCCGTCCGCCGTCGACTTTGATCATCTGCCCGGTGACATAGTGGGCATCGCGCACGAGGAACAGGACGGTCTCGGCAATATCGGCGGGATCGCCCGTGTGTCCGAGCGGAATTTTGGCGAGCACCGCCGCGCGCGCCGCCTCACCGGGCTCGGAGTCGGGCCACAGGATGGCTCCGGGAGCGATCGCGTTGACCCTCACGTGCGGCGCGAGCTCGAGCGCGAGAGTTCGCGTCAACATGACGAGGCCGGCCTTGGCCGCCGTGTAAGCCGCATAACCGGCGAGCGGCACTAAAGCGTAGATATCGGCGATGTTGACAATGCAGCCTCGCGACTCGCGCAGCCGTGGTGTCAGCGCCTGGGCGAGAAACAGCGGCGCTTTCAGATTGACGTCGAGAAGCGCATTGAACGCGCTGTCGTCAATGCTGCCCAACGGTGTTGCGAAGAAGTTCGAGGCGTTGTTCACCAGCACGTCCATGCGCGCGAACGCGCTCGACGCCGAGCGGGCCATCTCTTCGATGGCGGCCGAGTCGCGGAGATCGGCCTGGAACAGCCGCACGCTCCCCGGGCGCACGGCTTCGAGCTCGTCACGAAGCCGATGGGCGTCGTGCTCGGAACTATGGTAATGCAGTGCGATGTCCATTCCCGCAGCGTGCAGACAGCGAACGATTTCAGCGCCGATTCGGCGCGCACCCCCTGTTACGAGGGCGACTTTCGATGACTCGGTGTCGGACACTGTTCTCTCTCGGGCTCTCGACCGATGGCTGTGGGTACCGCGGGATTGTAGAACGTGTTGGCGAGTAATTGCCCGTGGCTGGTGAAATCGGTGTGAGCGGCGAGAACTCGCAGCTCGTGCAGCTGTTGCGCGACGCGATCGACGCGGCCGGCGGCTCCATCAGCTTCTCCAAGTACATGGACCTCGCCCTGTATGCGCCGGGACTCGGATACTACAGCGCATCTGCCGAGCAGTTCGGTGGTGGCGGCGACTTCGTGACGGCACCGGAAACGTCGCCGCTGTTCGCCCGCTCGCTTGCCCGGCAGACTTCGGAGGTTCTCGGCGAGCTCGGTGACGGCGACGTCTGCGAGGTAGGTGCCGGTTCCGGAGCGCTCGCCGCCGACCTGCTCGAAGCGCTCGCGGAATCGAACTGCCTGCCGCGTCGGTACTGGATCATCGAGCGCAGTGCTCGACTGCGCGAGCACCAGCAGGCGATTCTGGCATCGCGTCTCCCGGACTTAATGGCGCGCGTCGGCTGGTGCGACGACTGCCCACGGCGCTTTCGTGGCATGCTGCTCGCCAATGAGGTGCTCGACGCGATGCCTGCGGATCGCTTCCGCGTGCACGCCGCGGGTGTGCGCGAATGCCGTGTCGGCTGGCAGGGCGATCGCTTTTGCTGGATCGAGGCCGATTGCTCGGGCAGTGCGCTCGGGATGCACATCGCGTCGATTCTCGATTCGCTCGATTATCGACTCCCCGAAGGCTACGAATCGGAGTGCGCCCCCGCGCGCCAGGCGTGGATAAACCGCTTCGGTGAGCGTTTCGAGCGGGGCGTAGCGCTGCTGATCGACTATGGCTATGCGCGCGCCGAGTACTATCATCCGCAACGCGCGAGCGGGACCTTGCGCTGCTTCCACCGCCACCGTGTGCACGATGATCCGCTGCTGATGGCGGGACTCCAGGACATATCCGTGCACGTGGACTTCAGCGCGCTGGCGGAAGCGGCCGCCGCGGCCGGGCTCGCGATCCCGGGCTATACGACCCAGGGGGAATTTCTGCTTGCCACCGGTATTCTCGATGCCTGCCGGGACGTTGAGCCCACCACCCGCCGCTACGCCGAGTTGACCGCCCAGATCAAGCGGCTTACCTTGCCCGGCGAAATGGGAGAAGCCGTCAAAGTGATGGCGCTCGCGCGCGACTATGACGGACCGCTCACGGGATTTTCCGGTCGCGACCTACGCGGTCGCCTCTAGTCACCTCGAGCCGGAGGAAACGCACGGGTGGTTTGGAATCAGGTCGTCGTTCTGGCGGTGCTCCAGGGATTCACCGAGTTCCTGCCGATCTCCAGCTCCGCGCATCTCATATTGCTGCCGCTCGTGGTGGACTGGCCCGATCAGGGTCTCGTCTTCGACGTCGCCGTGCATGTTGGAACGCTAATGGCCGTAATGGCCTATTTCCGACGCGAGCTTTGGCGCATGAGCCGCGACTGGCTGAGCTCGCTCGCGCGCCGTGAGCGGGTCGGCGAAAGCGTCATGGTCTGGTACCTGCTGATCGGCACTCTACCCGTGGGCGTTTGCGGATTGGCGTTGGGCCTGCTCGGCGGCGACTGGCTGCGAAGCGCGATGGTCATTGCGGGTGCGACGATCGTTTTCGCCTTGGCCCTGTGGTGGAGTGACCGCTACGGTCGCGGCAAACGCAGTGAACGGGAGATCGTCTGGCGAGACGTGCTGGTCATCGGCGCTGCTCAGGCGCTCGCCTTGATTCCGGGAACCTCTCGTGCGGGCATCACCATTACCGCGGGACTTGCCCTCGGTCTCACGCGCGAGGCGGCGGCGCGCTTTTCCTTTCTGCTATCAATACCTGCGATTGTCCTCGCGGGCGGATACGAAACGATGACGGCGTGGTCCGGTGCGCAAGCGGTGGCTTGGGACGCCATGCTCGTTGGCGCGCTGATTGCGTTCGGTTGCGCCTACGCGACCATTCACTTTTTCCTGAAGCTCGTGGCGCGTGTGGGGCTGTTGCCGTTCGTGCTCTACCGGTTGGCTCTCGGCGCCATACTGTTGATATTCGTCGTTTGATTCATGCCGAAGCGAGCGCTTCAGCCCATTCGGCGTTGACGACCTGCGGCTCGGCGCAGCTCGCGGTAGAAATCCATCTTGCCTCGATGGCCGATATAGGTCGGCACGATGCTCTCGAGTGCCGTTGGGTGAACGCCGAAGTGAGAGAAGCTGTTGTTTTCGCACACGCTGTCGACCTGCAATGACCGATAATTGTCGCGACTGAAGGGCTTACCGGGGACCCATTCGAGAATGCGCGCCTGCAGTCTCGAGAGGGTGTCGTTGAGGGGGATGATGCGGGTCTTGATGCCCATGGTCTTGGCTGTGTACTCGACGAGCTCGCGCAGCGTGTACTGCCTCGGTCCGCACAAGTCGAAGCGTTTGCCATAGGTATCCTTGCGGTCGAGGCTGTCGGCGAAAACCCTGGCGACGTCCTCCACGTATACGGGTGCCATGCGTGCGTTCGGACATGCCAGCGGAAACACGAACGGACTGATCGAGAGCAAGGAGGCAAAGCGATTGAAGAAATCGTCGTCGGGGCCGAACACCACCGACGGGCGAAAGCTCGTTACGTGCATGCCCTGGTCGGCCCAGCGATGGACCGCATTTTCGCCTTCAGCCTTGTACTTGAGATAGTTGCTCGGCCCGTCCGCACGCGCGTTGAGCGCGCTCATGTGCACGAGTCGGCTGATGCGATTGTAACGGCACGCTTCCGCAATCTTTCCGGGCAGCTCGCCGTGCACACCGGCAAAGTCCTGACCCGGCCGACCACCTTCGTTCAGGATTCCAATAAGATTGATGACGGCGTCGCAACCTTTCAGCTGCACGCTGAGATCGGCGACCGAGTGCACGTCGGACTCCACGAGTTCGAGATTCGGAATGACGATCAGATCGCGTCGACGCTCGCGGCGACGCGTGAGCACGCGCATCTCGAGCTTGCGGCGACTCAGCTCGCAGCAAAGATGATGTCCGACGAACCCGGTTCCTCCGAGCACGCATACTTTTCGAATTGGCATGGGTGTCCACTTTTCTGCGCCTGTGACTACGCATCGAGCCCTGTAAGGGACGTGCACATGCAGGCGTTTGCCGGCTAGTTTCACGATCCCCCGTCTCGGGGTCAAGAATGGCGGGGCAGGGTGTATTATCGAGTCGAGGGTGTTGAGGAGATACCGGCATGCCCGGTTGGCTCGATGAAATCCATTGGAATGCGGACGGGTTGGTCCCGGCGATCGCCCAGGATGCCGACAGCGGCGAGGTGTTGATGCTCGCCTGGATGAGTCGCGAGTCGCTG
>JBFICP010000277.1:0-4526 GCA_041581935.1 Gammaproteobacteria bacterium | reverse complement strand
TTGTCGATAGCCGAGGGTTTCGGCGCGCTCGGCCAGCGTATTGAGCACGTCGAGGCGTGCGAGCTCGGCGGCACAGCGCTGCAGCGCGGTGAGATCCCCGGCGAGACGCGTGAGGATCTCGTCGTAGAGGTGGCGCTCGCGCGCCAGCGCGCGCTCCCGGGCGCTCAGCACCTTGTCCTCGAAGCGCTTCAGCTCCGGAGTGATGTAACGTTCGGCGCTCTTGAGCGTCTGACGCCGCCGGTACTCCTCGGGAACCTTGTGGGAGTGGCTGCGCCCGAGCTCGATGTAATAGCCGTGCACGCGGTTGTAGCCGACCTTGAGGGTCGCGACCCCGGTTCGCGCGCGCTCGCGCGTTTCGAGCTCGGCGAGAAACGTGTCGGCGTCGGAAGCGAGCCGTCGCAGGCCGTCGAGCTCGGTGTCGAAGCCTTCGGCGATGACGCCGCCGTCGCGCAGCCACACCGGCGGGCTTTCGACGATCGCCCGTCGCAGCCAGGCGCTGGTTTCGGGAAACGTGCCGATTCCGGCGCGCATCGCGTCGAGCATCGGGCTGTCGACGGCAGCCACGCACGCGTGCAGACGGGGGAGCTGCTCCAGGGCGACGCCGAGCTGAGAGAGATCCCGCGGCCGCGCCGTGCGCAAGGCCACCCGCGAGAGAATACGCTCGAGATCGCCCATGTCGCGCATCTGCTCGTGAAGCTCGGCACACACGCCGGCGCTCAAGAGGGCACCGATGCACTGATGCCGATGACGCAACCGCTCGCGATCCCGCAGGGGCCGGCCGAGCCAGCGGCGCAGACATCGGCTGCCCATGGCCGTGGCGGTGCGATCCAGCACGTCGACGAGCGCATGCCCGCGTTCTCCCGAGAGGCTCGCGGTCAACTCGAGATTGCGCCGTGAGGTCGTGTCGAGAACGATGGCGTCCTCGCGCCGCTCGAGACGCAGACCCTGCACATGGGGGAGCGCCCCGCGCTGGGTGTCCTTCACGTATTGCAGCAGGGCGCCGGCGGCGGCGACTGCCAGATGGGCCGACTCGCAGCCGAATCCGGCGAGATCCCGCGTGCCGAACTGTGCCGAGAGCAGGCGCACGGCGCTGTCCTCCTCGAAGCACCAGGCGGGAAGCTTCTGCACGCTGGCATGCTCGTCGAGGACCTCGAGATCGTCGCCATCCTCGCAAATCAGAACTTCCGCCGGCTCGATGCGTTGCAGCTCCGCGGCTAGGGCCTCGAGCCCCGGCACCTCCATGGACACGAATCGGCCGCTGGCGAGCTCCAGGCGTGCGATGCCGAAACGCTCGCCCTGACGGTGCAGCGCGCACACCAGAGTTTCGCGGTGCTCATCGAGCAGCGCATCGTCGGTGACCGTGCCCGGCGTAACGATGCGGGTGACCTGCCGCTCGACCGGGCCGCGGCTCGCGGCCGGGTCGCCGATCTGCTCGCAGATGGCGGCGGACTCGCCGGCGCGAAGCAGCTTCGCGAGATACGCATCGACGGCGTGTGCCGGCACGCCGGCCATGGGAATCGGTGCCCCATTGGCCTGTCCACGCGAGGTGAGCGCGATATCCAGCAGGCGCGACGCCTTGCGCGCGTCGTCGAAAAACAGCTCGTAGAAGTCACCCATGCGGTAAAACAGCAGCATGCCTGCGTGCTCGGCCTTGATTCGCAGGTACTGCTGGATGACCGGTGTGTGGGAGGCATCGGGGGCGCGCGTCATCGGCGGCAGTGTAACCAATGGCGATCGGCCACGCATAGGCATCGGCCGCGAATGCCTTGAATTGGCGCGAACTGCCCGCATAATCATGGCTGATCGCGATTTGTATGCGCCATTTCAGCCCAAGGAGCAGCTCCGGACCATGAGTGTCGAGACCGCAAAGGAAACCCGCAGCTTTCAGACCGAGGCACGGCAGTTGCTGGATCTGATGATCCACTCTCTCTACAGCAACAAGGACGTGTTTCTGCGCGAGCTCATCTCCAACGCCTCGGACGCCGCCGACAAGCTGCGCTTCGAGGCGCTTTCCGATGAATCGCTGTACGAAGGCGACGGTGAGCTCGTCATTCACGTCGAATTCGACCCGAAGGCCCGCACCATTACGGTTCGCGACAACGGCATCGGCATGAGTCGCGAAGAGATCGCCGAGAACCTGGGAACCATCGCGAAATCGGGCACCCGCCAGTTCTTCGAGGCGTTGACCGGCGACGAGGCCAAAGACTCCGAGCTCATAGGACAGTTCGGGGTCGGCTTTTACGCGAGCTTCATGGTCGCCGATCACATCACCGTGACCTCCCGCCGGGCCGGTCTTCCGCGAGGCGAGGGTGTGCGCTGGGAATCGAGCGGCGAGGGCGATTTCACCGTGGAAACCGTGGAAGTGCCGAAACGCGGCACGCGGGTCGTGCTGCATTTGCGCGAGGGCGAAGACGAGGACGCGTTTCTCGACGGCTCGCGCCTGCGCTCAATTGTTCACCGCTACTCCGATCACATTTCCTTCCCCGTCAAGATGTTCAAGCTGGGCGAGGACGAGAAGGGCGAGGAAACCGTCAATACTGCGACGGCTATCTGGACGCGCGCAAAGCAGGACATATCCGACGAGGAGTACAACGAGTTCTACAAGCACATTGCCCACGACTTTGACGATCCGCTCGTGCATCTGCACAGCCGTGTAGAGGGCAATCTCGAGTACACGTCACTTCTGTACATACCCAAGCACGCGCCTTTCGATCTCTGGGACCGTAATGTGCGCCGGGGCGTCAACCTGTATGTGCGACGCGTCTTCATCATGGACGATGCCGAGCAGCTCATGCCACCCTATCTCCGATTCGTGCGCGGTGTGATCGACTCCGCCGACCTGCCGCTGAATGTTTCCCGGGAAATTCTGCAGCAGAACCGTCAGATCGACGCTATTCGCGCCGGGTCCGTGAAAAAGGTGCTCGATCTGCTCGCCAAGCTGGCAAAGGACGACAAGGAAAAGTACGCAGTGTTCTGGCGTGAATTCGGCAAGGTCTTCAAGGAAGGCCTCATTGATGACCCGAAGAACAAGGACGGAATCGCGGAGCTTTTGCGATTTGCCAGCACACACACCGGCGAGGCCGAGCAGACCGTATCACTCGCCGAATACGTGGAGCGGATGAAAAAGGATCAGGAGCGGATTTACTACATCACCGCGGACACCCACGCCACGGCGCTCAGCAGCCCACACCTGGAAATTTTCCGAGACAAGGGCATCGAGGTCCTGCTGCTCAGCGACGAGATCGACGAGTGGGCGGTCAATCATCTGCAGGAGTACAAGGAAAAGCGGCTGCAGTCGGTGACAAAGGGTGAGCTCGATGCGAGCATCGCCGGTTCCGAAGACAAGAAAGACGAAGACGAAGCGCGCGAACACGACGAGCTCCTCAAAGCCTTCGAGGGTGCGCTCGGCGATCGCGTCAAGGCGGTTCGGACCACCAATCGCCTGACCACGTCCCCCGCCTGCCTGGTGTCCGACGACCACGAGCTGGGTGGGCATCTGGAGCGGCTGCTGAAGGCGGCGGGTCAGGACGTTCCGAGCAGCAAGCCGATCCTGGAGATCAACCCCGATCACGTGCTGGTCAAGCGCTTCGCTGTCGAAGGCGACCGGCAGCGTCGCGAGGATTGGGCAAATATCCTCTTCGATCAGGCGCTTCTCAGCGAAGGCGGGCGACTGCCGGATCCCGCCGGCTTCGTCAGGCGGCTGAACGAGATGTTCCTTTCGGTCGCCGGCACCGAAGGCCGGGCGAGATCCGGAATCGATCGGGCTACGCGCCGCAAGAAAGCCGCCACGGGGGCCGCGCCGGGCGCCGGCAAGAAAAAGGGCGCAGCGCTTCGACGCCAATCGGGCAAGTCCGGCAAACCCGCCAAATCCGGCAAATCCGACCGGGCCAGCGGCGATGATTCCAACACTTGAGGAATCGGGGCCCCGGTGAAAGGTCCAATCTGCCGACCGTGACACGGATATGACCCGGGAATTTCCTTCGCCATGGACAGGGTGTGACGCCCGTCACTACTGACGGGAAAAAACGGCTGCTACACTGCCTCGACGCTAGACAGGGCCGCATCGACGGACCATACCGTCCGTACACGGCACTCGGGTTATGCCCAATACGAAAAGCAGAGAATTCGAGTCCATCCGCGCCCTTTCGGCGGTGGGGATTGCCCTATCGGCGGAAAAGGATGAACGGCGCCTGATGGAGCTCATCGTGCAGAGCGCCAAGCAGCTCACCAACGCCGATGGCGGGACGTTCTATTCCCGCACCGACGACAACGAGCTCAAGTTCGAAATCATGCACACGGATACCCTGGGTATCCACATGGGCGGCACCAGCGGCATTCCCATCGACCTTCCAAACGTGCCCCTGTACGACGAGCACGGCAAGCCCAACCACAAGATGGTGGCGGCCAAGGCCGCGGTCACGGGCGAGACGGTCAATGTCCGAGACGCCTACAATGCCCCCGATTTCGATTTCTCGGGCACGCGCGCCTTCGACGAGACCACCGGGTACCGATCCAAGTCTTTTCTG
>JBFICP010000276.1:0-4530 GCA_041581935.1 Gammaproteobacteria bacterium | reverse complement strand
GAGTCGCTTGGCACGCTCTTCCATGATCAACATCCCCACGTGCTCACCGGGGTGATCAACCCCAGCGTATGGCGAAGCGCTGCCGACACCATCGTCCTCGATCAGCACAGTGTACTCATCGCCGCTTTCACAGCGAACCAGAACGCGCACCGTCTTTGCCTCGCTGTGTTTGCGTGCGTTGGTCAGCGCCTCGCGGACGATGCCGAGTACCTGCATCTCCGCCGCGGCGGGCAGCTTCAATTGAGGGCACTCCGTGTGCAGGTGGGTGGAAATTCCGCTCGACCGTCCGAAGCGATCCACGAGATCTTCGAGCGGCGGGATGAGTCCGCGCTCGTCCATGGGTGCACGAAAGTTTGCAATGAGCTCGCGAAGCTCGGTGTTCAGTCCATCGAGGCTGGCGTTGATGCGCCGAAGCTCACGCCCGCCTTCCAGAGAATTCTCGCCGTCGAGGGTTTCCCCGAGAAGCTTCACCTGAAATCGCAGGCTGGCGAGACTCTGGGCGAGAGAATCGTGCAGCTCGTGAGCAAGTGAGGTGCGCTCGCGCATGAGCGTGAGGTTATGCGACTCTTCGTCCAGGCGTGACTTGGCGATTGCCATACCGAGTTGTTTGCCGACGCTGATCAGGAGCTTGCGCACTTCATCGTCGGCTGCCGCGTCGGGCGCCTCGGTAAAGAAGCTGAGAAGTCCGAGATTCTGTCCCTGGTAGTGCATGGGCACGGTCACGATGGAAAATTGTCCGCCGTCTTGCTTGCATCGATGGATTTCGACCCGCTGCTTGCTGCGCATGCCATCGAGCAATGCTTCGATTTCCGCGAAAACCGCATCGTTGATCGGCACAAGAGTCGACTCATGTCGATCTGCGTCGAGAATGCTGACGCCGCCACCCTCTTCACGCAGGCGCACCACACAATCCGAGGCGTTCACAATCGGCTCGATGATCTTTGCCGACCGATTGAGTAACTCGGCGAGACTACCGGTCGCGTTGACCGTGGATGCCACCTCGAAAAGAATCTCGAGAGACTTGTTTCTCTGGTGTAAACGCCTGGTTTGCTGCCAGACCACATCGTCCATCTCGTTGGCAAGCTTCTCGAGCGCTTCGCTCAGACGATTTATGTGAAACGTGAGCTTGGCGAAGCGACCCTTCTGCTGTGGCGAGATGCGTGAGGACAGGTCGCCGTCGCACATACCGAGCGCCCAGTTGTAGAGATGGGCGAGTGGATCGAGAAGGTGGCGTCGAATTTGAACGGCGAGCAGCACCACAATGGCGGCACCGATGGCCACTGCGATCCAGACGGCCGCCACGAGCCCGCCGGCGTCCTGGGCGTTTTCGGCAATTCGCGTGCTGAGAAGTCCGACCGCGACGAGAACGACCAGCAGCAAAGCCGCATACACCATGAGTGCACTCGGCTTGCGCTCGTCGGCGCGTTGCGCCCAGTCCTCGGACGGGTCCACCAGCCGCTTGAGCAGGGAACGCAGCGGGCCGACCGACGCCTCATCCGGGTCCTTCGCCATGTGTCAATCCTCCACCGGAGGCCGGTACTGGGGATCGTTGGGGTTCATGAAAATGAATCGAAACTCGCCGGGCTCGATTTCGACGTAGTCGAGGACGGTGCCGTTGAGAAGCTCCTTGTCCGTCTTTGCGAACACCACGTCCACTCCGCGGCTGTTCAGCAGCACATCTTCTAATCCCACCTCATCGAAGCCGATCTGATATTCGATGGCGCCGTCGGGCTTGCGGGTTGCGGCGATACGCAGCGCGAGCTCCTCGGCGTTCCCGCTGTGCGCGGAGTTGCGTATCTGGCTGGCTGCGGCCTTGGTTACCGTGAACATGGCATATCCCGTAGGTGCAGCATATCAAAGGAGAGTGAAAAGGGTGAAAAAGAGACGCGGGCAACCTCGCGCCTACAGGGCACTGTTTCGCCGCTGCGTGGCGCGAATGAATGCCACGAAACGCCGGGTCCAGGGATGGGCGGTGACGTCGCGCAAATGACTGAAGCTCGCGAGCACGTTGTCGACGACGACGCCGTCGTGCTTTCCGTCGACGCCGTGACCCCGAACGACCTCGTAAGCGAACTCGAGATCGGGAGAGCAGTTCTCGAGATCCGAGTAATGAAATTCATGGGCGTTGACGACCCGCTCCGCGTCAATCCCGTCCGGCAACGGCCAGCGGCTCCTGCCGGTTTCACGCAGCTTCACGTAGCCGCGGCCGCGGGGCTTCTGGTGCATGACCGTATCCGCCTCGATGGCGCCCACCATGGGCGCTGTCTTGCCCTCGCTGTGAAGCGAGCGACTCAGATACATGAGACCGCCGCACTCGGCGTACACGGGCATTCCCGCCCGGATGCGCGCTTTCAAAGTCCGCCGGAGCGGCGCGTTGGCGGCCAATGCGTCCATGTGCCGTTCCGGAAACCCACCTCCGATGAACACGGCATCGACATCGGGAAGCGACGGATCGGTCATGGTGTCGAAGTAATGCAGCTCGGCCCCGGCCGAGCGCAGACCTTCCAAATCCTCGGGATAGTAGAAGCCGAAGGCGGCGTCACGCGCGACGCCTATGCGAACCCCGTAGTCGAGGCGGTCCGCCGATGCGTAAACACCGTGTGCCGTTGGCCAATGCGCCTCGGCGGCGATCCGCAACACGCGCTCCAGGTCCACCTGGGCGCGCACCGCTTCACCGATGGCCTTCACGATTCGAGCGGCGCGCGGATGGTCGTTGGCGGGCAGCAATCCGAGATGGCCCTCCGGAATCGTCAGCGCTTGATTGTCGTAGACGGCGCCGAGCACCGGGATATCGCTGTAATGCTCGATGGCGGCGCGGAGCTTCGCTTCATGCCTCGCGCCGCCGACTCGATTGAGAATCACACCGGCCGCGTTGACGTCGCGGTCGAAGCACGACTGCGCGTTCACCAGCGGCGCAACACCACGAGTCAGACCGCGGGCATCGACCACCAGAACCACCGGCGAGGCAAGCAGCTTGGTAAGTGCCGCGTTACTGTCACTACCGTCCAACGCGACGCCATCATGCAACCCCTTCGTACCCTCGATGATGCTGACGTCGACATCGCGTGCGTGACGATTGCACGATGCGATGATTTCGTCTCGTGACATGGTGAAAAAGTCGAGATTGCGGCACGGACGACCTGCGGCTTTGCTGAGCCACATGGGATCGATGTAATCGGGACCCTTCTTGAAAGCCTGAACGCGATGCCCGAGTGCCCGCAGGGCGGCGCAGATTCCCGTTGCAATCACGGTCTTTCCGGCGGACTTGTGCGCGGCAGAGATATACAAATGCGACATCACCGGTCCTCGTTCCGCTCCCGCCCCGGGATTTGTGGGAGGAACTCCAGCACTCTCATCGACAGCACCACGACCAGCAGCGAAAGGGCGGCGCCGCCGAACGACAGCAGCAGCTCGACCGCGCTCGGTCGGTAATGAGCGACGACACCATCGTAGAAGCTGCTTTCGATGACTTCCTTGCCGGGAAAAATCTGCAATGGAAAGGCCTGACCACCGATTACGATGACATAGATCTGAGCAAGACCGCCGAGCAGCACCAGCGTGCAGGCAATCGCAACCCAGAATCGTGAGCTGGCCGTGGATCGCCACAGCAAGAGCCACAACGGCAGGAGGGAACCGGCGGCGATTTGACCCAGCCAGAAAAGACTCGGGAACACTCCGCCGTCGAGCAGCAGGAAGCGCTCCACGCCCTGAGAGTCCGCGGCGTAGAGCTTGACGCCGTGAAACACGATGACGAAATACACAACGACCGCAACGAAAATCGCCAGCATGCGCTTCAAGCCGAGCACGACCGTGTCTTCCAGGTAGCGGCCGGACCAGTGAAAGCTCGCTATCAGCACTAGGAGAAACGCTGCCGTGCCGAAGGACAATGACATCGCGATGAACATGGGCGCCATGATGGCGACATCGTAAGCTTCGCGCGCGACCAGCACGCCGAAGATGAGACCGGTGGCGCTGGTGAGCGTAATTCGCCAAACCAGCAGAACAGCGCTCACGGTTTTCGTTAGACCGTGCATGCTCCGTTCCATTAGCGTCCACAGGTACAGACCGGCGAGCGCGAAGAAACCCACATACAGGAAAACGTTCCAAGCAAACACCGATGTCATATTGAAGTGGGTCAGCGCTATCACGAGCCGATCCGGACGGCCCAGATCCAGCGTGATAATGGCGAGTCCGCCCAGCAGCAACGCGACGGCGAGCAGTCCCGAAAGCCGGGCGTATGGCGCGTATCTCGACTGTCCCAGGACCGAGGAAAGGGAGGCGACGTTCAATGCACCGGACGCGGTGACGATCAAAAACACGGCGAACACATGGGGAACTCCCCACACGATCTGATTCGTCATTCCCGTCACGTGGTGTCCTTGCGCGTCCATGTGGTGCGCAGCCCAGAGTGCCGCGGCGATCACGAGCGAAAGCCCCGCCACCAGCGAGTAGAAGCCGGCACTGCGCCCTTCAGTGAGCGTGAAATCGCCAGTCCCGATGATTCTTCCTGCCGCCATATCGTTTGTGCTC